>CAZGDV010000054.1:0-20105 GCA_964524995.1 uncultured Dehalococcoidia bacterium | reverse complement strand
CCAGCGTCTTGTTCGCAGATCGGAGTGACAGCTAGCGATGAGTATCCATGTCTGCATAGTGGGTGGAGGCGGGGGAGCCAGCAACGCTGCCAATATGGTCCGTCGCCTTGACCAGGAAGCACGTATAGACATATTCACCGACAGGAGTGAGATAGGCAACCAGCCATGCGAGATACCCTTCGTGCTGAAGGGCGACCTCTCCAGTTGGAATGATACGTTCGTGTTCAAGTCCAAGTTCTACAAGGAGCGGGACATCAACGTCCATTTCGAGTCGGAGGTCACCGAGATACTGAGGTCCCAGAGAAGATTGACAGCGGCTGGCTCGGTCTACGACTATGACAAACTCATCCTTGACTTGGGCGCGGTGCCGATCATTCCTCCTCTTCCTGGACTCGACGGCTCCAGTGAGTATGTATTGGCCACGGGCCTGGAGACCGCCAGGAGGCTGGAAGAGGTCATTGCGAGAGACTCGGAGGCAGCTGTGGTGGGCGTCGGGCAGATAGGACTCGAAATGGCTGCAGCCCTAAGGGCCAGGGGTTACCAAAGCGTACACCTTCTGGGGAGGTCCGACAGAGTCCTACGAGCGTACCTTGATGAGGAGTTCGCGCGGAGGATCGAAGCGAGAATTACCGACAGCGGCATTGACCTCGTTCTCTCGACAACCATCAACGAAGTTGCCAGCCGCAATGGCAGGAAGGTGCTCTCCCTTCCCGATAGAGAGCTTGTTGTGGGCTTCGTCCTCTTCGCGGCCGGATCACGACCGAATGTGGAACTGGCGCGGCAAGCCGGGTTGAAGCTGGGAGAAACCGGCGCAATCGCGGTAAACGAGTATCTCCAGACAAGCGACCCGGATATCTATGCAATCGGCGATTGCGCTCAGAACTGGGACACAGTCCTAGGCGAGAGAAGGCTCTATCAGACTGCCACCAGCGCTGCGCGCGGCGGAAGGATAGCTGCCACGAATGCAGTGCTCGGCAACACGCTGCCATATCACGGTACGGCGATGCCCTTCATCATGGAGGCATTCGGCCTGCAGGTGGGCACGGTGGGCTTCACAGAGAGCGAGGCCCGCGAGAAGGGAATCGACGTGGCGTCTGCTGTGACGACCACGGCCACACGCCGTCGGATGTTCGGTGGAAGGACTGTGAACCTTAAGCTTATCGCCGATCTTCGAACTCGCACCCTGGTTGGAGCACAGGTTATCGCCGAGGAGTTGGTGGCCGGCAAGATCGATCGCCTGGCACTTGCCATTGCCGAGAGGGTCCCCATCGACAGGCTCGCATTGACCGACACTTGCTACTACCCAACCGTGGGCACGGCCTACGAGCCCGTAGTCATGGCTCTGGACAACCTGCGCCTGCAGCTGGACGGCTACGAAGCGGACCGGCGGTAGTCCTCGGGCAGGGCGGAATGAGAATAACCATCGTCTATGACAACAGATCCATCGCCGAGCACCTGCATTCCGGGTGGGGGTTTGCCTGCATCGTCGACGGAGAGGATATGCCTCGCATTCTGTTCGACACCAGCGGCGACGGACGCGCGCTTCTCGACAACATGGAGCAGCTCGGTTTTGATCCCGGCGGTATCGATGTCGTCTTCATCTCACACGGGCATCTGGACCATACCGGGGGGCTGAAGGATTTCGTCAGCAGGAACACGGAAGCGGCTATCTTCGTACCGGCGTCAATGCAGCAGCATATCAGGGGGCCCCGAGTTACCCCAGTCAAGCAGGGCATTCGTGTATGTGATCGTGTATACTCCACGGGCGAACTCGCCGGTATCGAGCAATCGCTGGTGTTGGACAGCGGGCAGGGGTTGGCCGTAGTCACCGGATGCTCGCATCCAGGGCTGGGTGCCATTCTCGATGAGGCCTCAAGGCTTGGAGAAGTGCGCGCCGTGCTCGGGGGGTTCCATGGGTTTCGCGATCTGGACCTGCTGCGAGACCTTGATCTGATATGCCCTTGTCACTGCACTCAACACCTTTCTCAGATTGAACGCCTCTATCCCACCAAGAGCGTGCAATGCGGAGTCGGTGCCGTGGTCGAATTCTGATGCCGTGGTGTAGTACGTTGAATGCACGAGTATATTCCCAACACCGATCGCTATCGAATCAGGAGATTGTGAATGGATAGAGCTTTGGCAGGCATCAGGGTCTTGGAGTTGTGCAGCATGGTAGCCGGGCCCTTCTGCACCAAGGTCATGGCGGACATGGGCGCTGAGGTCATCAAAGTGGAAACGCCCGGAGAAGGCGATGAGTCCAGAAGAAGAGGGCCATTTCCAGGCAATGTGCCTCACCCAGAGCGCAGTGGTCTCTTCCTCTACTTGAACACCAACAAGTTGGGGATCACCCTGGATCACGCTTCAAGTAAAGGCAGCGATATTCTCAAGGGACTTGTCGAGCAGTGCGATGTCTTGGTCGAGGACTGCCCACCTGGAGCCATGTCGGAGGCGGGCCTTGGCTACGAGACCCTATCGAGTGTGAACCCCAGGCTGATCATGACTTCGATAACCGCTTTCGGCCAGACGGGGCCATACAAGGACTACAAGGCATATCCTCTGAACTCAATTCACAGCTGTGGAGAAGGCTACGTTACTCCCAGTGGTTCACCTTCTGCCGACCGACCTCCGGTGAAGCTGGGCGGGTTTGCCGGAGAGTACGAGGTCGGCATCTACACCGCACTGGGGACGCTTGTGGCCCTGTACTGCAGGGACAGCACAGGAAGAGGCCAACACATAGACATTTCGAAGCAAGAAGCCTTGACCGTGTCCTGCCTTTTCGATCATTTGCCCTACACGATGGCGGGGATGACCCCCACCAGGTTGATGCCTCGGGTTCCTGAGACAGGCGTGGTTCCCTGCAAGGACGGGCACGTGATGTGCGTGTCTCTGGAGCAGACGTTCTGGTTGCGCATCAGAAAGCAGATGGGCAATCCCGACTGGGCGAAGGCCGATTGGTATGAAGATCAAAACGGCAGACGTGAGCACGCAGCGGAGGTGAGAAAGAGGTTGGAGGATTGGGCTGGAGGCCACACGAAGCGGGAACTCCATGAAGGGGCTCTTGAGAATGGTGTTGCTTTAAGCCCTTTCCTCACCCCGGCTGAGATCATGAGCTCCGACCTCTTGAAATCACGTGGCTTCTTCGCGGACATAGACCATCCCTGTGCCGGAAGGCTTACTTACATAACAGCCCCGTACCGCTTCTCGAAGACGCCCTGGCGATGCGAGCGTGCAGCTCCCATGCTGGGCGAACACAACGAGATGGTCTACAGCCAGCGATTGGGCTACACCAAGCGGGAGGTTGCCAGACTCGCTGGATTAGGGATCATCTAGGGGGAGTACGAGCATGGATGCGCTGTCCGGTATCAGATACCTGGAGTTCGGCGAGATGATCGTGGGCCCGTGGGCAGGCTTGATGCTGGCGCAGTTTGGAGCTGAGGTCATCAAGATAGAGAGTGGCTACAGGCTTGACATGACAAGGCGCGCCGGGGTATCGGCTGATGGCGGGCGTGTCGCGACGTACATACCGGGACAACGAATCCCTGAGGGCATGCTGACAGACACACCTGTGTTCAACTGGGTGAACCTGAACAAGAAGGGTATAACTCTGAACTTGGGGGAGGACCGCGGCGTTGAACTGGCGAAGCGGTTGATCAGTATCTCCGACGTTGTCGTGGAGACGTATCGACCGGGAGTGATGGACAAACTAGGTCTGGGCTATGCCGAAGCCAGCAAGCTAAGGCCGGATATCGTTTACGTCTCATCTTCGGCCGCAGGGTACGACAGCACAGGAATCGAGTCCAAGCAGTTGGGATACGGCCCCCTTTTCCGCGCGTTGGGCGGTCTGGGCTACCTGACTGGGTACCCGGATGGTCCTCCGGGCGAGGGATTGGGGCGAGACGACGTACTTGTAGGGACCATGATCGGCGTAGCGGTTATGATGGCACTGATTCACAGGCAGAGGACTGGCCAGGGGCAGTTCATCGACATGTCTGCGCGAGAGGGGATATCCTTCCTTATTGGTGATTCCTTCATGGAGACTGCTATGAATGGCAGGGTGCCCGGTCGGGAGGCGAATCGTGACGATGTGATGGCTCCGCACAACTGCTATCGTTGCCGCGACGAAGGTATGGATAGATGGGTCAGCATCGCAATCGGCAATGACGATGAGTGGGATGCATTCTGCCACGCTATCGGCGACCCCGGTTGGGTCAACGATGATAGGTTCAGCAACAGCGTTGGTCGTTGGGAGAACCAGGAGGAGTTGGACAAGCTGATTGAGGCCTGGACCATCAATCACACGGACTATGAGGTAATGGAGGTCTTGCAGCAAGCCGGTGTGGCAGCAGCCCCTTCTTTCAGCATTGACCAGCTCTGGGGGAATCCTCATTTGGCTGAGAGGAACGCTTTCGAGGTCGTGGACCATCCTGTGCTCGGGTCACAGCCGCTGATCACGTCTCCATGTAGACTATCTGCGACTCCACCAGCTATCAAGACTCACGGTACCATGCTGGGTGAGTACAACGATTACGTCTATGGAGATCTCCTGGGCCTGTCGGAGCGTGAGATCCGCGATCTCGCCAGGCAGGACATAATATACTGACTGACGTTGTTAGTCCAAGCTGCATCAGCGGAGGACGCTATCTGGTATGCAGGTCATACCCGCGTCACGCATACTAGGTAATCCGCGCCTTACAGTGCTCTATGGTGACGTGCGCAATCCTTTGAATTAACCCTGAGGAGTGGCCGAGGGAGACCTGCTGCCTGGTTCCGTCCGGCTTCGGGCTCTTGGGGGAATTCGTAGCTGAGAGGCGGAGAAACCCCGTTCCAATCTCTATAATCAGCGGGTTACAAGCTTCGCGTTGGCCTTCTCCTTGTTGCTCGACTCTGCTCTCAACATCCTTCGGCTTTCTCTTTCGGCCTGCATGCCACCTCGCCGGGGGCAACCGCACGGCCTCACCGCAGCGTGGACAGCCTAGTCAACAGGTGATACTATTCTCGAAAACGATGCCGCTTTCAGGAGGATCACTATGCAGATACGCGGTCGGTTGCTGAATGCATTCCTGGTGTGCTGCTTGCTGGTAGCGACAGTCGGAGTGTGGGCATGTGGTGGGGCGAGCGAGATCGAAGTCACAATCGTCGCGCCTTCTGACGGGGAGTCGTTCGATGAGTTCGCCCCGGTGACCTTCACCGGAACGGCGGTAGACGGGGAGGATGGCACTCTTAGCGATGGCTCCCTCGTGTGGACATCTGACGTGGATGGCGAAATCGGGACCAGCATGTCGATCACCGTCGACGATCTCTCTGCTGGCACACACATAATCGAGCTGACCGCTATCGATTCCGACGGCAACACCGCAACCGCCAGCGTTTCCATAGTGATCAATCTGGCCACTGGGCTCATCCCCCGAGGTCAAGACTTCATGGACAACTACTACAGCGGCGGCTGCGACTTCCAGCAGAGTGAGTTCTTCTGGGCTTCAGCCACTGTTAGAGACGACGGCGGCCTGCCGAT
The DNA here is from genome assembly GCA_964524995.1 of uncultured Dehalococcoidia bacterium. Classification (GTDB taxonomy): domain Bacteria; phylum Chloroflexota; class Dehalococcoidia; order SZUA-161; family SZUA-161; genus CAZGDV01. The sequence goes on along the minus strand of CAZGDV010000054.1, from coordinate 14,593 downwards.
TACCGGACTTCAGCTTGACGATTTCACTCTTACGGAAGCAATCACCACGCTCGACGGTGAGGCAGTCAGCGAACCCCGCGAGATCAGCATAGCTCTGGAGAAGGAGCATGACTGGGAACCTCAGTGGTTCTGGGAGCGGACCGTCAGCGACGAGAAGCTGGATATCGTCTTCCTGGTCGACCGAAGAGGCACCATGAGTGATGCCATGCCCGATATTCGTTCCGAGGTCTGGGCATTCGTTGACCGCTTGACAGCAAGCTACGTCGATTTCCGCGTCGCCGGGATCGGATTCTGGGAGAGTCCGACGTGGGATTATTTCGACTTCCACGGTCCGGGAGAGATCGACAGACTCGAGCAGGGTCTCGACCAGCTCTTCAGCACCGGTGGTACGGCATGGAATCCGGCGACCTCCTATGATCCATTGGTGTGGACTCCCTGGCTGGGCTTCCGGGAAGACGCCCGGAAGCTGTGCGTTATCATCGACGATATCCCACCTCAGACGGTGTATGACGCCTTTTGGCATGCCGTGAGTTGCACCGCCATGACGCGTTCTACTGTGGAGCTGTTCCTCAATGAGCATCCAGACATGGAGCTCTACTACTGTCTGAATCCTGACGAGGATGTCGACTACGATCTGTACGTGGACCCCGAAATAAACCCCATGGCGGGCAATGCCCTGGACGAGGATGGTCTCGGCAGCGGTTTCGCAGCGCTGGAGAGTGCAGGCTTCGCCACCAGCATTCCCTGGCCATTCGACCAGAGCGATCTTACGGTCGCCAATGCGCCAATAGCTGACTCGCGCTACTACTTCGTCTGGGAGACCTCGCTCACCTGGGATGACGTACCTGACGGCAAGGAGACCCCAGGGAACTACGAAGTGCAGGTGACAGCGGAGGTGACGCTGCCGGGTAGCGGCGAGACCGTCTCGACCACCTGTTCGTATCCGCTCACGAAGGAAGAGACAACTCTCGCCATCAGCTTTGCCGACGAGCGCGGGAACGCACTATACGACTCGGTGTGGGCTGACATGTACTACCCCGTTGGGGGGCGCATGTACCGCTACACCACACAGCTCTATTCCAGGGACGGCCCCGTGGTCGTCGATGTCGCAGAAGGGACTTATCATCTCCTCACGGTGGACAATGGGAGTTCGGAATATGACTACCAGTCCTTGAGGGCCATCGACCGCCGCCTCATCGAAGTCCCACCCGAGGGCGCTACCATTGCCGTTCAGGTTGACACCGCCGATCGTGAGATGGAGCTGCTCAAGGCTCGTGGCCTTCTGAAGGACTTGAAGTACAACTGGCGGCAGCCGGGCGACCCGTTCCGCGAGTTCGTTGCCGATGCCGAGGCCTGGTTGGATGAGATCGATCGTGATGGTATCGATTTCGTCGATATGGTTCGGGTCAAGCGTTTCTATGTAGCCCTCTCGGGATATGCCAATCTCGTCGAATACGCACAGCTGGAGACCGACAAGTCCGTGCAGAACGTCGAGGACATCATCGACGATATGTACAACATCATCGCCGAAGTGGAGGCGCTTCACGAGACCACCGAGTTTGACTGGGACGAAGCCCTGGGCATTCTGCTGGAAATCGTCTATGACGTGCTCACTGGTGCCGAGTTCACTGTCTACAAAGAGGCGGTGGAAACCGGCCTTGAAGAGCTGCTCGAATACGCCGGCGACGAGTTGCTGGAAGACCTCAAAGACCTCGTCTGTGATGAGCTGGCCGACGAGGACTACAAGGACCTGATTTGCACGCTGGTTGCCGTTGCAGCCGATCTGCCGAAGGCAGCAGAGGAAGACTGGTCGATCATCGTCGAGCCGTTGCAGGAGCTTGCCCTCGACGTAGCCCTGGATCAGGCGCGCTCTCTCGTCGCAGGCAGTTTCGTCGACGCCGTCTTCAGTGAACTAGAACTCAGCGATCCACTGGAGAGGAGCATGGAGGGTCTCGTCAAAGACATACTAGAGGCCATGATGAGTGAGGAAGGCTTTGACAACTTCGACGAGGCGCTGGGGGAGTTCGGCGCAGGTGTCGTCCAGCAGGTGGGAGAGCAGTCCTACGCCGAGAATCGTGAACAGGTGGTAGCTGCAGTCGATTCCGTTTTCGAACAGCTCAAAGACGAAGCCGACAAGCTGCTCGCCGGACAGCCGGGGTCGGGATTTGTCCGGGACTTCCTGCTCGGCATGGGCCAGGACATGGCGTTGGTCGCACTACCGGGAGTGAACGACAACGGGAGCATCGATTACAAGCCGGATGTGGATGCCCTGGCCACGGTGTTAATCAGGCACACACTGTACCACGTTTTCCTCAAGGGCTACTTCGTCGATGAGGTGACTGACGGCCTCTACGAGACGCTCGACCTCGCCAGAGACTACGTGCCTGAAGAGGGTGACTTCCGCGACTGGGAACAGTCGATGTTCCAGGATATGTTCGACTATCGTAGTATCGTCGAGGATCTTCAGGATACGGCGTGGGACGCGCTGGAGACCCAGGAGGACATCCAGGACTGGGCAAGTGCACTGGAGGCGCTGGTGGCTATCCTCGAGCCAATCGCTGCTGCGCTCGACTTCCTGGGGGCGATATACCCGCCTCTACAGGATACGGCTGAGGCAGTGGATGGGTTCATCTCGGTGCTCGATGGGATTCAGATCGTGTCTACAGCAGTGGAGTTGGCGCTTCGGGTTGATTCTCTTGACACCTTCGGCAATGTCGCGGAGGAGCTTACACTGACCGCTTTCGGAGAGCATGAGGAGTAGTGCCCACAGAGCCGGACTACTCCTTGTGCTCGACTTCGCAACTGTGATCCAATCGGCGTAGAGTGTGGTCTTATACATCACCGGCTTCAACGAGGACGGTGCGGGAAGTACTGGGGCTTGGAAAGCTAGTCAGTCGGTGGACCTCAGTTATACCTCAATCGGGCGAGCTACAGACTACCGGCTGGTATGGCCTGCCACTCGACTACTTAACGCCGTGACCTCGCGCTAGCCTTCTCTTTCCTGCACCCTTCTTATCTCCCGATCCACTATGAACTCGACCACGCCGGGAAAAAGGCGCTTCATCATGAAAGTGAACTTCCCTTCGAAGCCGGGGATGATGAGGAATCGGTCCCTCTTCATACCGTTGATGAGGGCCTGAGCTACGTCGTCCGGCTGCATCAGTTTCGTCTTGGCCGTGAGCGCCTTCGTCTCGTCTGGTTTCGTCTTGTTTTCCTCCCGTAGGAGGGGGGTATCGGTATCCGGTGGACAGAGCACGGACACTGTAATCCGGTGCCGCTTGAGTTCGCATCTGAGAGCCTCTGAGAATCCTATCAGTGCGAACTTCGAAGCGCTGTAGTCAGTGTAGCCGAATACGCCAATCAGTCCTGACATCGACGATACGTTGACGATGTATCCACCTTGCCTCTTCATATGGGGCACAAGCTCGGAGACGGTGTTCCATGCTCCATAGAGGTTCACTTTCATAGTCGCGTCGAACTGATCATGAGTGATGTCCTCGAAGTGGAACGGGCGTGTTGTTCCCGCGCAATTGACGAGGACGTGCGGGACACCGAACTGTGATACGGCACTAGACATAACTTCTTCGACCTGTTCTCTCCGAGACACATCAACTTGCATGAAGGAGAACCGTTGAGACGCCGAGACGCCGCAACCGGCCACCTGCTTCAGGGCGTCTTCGAGGCGATCCCTTTGGCGCGCGAAGATCGTGACATGGGAGCCCTTGCCGGAGAGCAGCCGCGCTATGGAGAGCCCGATACCGCTGGACCCGCCGATGACGTAGGCTGTCTTTCCGTCGAAGTCCTTCATTGCCGGAACGCTACCTCTCCTGCGTCTTCACTATCGCGTGGACGATTGCCACGAAAGGGAACAGCCTTCTGTTCCTGCTTCTGCCCTGGAAGTATGCGTCCTTCAGTGCCTCGACCGTCGTTTTCGTCACCTTTCCGAATCCTCTGTCCAGAAGGAACCGTTCGCAGCTCCCCTCCTCTATCCCGAAAGTGAAAGGTTCCCCCAGTCTCTGCAGCGTTCTCCTCCATTTCCTGGCAACTTCGGACTCATTATCACCGTCTACAACCGAGCTGTAGATGTAGTCGAATATGATGGAGCTGCCTTCGCCCGAGTTCTTCGCCGCGAAGGCCAAGGTGTCGTCAACACCCTCCGCCGTGATGTATGGAATCACACCCTCCCAGATGAATAGCGTCTTCAAGTTGTTGTCATAACCGCTCTCTGACATCCGTTCGCTGAGTTTCTCATTGTCGAAATCGACTCCCACATACACGACGTTGTCTGGCGGCGAACCTAGTAGCCGTCTGACCTTGGCTATCTTCAGTTGCTGAGTGGCCGGATGGTCTACCTCGAATACCTTGACCCTGCCTTTGAGTGCGTCGATTCTGTAGGGTCTCGTGTCATACCCGGCTCCCAAGATCACCAGCTGCCTGATTCCATCTTCAATGCTATCGGTCAGGCAATCGTCGATATATCTGGTGCGGGCCACTACGTAGCCGGGGTTGCCGGGGGTCAGCCGCTCGGCATACCAGAGCGCCGGTCGTGCAAGCATCCTTCGGAGGAACGTGGGAGTCATCCCGATGAAGTTGAATGGAAAGCCGAGGAAACGACCGGAGATCGGATCGTAGCAGACCCTCTCGCTCTCAGGCCGGTCCGATTCGGCGGCTCTGTATGAAGCACTGACTTCTGCGGTCCAGCTCGGCTTGCCCTGCTTCAGCTTGGCATCTCTCATCGACCTGCCCCTGAACTGTTGTGTCAGCCGAGTCCAGCCACCTCCGTCGCTCAGGCGGATCTCTACGAGCTCCTCGCTATCAGAACCTGCATGTAGTAGACGTCATTTGCGGATTGCGCATCTCCAGATTGGATGCCCCAAGGCAAGTAGGAATCGCTTATGCTGCCCGTGGCGCATTCGTAGACTATGAAGTGGTTCCCGCTATCCAGCCGCATCTGCAGCACCACACAACCATCGTCGGCATCCGCTGCAGCCAGCTCTCCTTCGAGGATGGGGAGGGCCTCGATGTATTGAAAACCCTTGTCTTCTTCGAAGTCGGCGGAGGTGAGTCTCCATAGGGCGATTAGGTAGATAGGCTGTCCGGAAGCGTCCTCGATCGGGTCCTTCATCTGGGATGCACGATACAGTGCATTCTGATCCGAGAAGTAAAGTGTGGTGCTGAAATTATCGACACCCGACTCCTCGCTTCCGAGTGAGAATTGAAGCTGCTTCTCGATCTCACCGGTGGAGAGATCAATCCGATTGACAACCAGCGTGCTCATGTCCTCGAAGGTGTCGACCCGAAAGAGTTGCTCCCCCACCGCATACAGGGCCCCATAGTTTTGGGAATGCGAGTGGCCGAGGAGGAGCTCGGCGCTCTTATCTGAATCGAGCTCCTTCATCTTGAAGCTGCCGCCGCTATAGCCGTACATGTAATCCCACTCGCGGGCCTCTTTGTAGTAGACACGGTTGCCAACAATGGCGAAACTGGACCAGCCTGTATACTCCGAGCGAGTCTTGACTGAGACCGCCTGGCCGATGGATGCTTTGCTCACCGGGTTCAGCTCGCGGAACGAAGCCGAGCCAGACTCCGATACGTTAACTACGAAGAGACGGCCGCCGACCGTATACGGACGCTGCGAACTCCGGTAGCCGAGCGAGCTGTAGAAGAACGAACTCATCTCGCTCAGGTCGCCGAGTGCCGGCACGAAGCGAAAGATGCCACCTTCATGTTCGCTGACCTCTCCGTGCTGCCCGAGAGATGTGGTCTTTGCCGCAGTCCAATCCATGAAGTACAGGCACAGCATACCCGGTTCGACGCTCGGTGGTTCTGGAGAAGCGTCATGCGAATCAGCCTCCAGCGTACTCTCCGGCGTCGCTGTTGCCTCCGTCTCCGTCCCGCCGCAGCCGATTGCGGGGCCAGCCACACCAAGGCATAGCGCCAGGCACAGGACGAAGACCACGAGCATAGGTCGTCTTCTCATGACTCTCCTCCTTAGCCTTTCTCGGTCGACGCTCGATAGACAGTCACTCTAGTCTTCTCGGTAGACGCCATTGTAGCGTCAAGACGCAGACGCCGCAATGCATGATACGAGTGTCACGTGGGCTCAAGGAAGCTATCGTGTGCGGGCGCTAGTTTGACTGCCCCGTGACATACCTCCGACGCGCGGATGCCAACGCCTGATATGCCTCGACCTGCGCCCGCTGCTCGTCGGTGCTCCACCCCAGGAGTCGCCCCATCTCGGATGCTACGGCGCCGACGGCGTCCAGGCCCTGGCAGGCCATGAGGCCGACGGCACTGCGGCGCAGCAGGAAGTCAGCCACCGTGAGAGCACCCTCCTCTTCCACGGCATGTCGTACCTGGGCAAATATGTCCTCGCAGTGGTCACAGATGATCTTCTCCGCCCCCGGATCATGGGACGCCAGCTCCAAGACCTGTGAGTAGCGGGAACCGTACAGGGCGGCCAGATGTGTGACCGTGCCCACAGGCAGCCCCCCCGCTTCCGCTGCTTTCTGGAGTTCCTGCTCGGGGACCGCCGGCGCGCCGGGCAGAGGCGCTTCCGCCGTAACGCATCCCTCCCTGCAACGGAGCTTCCGGCACACCAGATCAACCGCCTGCTCGGCCACGGCGCGATAGGCGGTTATCTTCCCCCCGAGCACGGAGATGAGGCCGGCTATGCCGTCAGTGGTGTCGTGGTCAACGATCTTGTGGTTCCGTGAGACATTGCTGGCTTTCGCCCCTCCTGAACCGGCCAGCGAACGCAAGCCGGCGGTGGCGTAGTGGACGTCCGCCGATTGAATGGCGGGGAAGACGCGCTGGACTCCTGTTAGCATGTATTCCACATCTTCCGCATCGGCTTCAACCGTCTCCAGATTGCCCTGGTAGTCTGTGTCCGTGGTGCCTATGAGGGAGCAGCCCTCCCAGGGTATCACGAAGAAGATCCGGTGGTCAGAGAGTGAGAACAGCACTACGGCGTTCTGCGATACCGAAGGGGTCAGCAAATGGATACCTTTCGTCCTGCGCAACATGGGCTTGCGTTTTCCGCCCAGCATCTCGCTCACCGAGTCCACCCAGTGGCCGGAAGCATTGACGACCATCCGGGCGCGGACCTCGTACGTCTCACCGGACACCATGTCCTGGACCTGCACGCCGGACACGGCGCTCCCTGACCTCACGAACCCGGTGACCTTCGCATGGTTCAGGACGACGGACGAATTGTCAGCCGCGTCCAGGACGTTCTCCAGGCAGAGGCGTTCCACAAACGGAGCCTGGCAGTCGTAGTACAGATACGAGCCCACCAGCCCATCCACTTGAAGATTGGGCTCGAGGTCCAGGGTCTCGCGCCGGGAAAGGCGTCTGTGGGAAGGCAGACTCTTCTTCGGATAGAGCAGATCGTAAGCCAGCAGGCCGAGAGGCAGCGCGAGACGTTGCGCGTAGCCACTCCGGCTGACGGGGATCACGAAAGGCATGTTATGGACCAGATGGGGGGCGATCCTGAGCAGGACATCCCGTTCCCTGAGGTCCTGTCGCACCAGGCCTAGCTCCAATCGCCTGAGATAGCGCAGACCCCCGTGGATCAGTCGGGAGGAGCGGGAGGTTGTGCCGCAGCCGAAATCGTCTTTCTCGAGCAGCAGCGTCCTGATGCCGCGCAAGGCGGCGTCACGAGCGATACCTGCTCCGATGATGCCCCCTCCCACGACAATGATATCGAATGTCTCAGCTGCGACCTTATCGAAGTCTCTCCTCATGCCGGCTCCGTTTCCCTTGCCCATCGCCTCGACCTGGTCAGAGCCCTTCGCCAGCCCCGATAGAGCTTCCGCTGTTTGTCCCGCTCAGCGGAAGGTGTAAAGGACCGGTCTTCCCGCCAAAGCGAAGCTATCTCGGCCCGGTCTGCCCACAGACCCACCGCGAGGCCGGCGAGGTATGCTGCTCCCAGGGCGGTCGTCTCCACCGACCTCGGGCGAGACAGTCTCACACCCAGCATGTCCGCCTGGAACTGGGCAAGGAAGTTGTTCGAGGCGGCCCCACCGTCCACGCGTATCTCTGTCGGCCGCAGGCCGGAATCGGCGGTCATGGCCCTCACCACGTCACAGACCTGATAGGCTATGGACTCCAGAGCCGACCTGACAAGGTGGGCCCTGGTAGTGCCGCGTGTCAGGCCCACAATGGTCCCACGCGCATTCGCATCCCAGTGGGGGGCTCCCAGACCCACGAAAGCGGGCACGAAGTATACGCCTCCGTTGTCCTCCACCTTGGTTGCCAGTTGCTCCGATTCCGCGGCACTGGCTATGATCCCCAGTTCATCCCTCAACCACTGGACGACGGCTCCCGCAACGAAGATGCTGCCCTCCAGCGCGTACTCCGCACCGTCGCCTGTATCCCAAGCCACGGTGGTCACCAGACCGTGCTTGGAAGCTACCATGTCTCTCCCTGTGTTCATCAGCAGGAATGCACCGGTGCCCAGAGTGACCTTGATCGCGCCGGGCTCGAAGCAGCCCTGCCCGAACAGCGCTGCTTGCTGGTCCCCGGCGACGCCGGCTATGGGAGTGCCTTCGGCGGTGTGGCCGACGATTTCACTCGAAGGGACAACCCGAGGGAGCATGGCCCTCGGGACTCCGAAGAGCCGCAACAGCTCGTCATCCCAGTCGAGGGTATGGATGTTGAATAGCATTGTGCGTGATGCGTTGGAGACGTCAGTGGCGTGGGCCGCGCCGCCCGTGAGCTTCCATATAAGCCACGTATCGACGTTTGCGAAAAGCGCCTCGCCCCGATCAGCGAGGGTACGGACACCCTCTACGTGGTCTAACATCCACTCCAGCTTCGTGGCTGAGAAGTATGGATCGACCATTAGGCCCGTCTTGGTGCGGATCGTCTCCCCCAAACCCTGACGTACGAGCTCTTCGCACCTGGCCGCCGTCCGGCGGCATTGCCACACGATGGCAGGTCCCACGGCATCGCCGGTCTCCTTGTTGATCACCATCGTGGTCTCGCGCTGGTTCGCGATCCCGATTGCCGCAATCTGTGATTGATCTACGCCAGCCTGGTCTTTCGCCTGCTCCATTGCCTGTAGAGTCTTGCGCCATATGTCCGACGGGTCCTGCTCCACCCAACCGGGATGGGGATAGTGCTGCTGGATTTCGGCGTAGCCCCGCCCGCAGACATTGCCGAGATGGTCGATCACTATCGCTGTGGTACCGGTAGTGCCTTGATCCAGAGCGAGGATGAACTGCTTCATCAGGTACTTTCCGCCGTTCAGGACCTGGCCCGGCGCTTCCTCGTTCGCCGGGACCTCTTCTGTGCAGACAGTGGCCCGCCGAGGGACCCGAACGCGCGTACGGCGGTGCGGTCAGACGCGCGCCGCAAGCCAGGCCTCCATGTCGGCCATTACCTGCCCATGCTCCGGCTCGTTGAAGATCTCGTGGTAGAAACCCTCATACAGCTTCAGCGTCTTGTCCTGGGACCCCACTTTCTCGTACAGCTTCCTGCTGCCTTTGGGGTCACACAGCCGGTCATCAGTTCCGTGCATGATCAGGATGGGTATCTTGATGGCTGGCAACTGAGACGGCAGTCTCTCAACAGTCTTGATCAACTCCACACCCAGGCGGGCGGTTATCTTGCCCCGGTACACGAGAGGGTCATTCACATAGGCGTTCACCACGGCTTCGTCCCGGCTTATGGCGCTCGCGTCGAGGAGGGCGACTCCCATTCTCGGCCGGAACAGAGAGATCAGCCTGGCCGCGAGCTTGATCGAGAGCGGGAGGCTGGCCCCTGCCTCCAGACCGGCTCCTGAAACGAGCAGGCCCGCCAGACCATCCTGGTGTTGGACTACGTAGGCAAGGGCGATGGTCGCCCCCATGCTATGACCGACCATGAAGACCTTGTGCTTACCTTGCTCTCGACGCACTATCTCGAAGAAAGCCCGGAGATCGTCCACGTAAGTCGACGATGTTTGAGTACCGGCCGCTGTGCTCCGCAAGACCGGGGACGATGAGCAGTACTGCCTTCTGTTCGGAATCAGGCCCCCAGCACTGGTAGAAGAGCTGCAAGCTTCCGCCGCCGGTGAACGTGCCCTCCACGTGCTTCATGTTGTTATCCCTCAGAAGTCGCCTCTTGGTTCCCGTGATAGAATAGTTGGCACCGGAGAGGCAACCCGCTTTCCCCGCCGATCCATCGCTGTAGCGCAGAGTATAGCAGCATGCAGGAGGAGAATCCATGTCGGCGCAGAGATTCAAGTACCTGAGTCCCGAGTGGGCGGAGGAGGTCGTCAAGAGGGTTAACGAGAAGCTCACTCCTGAGAGAATGAAACACGTCACCTCGTCGATGCTGACCATCAATACCAATTGCCCTGACGGTAAGGACAGAGCCGTGTACTACAGCATAGCCGATGGCGTGGTGACCGAGGTGTCCATCAGGGAGGGCCGATTGCCTGAAGCCGAGTTCTCGATCACCGCCGACTACGAGCTGTTCGCCAGAATCTCGCGAGCCGAGGTCAAGGCCAGACGTGCGTTGATGTCCGGCAAGATGAAGCTGAAGGGGCCTTTGGTGAAAGCCCTCAAGCTGTCACCGCTCGTTGACCGGCTCAACGAAGTGATCGCTACCATACCCACCGATTTCTAGAACAGCGAGGAGTGCGGAGGAAGCCATGCCAAGGAAGACCGCGGCGAAGAAGGACCCATACTTCATCGACTTCCCCAAGAGGGTCAAGGACATACAGGCCGAGATGGCGAACCAGGGGATCGACGTGTACCTGGGATCAAGGCTGAGAACGCTGTCCTGGACTTTGGATGCATTCTGCCCGTGGCGGTCGTACATCGTGATTCCTCCCCGGGGTCTCCCAACCGCGATGACCTTCGTTATCGATGCAGCCAGGGTGGCCGACGATTCCTGGCTGGACGAGGAGCACATCCTGGGCTACGGGCCCATGGGCGGCCAGGACCAGATCAGCCTGCTGACTGGGCTTATCGAGCCGCATCTCAGGCGCGGTGCTGGAGCGGTGGGAATTGAGAGCGGCATGGGCACGTACCTGCCCGAGGGGCACATAACGCAATATGAGTACGAACGCCTCAAGGACGCTCTGCCGAAGGCCCGGTTCGTGAACGCCCACGATATAGTGGACCGGCTGTCGATGATCAAGGACGAGGGCACGATCAATCGCTTCAGGGAGGCGTCGCGGATTGTCGATATCGGGCATCGTGAGGTTCGCAGCGTGATCGAGAATGGGGGATACCGGGGCATGACCGAGACGGAGATCGCCGGCCTGGCTGCCTACGCCATGAGGAAAGCGGGCAGTGAATGGGAGTGGTCTTTCACCGGCGGAAACGAGATTGCCTCGGGATACCGTACCGGCTTCGCAGCAGGTGCCTGCACCCCGGCTTCGAGACGGCAGTTGCAGCCGGGCGAACCGCTCCTTGTGGACCTGCACGCCATGTTCAAGCTCGCCCTCGGCGACCACGCGCACAACTACCTGCTGGGACCGGCCACCAAACGTCAGAAATGGCATGCCAAGAACTTCGTGGACCTGCTGCGCCTGTGTCTCAAGACGTACCGGCCGGGAATCAGTCCCTCGAGTCTGGCTGACGAGATGCTGGATTTCTGCGAGGACAAGGGTTTTGCCGAGTACATGGTGCCTGGTTTCGAGCACGGGATAGGCATGACGGGCGATGAGTGGCGCATTGGGCTTAACGAGGGCCCGTTCCCTTACTGGACCGACCCTGACCATGAATATCAGGCCGGAGAGATGATCATCTGTGCCGTCCAGTATTCCTGCCCCGAGGAAAGCATCGGATTCCGCTATGAGAACCCGATTCTCATAACCCCTCGTGGGTGCGAAGTGATGTCCAAGTACCCGCTTGCCATCGAGGAGATATAGCCCGGCAGCAACCATCTGGTCTATGATCGCGGCCGGGGCCAAGCACCGATCTTAACCTCTGCCATCATCGAGCTTCGGTCGTAGGTTATGTATGGCCGGATTGACGCCACCCTGAGTATATCGACCCGCCCTCGTGAGGACAGCGGCGAACGCAGGCATGCACAGTCGCTGGTTTGACTGCCCATAGGCCCGATGCTATAGTGACCGAACGTGCGTCAGAGGAAGTCGAGTGAATGGTTCCCGACGTACCCTTTGATCTCAAGACCGGGCGCGGAGGTGCCAGGCTGGAAGTGTGCTTATGGTACTGAGGACGGATCCTGGGGAGAAAAGGAGCAAGCTGACTGAGTGGGTCAGAACCAAGTTGCCGGCGGCGGCAGAGCTCTGGATCGGCCCTCTGGAGAAGGCCGCAAGCGGCTATGCCAGTGAGATTCACTTCTTCGATCTCAGATGGAAAGACGGCGCTTCGGAACGAATGGAGAGACTCGTACTCAGAGAGGCCCCCACCGTGCTACAGGTCCATCCGGACTATGACGTGGCGGCGCAGTTCCACATATGCAGGTGTCTTGAAGATAGCCCCGTTCCTGTCCCCAAGGTATATTGGCTGGAGGAAGGCCCCGCCGTTCTGGGCGCACCGTTCTTCGTTATGGAGCGAGTGGAAGGCGAGATTCTTGATCCGCGACAACCGGGGGAGGAGCCCAGGGGTCCGCTCTGCGAGGCCACTGCCCAGCAAAGGGCTCGAATGTGGCGTCAGGGCATAGAGATCATCGCTGGTATCAATACCGTCGACTGGGAGCGCCTGGGGCTGTCGTTTCTGGGGGTTCCAGAGGAGGGTACTGACGCTCTGGATCGGCAGGTCACCCGGTATGAGAGAATGTGGAAATGGGGAGCCGTCGAGCCACAATCACTTTTTGACGATGCATTCGCGTGGTTCAGGGCAAACCGGTTCGAGCCTGAGCAAGTATCGCTGTGTTGGGGAGACGCCCGGCTGGGCAACATGGTGTACCGTGAGGACAGGGTTGTGGGTGTCCTGGACTGGGATATGGCACACATCGGGGCACCTGAGGCGGACATCGCTTGGCTCTTGGCCATTGAATGGATGAGCAGCGAGGCGGACGCCACGCACCGGGAAGGCGTGCCGGACAGAGACGAGATCATTCGATGCTACGAGGCGGCAGCGGGAAGAAGGCTGCAGAACCTCGATTATCATGAGGCATTCGCTATGCTGCGACTGGCCATCCTGTTCTGCAGGGTGATCAGTACCATGCCGGGAATACCCCCCGACTTCAAGGCCTCGAGTGACCTGCCGCCCATACGCAGGCTGGCCGAAATGCTGACCTAGGAGGAGAGAATGATAAGCAAGTTCGATGAGTTCCTGTGTCATCAGATCGTGGCAAGTTTTGACGAGGTGTACACCACGGACCAGCAGTGGTATGACCGTATGTGGCTCACGGCCCACGACAGCTCTGGCAGGATACTTGTCGACGTCGGGTTTGGCAAGTACATCAACAGGAATGTGATGGATGCGCACGGTGGCGTCACCGTTGAAGACGCCACACAGTACACGGTGCGAGCTTCGCGCGAACTCTGGCCGGACATAGACACTGTCAGAGTGGGGCCCCTTTCCTACGACGTAATAGAGCCGCTCAAGCGGGTTCACGCTCAGCTTGAGGACAACGATTATGGAATCAGCTTCGATATCGAGTTCGACGGGAGCATGGTGCCCTGGGATGAAGAGCCGAGCCATCAACGCCTGCCCGGTGTCATGACAGTTCATAGCCGTCGATACTACCAGTTCGGTCGCGTCAGCGGGAGGGTCACCGTCGAAGGCAAGACCTATGATGTGAAGAAGGAAAGCTGGTGGAGCCAGAGGGACCGGTCGTGGGGCATAAGGCCTATTGGGGTACCACGGCCCGGTGGATTCTGGTCACGCAAAGACGCGGGGGAGGCGGAATCGGGACTGCAGCCGTGGCCACACATACCAGGTCTGTTCTTCCACTACCTGTTCGTGCAGTTCAAGGATCACGGGCTTGTCTTCACGTTCTCGGAAGGCCCGGATGGGACTCCCGCCGGTGCGCGTGGAGGGCTTGTCTACCGCTTCGGAGACACGAGGTTTCCGGTACCGGTCACCGACGTCCAACACCAGTTTGAGTTCTTTCCCGAATCACGAAGGGTGAAATCGATTCAACTTGTCGTGAGCACGGCGGATGGTGCCAAGAGGGATATCTCGGTGAGACCCATGAATACCTACTATGCTAGGGCAGGTGGCTATCTTGATGGCTTCAAGGGCTGGGTACACGGCAAGTGGAGGGGCCCGTACGCAGTCGACGGTGAGAAACTGGACCTCACAGACGACAAGGTGCGGGCGGACCTGAGCGGTGCTGTTGACGACACCATGTGCGAGTTCAGATGCGGCGACGAAGTCGGCTATGGTATCCTGGAGCCTTTCGTTCTCGGAGAGCTACCCAAGTATGGCTTCAAGGCATGATGGCCACTGTGGTCTGCTTCACAGAGGTCAGAGAGAGCCCTCCAAACGCAGCAGGGTCGCCAGATTGGATAGGGCCGGGTTTTCAGGAATGTACTCGGGAGGAATCCCCGGCATGCTCTTGACGACTCTCCAGAAGATGATCCCCAGTTTCAGGAAGGCGAACGCCTCGTGATAGGAGAAGTCCTGAAGCTTCCTGCCCAGAGCGCTTTCATAGATTTGGACAATATCCTCCTTCGCCGGCA
>CAZGDV010000053.1:0-20204 GCA_964524995.1 uncultured Dehalococcoidia bacterium | reverse complement strand
GCGCCGATCTGCCTGTCGTACTGCACCCTCTCCTTACAATAGGCGACGGTCATGTCCACTGCGGCCTGCATGCCGCCGACGGACTCCGCGGCCTTGGCTATCTTCCCCTTCCGCAGCAAAGTCTGGACGACCGGCCACCCCTTACCAGCTTCTCCAAGAACGTTCTTCGCGGGGACAGCCACGTCGTCGAAGCGCACCTCACACAGCTTGTCGTAGGCAATGGTCGGCATGACCTCGATGCTCACGCCCGTCGACTTCGCGTCCACTATGAAGAGGCTGATACCATCAGTTCCAGCCCCACCGGCGGTCCTGGCCACACAGATGATGTAGTCTGCGACATTGGCCATCTCCACGAAGACCTTCACGCCCTTGAGCACGTAGCCGTCACCCTGCTTGGTTGCCTTGAGGTTGATGCCGGCCGGTTCGTAGTATATCCCGCCGGGCTCGAGGATGGCCGTCGTCACGATTATCTCGCCTTCGGCTATCTTGGGCAGGAACTCCTTCTTCTGCTCGTCAGACCCTGCCTCCATGATGTAGTTCGCGCCCTCGACAACCGTGCAGAAGAACGGCCCCGGCGTTACGTTGCGGCCCATCTGCTCCAGGAGGACGGTGAGGTCCTGGAACGTCATCCCCATTCCGCCATACTCCTCCGGAATCATGAGGCCCTGCCAGCCAAGCTCCGCCATCTTCTTCCACATCTCAGGGGAATAGCCCTTCTCGTCCTCCTCCAACTCTATCACCTTCGTCTTGGGGCACTCCGTCGAGAGGAAGTCGAATGCCGTCTTCTGCAGCATCTCCTGTTCTTCGCCGAACTTGATATCCATGGCTATGCTCCTTATCCTTCGGAATACGGCTACTTCATCCTGGGCAGTCCCAGGCCGTACCACGCGATGATGTTGCGTTGTATCTCGTTCGTACCCATGGCCACGTTCAGGATGAAGGACTGCTGATACCACTTCTCGAAGAAACCTTCGAACGATGACCACTTCGAATGCTTGACCTGGCCGTACGGGCCCAGTATCTCGCACCCGACCTGAGCAAACCGCGCCTGCAACTCACCCGAGATCACCTTCACGGCCGAGGCGTCGAAGGCAGCCATCTCACCCCGGCTCTGGGCATCCGCTATCTTGTAAGCCAGCGAGTGCGCGGCCCAAAGCTGGCAGGCGATATCCGCCAGCTTGTTCCTCACCAGCGGGTTCTTCGCGATCGGCTCGCCTCCCACCTTAGTTTCGTTGCAGTACTCGACCATCTCCTCCAGCTGCCTGTGCATGTCCATTATGGCACCCAGGCTCGATCGCTCGAAGTTGGCGAGCGTCTGCGTGACGCCCCACCCCTGGTTCTCCTCGCCGACTATCTGGTTCGCCGGGACCCGCACGTCGTCCAGGAAGACCTCGTTGTAGAGGTGGCCGCCATCCATATACAGGAGAGGCCTCACCGTGATGCCAGGTGTCTTCATGTCCATCAGGATGAACGTGATACCCTTCTGCTTCTTGTCGGCGTGAGGGTCCGTCCTGACCAGCGCGAACGCCCAATGCCCCCTGTGCGCACCCGTGCTCCATATCTTCTGCCCGTTGATGATATACTCGTCGCCCTTCCTCACCGCCGACGTCGTCAGGGCCGCGAGGTCCGAGCCGGCGTTCGGCTCACTCCACAGCTCGCACCACATTCTCTCGCCGGAGCGGATACTCGGCAAGTACTCGCGCTTGATCTCCTCGCTTGCCGCCGCATGGAGGGTTGGCGAGAGCATGTTCACACCGAAGATATCCACTCCAGGCACGTCATAGTACCCCGTGGCCTCGGACAGGAACACCTTGTCCATGATCGTGCCCTGGCCGCCGTACTCTTCGTCCCAGCCCAGCGCCAGCCAGTTCCTCTCGGCGAACTCCTTGGCACAGTCAAGGTGGTACTGCCAACCTTCGTCCGTGTCGTAACAGCCCTCCAGCCCCGTGAACCCCTCCGGTTTCTTCTTCGTGAGTCCCTCACAGACCTTGAAGAACTCCTTGCGCAACTCTCTCTGTTCGTCCGTAAGCCGAAAATCCATCTATGTCCTCCTTATTGGGGCTTCAGACGATACGCAGGGCCATCTGTCCATCTAACCCCGACCCTGCGTATTCGAGGCATTCTGCTTCTCCAATCGAACCACCACCGGCTCCCCGGTGGAGCCTGCGACTACCTTGGAAGTCGCTTCACAATGAGCTCTCTCTGGATCTCCGATGTCCCTTCCAGCAGCTCGTACATCTTGGCGTCCCTGAACAGGCGCTCGATCTTGTACTCCTTGCTGATGCCGTAAGCCCCGTGCACCTGCATGCCGAACCTGCAAACGTCCACGGCGGTCTGCGTGACGAAGAGCTTCACTATCGCCATGTCCTTGATCGTATCCATACCCTGGTCTTTCAGGAAACCACCACGGTACGTCAGCCAGCGCGAAGCCTCCAGCCTCGATGCCATCTCGGCGAGCAGCCAGTGGATAGCCTGAAGCTCGAAGATGGGCTCATCGAAGTGCATCCGGTTCATCGCGTACTTAATCGCCTCCTCGAGCGAGGCCTGCATGAGGCCCACGCACTGTGCGCTCAGGCAAAGCTTGCCGATCGTCATGGCATCCTTCAGGGCGTCGAACTTGCCACCCCTTCCACCCATGAGGTGGTCCTTGGGGACTCGCACATCCTCGAGTATCACGTCGGACAGGTCGGTGCCCCGCAGGCCCAGCTTGTCCATCTTGGGAGAGGTCGAGAAACCCGGCCTGTCCGTCTCCACGAAGAACAGGCTGATGTCACCCTCCAGCTTGGCAAAGACACACATCACGTCCGCCCAGGGAGCGTTGGTGATGAACCTCTTCGTCCCATTCAGCACAAAGGAATCGGCTTCCTCGACCGCCACGGTCTTGATCATCTTCGGGTTCGACCCGGTATCGGGCTCCGTGAAGCCGAAGCAGCCCACCTTGGACGCGTCACATAGCTTCGGCATCCATTCCATCTTCTGCTCTTCGGTCGCCAGCTTGTTGAATCTATCGTTGACAACATGCGCCAACTGAATGTGTATCGCTATAGCCGCCAGGACCTTCGCGATCTCCTCCAGCGCCAGAACGAGACTGAGATGGTCGGCCCCGGTCCCACCGTACTTCGGGTCGAACGGTATCCCGTATAGGTTCATGGCGGCTATCTTGGGCCGAATCTCATGCGGGAAGTCGTTCTGGCCGTCCATGATCTCGACCAGAGGCGTCAACTCCGCCTCGGCGAACTTCCTCACCTCTTTCTGGAACATCTCCTGCTGTTGGGTCAGGTTGAAATCCACAATGGTCTCCTTCCGTATTCAGATTGTCCCCAGCTCACTTGGGGTACTTCTTCGCCTCCAGCAACTCAATGAAGGCATCGATGCGGGCCTTGACCTGCTCGTCGTCATATGCCCTCACATCTACCATGTCGGCCTCAAAAACCATACTGGGAATACCCAGCTCCTGTCGCAGTATCTGTCCCACCTCCGGCTGTTCGGCTGAGAAGCACCTGCAGCACCGGTTCGCGTGGAATACCATGCCATCAACCTTGTACCTCTTCGCGCGTTCCTTGTATATCACAGCCTTGCCCATCGAAGAGGACCGCATGAAGAAACTCAGATACCTTGCCGCCATACCCCCGAACGGGTCTGACGCATCCAGGCGTCCGCTGAAGGCGTTTCCGTACAGGTCGGATACGAACGCCGCTCCGAGGTCAGCGAAGTAGTTGAAGAGCCGCAGATTGTGAAACACGGGGAACAGGTCCCACATCAGCCGGAACCGCTCGTTTTGCAGGAACCCGACACCGTTTTCCACTCGCTGCCTCACCTCCTCGACCACCGGCCCGTAGAACTCGGCTGCGGGCTTGGTTCCCTTCAGAGTCACGAGCGGGAACTGAAGCGTGAACACGTCTATCTGGCTCACAGGCGTAGGCACGACTGCGCGCATGGCGTCGATCTCATCCCACAGCTCACTGGTCCGGTCCGAGAGGGCAACGACCTCCCGAAGCTTGTCCATATCGAACTTCTTACCAGTGTACCCGGCGATCTCGTGGGCAGCGCGCTCGAGTTCAGCGGCCAGGTAGCGCTTCTGATGGTCAGAGAGCGTATCGCTATCAACCGTGTACGGCGCATCGACGATAACCAGAGGGCAATTGTAGTGCCTCTGCAGCGCCTCCCACCACTTCGGATGCGTGATGCAGGCACCTTCCGTCGCCAGAAGGATATCAGGAGCCGGCGGGCCCGCGTCGCCGAACGCTCCCTTCCCGAGGTGCATGGACCCGAAGCAGTTCAGCGCATACGAACAAATGCCCGCAGCATAGCCGAGCGACACACCAGCATCGATGAACTCCGGCGCCACCTTGCGTGAAGAGCACAACGCGGCGTAGTTCTCAGGCAAGAACGCGATACCGTCGAAGGCAGAGACCAGCTCAATAGGGGCCATCGACGTGATCCAGAAGACCGGCGTCCCCGTCTCTTTGGCATTGGCCAGGTCCTGATAATACTGCTCGTTCATCGGACCCAGGGCTGCCGAGGAACTGAGCCTCGGAGCCTTGGCCTGACTCTCCGTCTTCTCAGGTGCTTTGCCTTCCATGTCTACCTACCCTACCATCTCCATGAAGGCCTCGACCATGGTCTTGAACTTGCCACCGACCCATCCGATGTCTGAATGCTCCACAAAAAGTACTTGCAGGCCGTTTTCCTTCAGCTTGCTCTCGATCCATGGACGGTCGTAGAGATGGCTGTCGCAGTACTTCTGATTCAGCAGGACCACGCCCTTGACACGGTACTCGCTCGCTAGAGCCAGAATACGCTCGAGACGACGCTCGGTCGGGTGCTTGCATGGGCAAGGCGTCTTCCTCAGATACCGCACCGCAAGTCCTCTAAGAGGATCAAGGCTCTCATCCACCAGGGTCTCGTAGTACCTTGTGCCGGTATCAACGTCGTCGATCACCACCTGCGCACCACACTCCTCCATCACGAGAAGAAGATCGGCGGTCTCGAACGTGTTGCCGACTATCATGAGCCTGACCTTGCCATTTGAGCCGCCCTGCGGAGCCGGCGGATTATCCAGCAGCTTGCGCAGCATCACGTTGTGCTGCTCCTTCGGCATTATCTGCCCCGACATGAGGATGCCGAACATGTCCGACCCCGAGAGCGGGGGCGCGTTGCTGAGCGCGAGCTTGTATACGTCGCCAACCAGCGCCCGATTCTCGTTGTACGTCTTGATCGACTTCCTCAGGGCCTCGTCACCAACGTCCCCGCCGAACTCGGCTGCCAGGGCCTCTCTGAAGCGGTCCAGCTCGTAAGTCAGGAAACCGACAGCTTCGTCCGTGTCCTTGCCCGGTACCGGTAGCATGTACTGGAAGGGGGTCAGCACGTTCCTCTTCCATATGCCGGGGAGCACGCGCGTCATGTCACAGCTCTTGGGGAAGACAACCCCGTCCAGATAGGAGTAACGCCCTCTCAGGGCCAGGTCGAGCACACTCCTGATGTAAGAGCAGCAGAAGGTCGGCAGGTGAGCATCTGCGATCTCAACGTTCTCGGTACCACCCCTGATTCGCACGGGGATGGCGCCCGCAGCAGAGATGATTTCCTCAGGAACGTAGTTGCAGAAGAACCCGCAGATCTTCCTCCCTTCCTTCTTCCACCCCTCCGCGAGCTCGTGCCTGTTCCGGTAAGCGTCGAGGAACTCAGAGACCATGGCTACTGTTCCAGCCCCAATTCCTTGATTGCGTCATCTTTGAGAACGAACTTCTGAATCTTGCCCGTAGGCGTCATAGGGAAGTCATCCACGAACTTGACGTACTTGGGTGCCTTGTAGTTGGCCATCTTCTCTCTCGCGAAAGCGATGATCTCCTCGTCCGTGGCGGTAGCGCCTTCCCGGAGCTTGATGAAGGCCATGGCCACCTCGCCCATCCTCCGGTCGGGCACCCCGGCAACCGCAACCATAGCGATCTTGGGATGGGTCATCAGGAAGCTCTCGATCTCGGCAGGATACGCATTGACGCCACCCGTGATGAACATGTCCTTCAGCCTGCCGGTGATCTTGATGTATCCCTTCTCGTCCATGGTGCCCAAGTCTCCGGTGCGGAACCAGCCGTCCTTGGTAAACGCCTTCTTCGTCTCCTCAGGCTGCTTGTAGTACTCCTTCATTACCCAGAAGCCGCGACTGCATATCTCGCCCTGCTCGCCTCTGGGAAGGACCTTGCCGGTGTCGGGATCGAGTATCTCCAGCTCACAGTCGGGGAATATCAGCTTGCCTGAAGTTGTCGCAATGATCTCGGGAGGGTCGCCGCGCTGTGTCATCGTGCTCACGCCAGTATTCTCGGTCAGTCCATACGCGGATATCAGGTCCTCGATACCCATTTTCTGCATGATCGTCCCGATAAGATCAGGCGATATGTCGGCCGCTCCGATTATGGCGGACTTGATGGATGTCGTGTCGCGCTTCGGGAAGTCCGGGTGATCGAGCATCATTATGTACATCGTCGGCGAGCCGGTGAACTTGCTTACCTTCTCCTCGTCGATCAACCGCAGGCCCTCGCCGGGGTCGAACTGGTTCATCGGCAGAATACAAGCCCCGTTGCAGCCACCGAGTAGCATGCCGGTCATGTTCCCCATGTTATGGCTGAAGGGCGACACGACAAGGATGCGGTCCTTGTCGTTCATCTGGAACCTGTCGCTGACGGCCCACATGATTCTCATGTACTGGTAGTTGGTGGTGACTACACCCTTGGGGAACCCCGTCGTGCCGGACGTGAACGGAATGATATACACATCCTCGGGCTTCACCGCATCCTGTGCCTTCTGCAAGTCAGAGTTGCTCGCATAGTCCTCGCCGGACTTCAGAAGCTCCTCATAGTCCAGCATCCCCGTGTGGCTGTCCTTGCTGAACATGACTACTCTCTTCATCAAGGGCAGCTTCGCGCTCTTCAGCTCTCCCGGCTTGCAGTCTTTCAACTCGGGGAAGACCTCATGGATCATGGGCACGAAGTCTATCTTGAGAAAGCGGTCCATGGCGAAGAGCGTAGTGACATCGGCCTGCCTGAGGATGTAGTCGAGCTCATGCACCTTGTATCGCGTGTTCAACGGTACGAGAGGAGCGCCGATCTTCAGACAAGCGAAGTGGGCGTAGACCCACTCGGGGATATTGCTCATCCAGATGGCGACCTTGTCGCCCTTCCTGACGCCCGTTTTCAGAAGAGCGCTGGCCATGCAGTTGACCCTGTGCACAAGGGTCTCGAAATTGATCCTCAGGTCGCCCGTGACTATTGCCTCGTTTTTCGGAAATGCCGAAGCTACATCATCCAGTATCTTGCCAAGGTTATCATCCGGCTTCAGATCACGCATGATTCCCCCTAAAAGAGATTCCCCGCGAGCAGTCTCTCGTAGTTCTTGTCCACTTCCTTCTGGATTTCGGCAATGTCGTCCTTGGTCAGATGAGAGAACCTGCCCTGTTTCTTCAGGTACTCCTCGACCGGCTTCTTCTCCTTCGGAGTCTTGTTGACAGTGAGCGTGCCGTTCTCGTACTCGTAGAGCACCACGCATCCGGTCTCCACAGCGAGACGTGCGATCTCAATGCCCAGGGCCGGATCGTGCTCCCAGCCAGGAGGGCAGGGGCAGACTACGTGGAAGAAGGAAGGCTTGTCGAGCTCCTTTGCTTTCTTCAGCTTGCGCCTGAAATCGTCGAGGTAGGCCGGCGACGCAGTGGCGATATAGACATCACCATGGGCAGCCACGATCTGCTCGATGTTCTTCACACGCCCCGTTCTGCCGGACGGCGTCGTCTTGGTACGCGCCATGTACGGCGTGGAACCACTCCTCTGAACGCCGGTATTCATGTACGCCTCATTGTCGTAGCACACGTACACGACCCGGTGTCCCCTCTCCAGCGCCGCAGAGAAGGTCTGGAGGCCGATGTCGAAGAGGGCTCCGTCGCCGGCTATCTGTATAAGATGGCCGTCTATCCCCCTCTTCCGCATACCAACTTCCATGCCGCTGACGGCGGCACCGGCATGACTGTAGGAGAAGAAGAAATGAGACACCTTCCAGGCGGTCAGGGGATAGAACGCGCCGACCGCCGAAAGACAACCAGCGTTGTTGACTGCAATCGCCTTCTCCCCGAATACGCTTAGCACCGTCCGGATCACGCCCAGACTGATACACCCGGCGCAGGACATGATCCCCTTACTGAGGCCACCCTCTCCCTCACTTGCCAGTTCCCTCTCGACCGGCTCACCGGCAACCAGCTTCTGGTAGTTGTCCCAGCCACACATGCTCGAGACTTTGCTGTCGAAGTCCGCCTTGTACCACCCGACGCACTCGTCCTCACGACCCAGCCAGCCCTTCAGTATCTCCTCCGCATCCTGCAGTCCGATATCCTTTCCGCTTATAATCATGTTCGATATCGCCGCCTGGGACTTCTGTACCGCGGAGCGCACCTCGATGCACGAAATGCCGTACTCGCTTCCCGGTGAGCACGCCCTGTCCACTACCAGGATGCGCTTCGCCCCGGCCAATGCCTCCCTGACCTCCTGCTCCGGGAACGGCCTGAATACCCTGATCTTGAGCATTCCCAGCTTGATTCCATTCTCTCTGTACTCGTCCACCTTCTCCCGGAGCACCCCAGCCACGGAGCCCATCGCTACGACTACGGCCTCCGCATCCTCACAGCGATATGCTTCCACCAGGCCATATTCTCTGCCGAACGCCTTGCCGAACTCGGCGCAGACCTCCTTGATAACGTCCTTGGCTTCGAGCATTGCCCTGTACTGCTGCATCTTGAAGGTCGGGTATTGGGGCATGACACCCGTCCCGAGGCTCATGGGATACTTGGTGTCCACGAAAACGTGCTTGGGCTGGTACTTTGGCAGTAGCCTGTCGACTTCTCCCTGCTCGGGCACCTCCACGGACTCGAAGCTATGGCTCATCCTGTGCCCTTCCGACACCACGAACGATGGGAGCAGGACCCTGGGGTCCTCGCCAATCCTGTAGGCCATTATGAGCCAGTCGATTATCTCCTGGCCGTTCTCGCACATGAACTGCAGAAAGCTGGCGTCCCTCTCCGACAGGCAGTCGGAGTGATCGCTCAAGAGCCCCTGGGGTATGCCAATCTCCCGGCTGTCGATCGCGAGCACAACAGGCAGCGCCATTCCCGACGCAGCCCATAGCATCTCGCGCATGAGCGCCAACCCCTGGGAGCACGTACAGCTGAAGGTCCTGCATCCAACAGCCGAGGCCCCTACACAAACACCCATGGCACCAAGCTCAGATTCCACGTTCACGATCTCGGCGTCCACCTCACCCCTCTCCGCCATCTCCCACAGCTCCTCAGAGGCCGGTGTAGCCGGAGTGATCGGATATGCGGCGACGACCTCCACCCTGGCCAGTCGCGCGCCGTGAGCTATACACTGATTGCCCGAAAGAAACATCTGCATGCTACGCCTCACTCGATACCATGGTAATCGCGCCCTTCGGACACTCATGGGCGCAGATGCCGCATCCCTTGCAGTACACCATGTCTATCTCAATACGCGGCGTACCGGCCGGGGCCCCTTTCTCGACCTGCAGCCTGACGATGCAGTCGTCCGGGCAGAAGTCAGAGCAAATCTTGCAGCCGATGCACTTCTCATGGTCTACAACGGGGTCTTCGACCCTCCAAGCACCCGTCTTGTTGACCAGGGCAATGGTGGCCGTGGCATGAATGCCAGCACCCCTTATGTACTCATTCGCCACACTTCACCTCACGCCGTCACATTGGCCCGACAATCCGACCCCCCCTGCCACTGATAACATCATTCGGAAGGTGTCTGCTGAAGGGCGACTTGCTTGATCAGGTCTACACACGAAAAGAGTACGGGCTTTGTCCCGAAACCGACAGCCACCCGTACTCGTCAAGGCACAGCGGATTCCCCATTTCTCGACGGTATAGTATATCGTAGGCTTCCTTCAACGTCAAATCGCAGGCTTCTTTCAACGTCAGGCTGAACGCGTAACCAGCAACCACCACCAGCCTCCGGCCCCCCACTTGGCCGCCTGCTACCAGGCCGTCGTTCCGCCATCTATGCATATCACCTGACCGGTTATGTAGCTGGAGGCCTCCGAAGCCAGGAAGACTGCAGCCCCCCTTATCTCCTCCGGCCTGCCGATCCTCCCCAGCGGAATCCACCGCTTCATGTTCTCACCGGTGCGCTCGATCAAGGCGTTGGTCAGACGCGTGGCGAGGAACGACGGGGCAAGCACGTTCAGCCGGATGTTGTATGGCCCCCACTCGACAGCCAGCTGCTGGGTCATGATGTTCACGCCGGCCTTGCTCGCCTGGTACGCTATGAACTGCCCAGACTTGGGATCGATTGCCCGAACCCCCACTGATGATGAGATGTTGATGATGGTGCCGCTCTGCCGCTTCTTCATCTCCTTGCCGACCTCCTGGCAGCAGATGAACGTGCCCCTGGCATTGATGTTCATCACGTAATCCCATCTGTCCAGGGTCATCTCCTCCGGCGGCGCGGCCCACACCACACCGGCGTTGTTCACCAGAACGTCGATCTTCCCCCACTTGGCGATAGTCTCATCGACCATCTTCCTGACACCCTCCACCTCACTCACGTCACAGGTGACGGCGAGACAATCGATCCCCGCAGCCTCCAACTCGCCCTTCGTCTCGAGCAGCCCCTCCTCCCGCCTCGCCGTTATCGCAACACTCGCTCCCGCCTCACCCAGGGCCGTAGCCATCTCCTTACCGAGACCTCGCGACCCCCCGGTAACAATCGCGGTCTTCCCGCTCAAGTCGAACAATTCACGCACGTGCATCCCTAACCCCCCACTGTTCCTTCGAACCAGTCTACCTCTCGATCCCCGCCAACCTCTTCACGATCCGCTTTCTCTCCTCGAAGTCGTAGTTGCCGAGTATGGCTATTGTCTCCATAACCGGCGATCCGCCGCCGTGTACGTCAGCCACCTGCCACACCCCTGCCCACGACGAGGCCAGATAGTCCGACAGCGTCCGCTGCAGGCGGTGCATGTTCTCGGCCGACACGTTCGGATTGCGCATCGTGTACTTGGCGATCAGCGGCCCGAGCTTCGGATCATAGTAGTCTTCCTCGAAGGGCATGGTGACCGGGAATCCGCCGGCCACGTCTGCAACCATGCCCCACGAATCGTAAGTGTTCTCACCGGCCAGCCTCCTGCCGACGTTGCAGTAGATCACGCCCGGGACCTGTGTGCCCGAGGCAGACTTGGTTGACTCGACGGAAGCCGCAATGCCCGCAGCATAGACCAACTCGGCTATGCCCGCCAGATGCGCCAGCTTCTCGCGGATGTGGTGCTTACCTTCGACACCGTAGTACTCGGCCGTCAGAGCTATCAACCCCATCACGACGTCCTCAACCGCGGGCTTGCACCCGCAGTAGCTGTGGCGGTGAGATGTGGCGAAGGTCAGCGCCATGCGCCCGCCGAACTCATACTCGCCGCACATGAACACCCTGTCCCAAGGGATGAACGTATCGTCGAAGATAACCAAGGCATCCGAGCTGCCGTGGGTATTGAGTGGAGCCCGAAGGTACTTCCGCTCCCTCGGAGCACTGGCGCGGTTGATGATATGTACGTTGTCCCAGTCGGAGGGTATGGCGAACGCCACGGCCCATTGCGTCTCATCCTTGGTGAGGGTCCTGGTGGGGAAAACCACCATCTCATCGCAGTACGAAGCCATGGTGATGTCTTGCTTGGCACCCCTGACCACTATGCCATCCTTCTTGCGCTCGACCACACGCACGTGCAGGTCGGGGTCGGCCTGCTCGTGGGGCCGCTTCCCCCTGTCGCCCTTGACATCAGTCTGTACCGCAGCCGCTATCTGGTCCTTCCTCTGGTAGCCCTTGATGAACTCGAGGAAACGTTGATGGTACTCGGTGCCATGCGCGTCATCGATGTCCTTCGTCACTATCGACAGCGCGTTGATGGTATCCGTTCCCATACACCTCTGGATGCAGAAGCCGGCCAAACGAGCCCCACAGCGAATCATCTTCTGCTTGTTCAGGAGATCGTCCACACTATGACACACGTGACAGAAGCGGTTTATCTGCTCACCCGTATACTGCGACGTAGCGGTGAACAGCTCGGCGTTCTCCTTGTCCGCCGCCATATCATAAGTGATTCTCATCACGTTGATTCCCGGTAAAATGCGCGCATCGTCTCGATTGACGAGCTCTCCACCCATGTAGACGTTGGGCTTCATCGACCGCAGGTGTTCCAGGTACTCGTCACCCGTTCTCATCACTGACCTCCGTTGACTCTCCCGACGCGGCACACATCCGACATGCGCTCGCGCTAGCGCGCGATGAACGTCTGTCGGGCGACCGCAACCAGATCGCCGTTCTGGTTGAGATAGCTCGTCTCCAGGCTGCACATAATCATCGTGCCGCTCTTGCCTTCCTTCTCGCTGATGCCCGTGATCCTGGGGCTTACCGACAGGATGTCACCCGCTCGCACCGGCAGATGGAATTCGTACGATATGCCCCCGTCCAGTATTCGAGGGTATCCTGCCCTGGCCAGCGCCGCCTGCAGATCAACCACTACGTTGGCAAGTCCCACGGCGGAGGATGCGGTCTTCGTTGGCCAGCCGAAGAACCCGGGCGGCGCGATGATACACCCCCAGGCCGAGCTTCGCGCGTACTCCTCGTCACTGTACAATGGATTATCGTTTCCCACCGCAGCCGCGTATCTTCGTATCGCGCCCTTCTCGACGGTCTTTATGTGAGGTTCATCCGCCTTGCCTATATACTCCATGACCTCATCTGCGATCACTCGCCACCTCCGGGGGCTCTCAACTGCCCGGCTTACTAGAGCCCAACGATAATGATGCTGGCCACATTCACCGAGGGAACGCCACCCAGATTATGCGTAAGTCCGAACTTGGGGTCCTTGAGCTGCCTCGGCCCGGCCTTGCCCTGCAGCTGCTTGTACATCTCGTATACCATGCGCAGGCCCGAGGCACCGACCGGGTGCCCGAACGACTTCAGTCCGCCGTCCGGCTGGACCGGCAGGCTGCCCGACAGTTCGAAGAACCCGCCTTCGATATCGCTCTTCACCATGCCGCGCTGGCTGAACTGCAGGTCCTCCATCGTAACCGCCTCTGTTATCGAGAAGCAGTCGTGTACCTCGGCCATGCTGATCTCTTCCCTGGGGGTCTTGATGCCCGCCTCGCGGTAAGCCGCTTGTGAGGCTCGAACACTCGACTCCACGTGAGTCCAATCGTCGTCATACAGCATCTCCTGCCCGGAACTCGCGGATATTTGCAGCGCCTTTATGTAAACCGGATCAGGCCTGAACTTCTTCGCCATGTCAGCGCGGGTCACGATCGCCGCCGCCGCCCCGTCGCTTACTCCGCAGCAGTCGAACAGCCCCAATGGCCAGGCAACGATGGGAGCGTTCATGATCTGCTCGACGGACACTTCCCTCTTGAGATGCGCCTTGGGGTTCAGCGCGCCGTTACGATGGCTCTTGGCTGACACCATAGCCAGCATCCTCTTGCCCTCTTCGGGAGCGATGCCGTACCTGCTGAAGTAACGCGTGGCGAGCATTGCGAACATACCAGGAGCGGTCTGATTGGAATCCACGAGCCTGCGTACCGTACCCCACTGGACCTCGTTCTGGGGCAGGCCCCCATAGCCCGTGTCCTTCAGCTTCTCGATCCCGATCGCCAGGCAGATGTCATACGCCCCGGCTGCGACGGCGTAGGAAGCGCCCCTCAGGGCCTCAGAACCGGTCGCGCACCAATTCTCCACCCTGGTACACGCTAGAAATGGCAGCTTCAGTGCGACCGACAAAGCTATCGCCGACTTGCCTATGTTGGTCTCCTCGTAGCAGGTCCCCGACCAGGCAGCACCGATGTCCTTCTTCTCGATTCCGGCGTCCTCCAGCGCCTCCATGAAGGCTTCAACCATCAGCTCGTCGGCGCTTCTATCGAAATGCTCCGCGAACCTGGTACATCCCATCCCTATGATCGCGACTCTATCTCTTATGCCTTCGGCCATTATGCCTCCAATCTAGAACCGGATGCTAACCGCGTACAGGTACTGCTTTCCAGAAATACCCGTGTATGCCTCTGCCTGCGTCGCGGTACTTCCTTCGAAAGGTCATCTCCACCACTGCACCCACCTCCAGCGCCGCCGGGTCGCAGTCGGTGAGGTCGAAGTTATACCTCCCGCCGCCCTCAAAGGTCACTATGCCGTACGCAGCCGGCGGACTCGGGCACGGGGCGAGGTTGTCAGCTGTGTAGGTGAACAGCGTGCCCTTCTTGTCCGAGAAGCGATAGACCTCCATCTCGCCAACCGCGCCGCAGTCAGGATTCGCACATACGACCTGTCTCGGGTACTGTGGCGTACCACACCGCTTGCACTTGGACCCGCAAAGGCCGAGCACCATCCTGCGCTCCCGCCACAGGGTCGAGAGCTGGGTCGGCCCTATGTCCTCAGCGCGACGGCCGGTGTCGATCGCAAGGAGATCACGATAAGACGCGTACTTTTCGTAGTTGTCCATGTCCCTCTTGGCAGCTACATGCCTGCTCAACCCTCGCTTCTCTCGCACCTTCTCGATGGCATCGGTCACCTTCAGGTAGAGCGCGTCGCAGCCGTTCCCATAGCTGACAACAAGTATCTTGTCACCCGGCTTTGCCTGCTCGAGGGCACCCACCAGCATCATCAGCGGGTATGCCGTTCCGGTGTCTCCGACTGTTGTGAAGATATTCTCCTGAATCTGATCCGGCTCTGCTCCGAGCCTCTTTCCGATCGCCGCGTGCTCCCTGGGATACAGAGAGGGGTACATGACCCGTGAGAAATCGCTCAGCTTCAGGTTGTACTTGGACAACAGCCCATTGATCGCTTCCGGGATGAACTTGCTGTATCCCATGTCGCGTATCCACCGGTCCTCCCACGCCCGATCGTGCCTGTCAGCATCGGCTCTCCAGTAGTCGACGAAATCGTAGCTCAGCGAGTAGAAGCCCTCGAGGGTAGCAATGACTCCGTCGCTACCCAACAGGAGGGCCGCTGCGCCATCGCCACAGGACTGCTCCTGCGAGCCGCCCGCCTTACCCTGGCGGCAGTCAGAGGCGCATACCAGGATGCCGTTCGCCGACCCCGCCTTCGCAGCATCGAATGCCGCCAAGAGCGCCGTCGAACCGCTCTTGACCGAGTTGCAGAAGTCGGCTGTCCTGATGTCGGGGCGCAGGTCGAGTGCTGTCGCGACTATTCCGGCGCTCTGGCGCTCCCTGTACGGTGAGGTAGTGGTCGCGAGATACAGGTCCTCAACCACATCCCTCTCGATGCCGCGCAGGCAATCCGACCCCGCAGCTACAGCCATCGTCAGACTATCCTCATCCCAGTTCGCCACGGCCTTTTCCCCGGGCAAGGACGGTGCCGTGCCCAGCCAACCCGTGGCAGTCGATATCACCTTACGATTAATCCGCAGGAATGGCACGTAGGCACCGTATGAGACTATCCCTGTCATACTACCTGTCCTCCCAGCTCATTGCAGAATCATGTCGGGCTATCTTGCTGAGTCTATGCAGCACACACTCGTGCTAAGGTTATGACTCTAATGGTGTGACCTTACAAATAAGTAAGAACCGAGTTACAAATCCATTACCGGCACTCATTGGCCTTGGGTTACTCAGGGCAAGAACCACCGAAGGCAACAATCAACGGGAGTTGACATGGAGCGCCATGGCAATAGCAAAGGAAGTCCCACGAGACCGGCTATACCACCCTAAGGCGGCATCAGCCTGTCAGGTGCTTGCACTGTGACCACCTGTCCCTGCGCGCACACCTCTCCCTCCGCCAACAACCTGGCCGACATGACGATCTTGCGCCCCTTCGCCTCCACCACCGACGCCCTTACCTCCAACGGCACTCCCAACGGCGTAGGTCTCAAGTAGTCTACGTGCAGGGAGGCAGTAAGCATGGCCACCACCGGATCACTCCCTATGGGCCGCCCCTCCGAGCGACACACATAGGCTGCCGCGGTGCAGGCGCTGTGGCAGTCGATGAGGGATGCGATCAGCCCGCCGTACACATATCCGGGTACGGCGATGTGGTAAGGCTCGGGTTGGAACACGCAGACGCCCTCATCCCCGTCCCAGTAGCTCTTGATCCTGAGACCATGCTCGTTGAGACGGCCGCAGCCATAGCAGTAGCTCAGGTTCTCCGGGAACTGGTCCTGGAAGGCCTTCTCCGTCACGGCTTCACGCTCCAGGTTGCATAATGGTATGCTAGGACGCTAGTATGACCACGGTGCTCACCCCACAACATCACCTTCGCGCAGCGACTGCACCGCAGCCCCATCGTAGCCCAGTTCTTGCAGTATCTCGTCGGTATGCTGACCGAACCGCCTGGCCCAGTTCTTGACTTTGAACGGCGATTCCGAAAGCCTGAGCCAAGATCCCACCTGCCTGGCCTTCCCCAACGTGGGATGCGGGAGTTCCGCGACCATACCGCGTGCAACGACGTGGGGGTCGGTAACGACCTCGTCGATCGTATAGACCGGCGAAACGCACGTCTCTTTCTGTCGGAGGATATCCAGCCACTCATCCCTGGTCTTGGTCAGGAACGTCCGGCGGAAATACTCGATCATCTCCTTGCGCTTCTCGCCCTCCGCATACTGATGTTCGACGTATTCCTCGCAGCCTAGAAGCTCGCACAGGTTCGAGAAGAACCACGGCTCGACAGCTCCGACGCTGATGTACTTGCCATCCCTGGTCTCGTAAACGTTGTACCAGGGCCGGTACCCGGTGAGCCAGGTCCCTCCTCTCCCCAGAAGTTCCCCGTAATACAGGTAAGGGTTGATCCACTCGGCCACGAGACCTACCACCGCGTCCGTCATCGCCACGTCCACATACTGGCCTCTGCCCGTTCGCTCCCTCGCAGTTAGAGCACCCAGGACCGATATGGCGGCTGCCATCCCACCTGCGGCAAAGTCGGCGACGGGTATCCCCGGAATCACCGGACCTCCATCCTCCGTTCCCGTCATCCCCAGCAAGCCCGCCAGAGATATGTAGTTGATGTCGTGGCCCACCAGGTCCCGATACGGGCCGTCCTGACCGAATCCGGTTACCGACGCATACACAATCCGTGGGTTGACCTCCTTGATGGCGTCGTAGTCCAGACCGAGCCGCTTCATCACCCCCGGTCTGAAGCTCTCAGTGATCACATCCGCTGCTTTGGCCAATTGGAGGAAGATCACACGTCCCTCGTCCGCCTTGAGGTTGAGGCCCATCGACCTGCAGTTTCGAAGCCCGGGGAACTCCGGGCGATCAGGGAACTTGAACAGGAGAGGGCCGCCGCGCCGCTCGGGGTGCGGCTCATGTATCTTGATGATGTCCGCCCCCAGGTCGCCGAGGATCGTGGCACAGAACGGCCCCGGCCCGACCAGAGCCATGTCCAGCACACGGATTCCCTCCAGTGCGGCGGGCCCGACGCCCTGCGATCGGTCAGGACTGCTGTCACTACCTCTCATACACCCTCCGGCAAAGGCTATTTAACAACGTAGAAGGACTCGTCGAACTCTGGGCTGTCCTGGTACTTCCTCATGTGGTTCTCAGGGATTCTGGCCATCCAGGCCAGGAAGTTGTCGGGCAACATGATCCCCAGTTCACGATAAGCCGCAACGAGGTCCTTCTTACTCGGCGGGCAGCCCCGTATCTTCACGCAGTGGTTGATCTTCGGGTTGTCGCTGTTCCTCTTCACCTGGCACTGACCAACGAGCAGCGTATGCTTATGGCCCCCTTGGGGATCGAGCGTCTTCCCGTGCAGGACTTCGATATCGTCGAACGGCTCGTCCCGGTTCCTGGACATCAGGACGCCCCATATCACGTAGTAGATGAAGTCGGCGCAGTAGGTGCACATCGTGTTGTCAGCCTGGGGGTAGGTGATGCCCTTAACCCCCGCCTTCTCGAAAAACGCTGGCAGGTCGCCAGTGGCGTTCTGTTCGAACTCCCACTCGTGTTTCACGGTCACAGACGCGATGTCAGTCTCTCCCACCAGCCTCACGTCCGACAGGTCCGCCGGACGCCCGCAGTTCCCAGCAGCGAGCACCAAGTGAGGCACGGTTCGCGGGTCGATGCCAAGAATCGTAGACCCTACTTTGTCGGCGGACACGATATCTTTCGAAGCTATGATCAGGTTGGTGAGGTGCGCCCTCCCCGTTATGAGAGGCCCCCTTTCAAGAGTGTATATGCCATCCAGTACGGTGAGGTCCGGCCACACCACCTCGGGAAGACGAGCCAGCCTGTGATTAAGATCGATGCCATCTTTGGGGTCATGGCACCTCTTCCTCGACGGTATGCTGAGCAGGCCCTTGAGGTTCTTGATGCCCAGCGATACCATCGTCTGGGAATGGGTCTTGAGGACGGGCATATTGATCACGAAGTCAGCGCCCAGTATATCCTTGTTGACTGACAGATTGAGGTCGCCGGCGGTTACCCTGGAGAACTCCTCCCTCATAACGTCGAGCACCTTGACACCGTACCGCTTCGTGAGGAGATCCAAGCCCATGCCGGCAGCTACCAACTGTACCGTAGACTCAGGCGTCTTCTCGACCTCAACAGCGCCCTCCAACATCGTGATGTCCTCCACGCCTCGCTCCTTGAGCAACACCACAACGTCCTCAATCAACCTCGCAGTCGTGATGACCCCGTACTTGGGGAACCTCACCTTGTCATACCACTGGCAGAAGTTCGGCTTGACGAACACCTTCGTCGTGCTGGACACACCTTCCAAGCCGTTCACCAGGTCGACGGCCTTCCTCAGCGACTCAGAAGGAGCCTCGTACTTGATCACGCTTACGTCGTACATAGTGCTTCTCGACTTGAACTTGGAGACGTGAGCCTTCGGCGAGGCTGGAAGCTGCAGAGCGGACCGGCAAGGCTATGTTAAGGTGCTCGATCGTTGGGTGTCAAGTCGAGGGCCATCCGCGAGAACGAGAGTACCGCTTCCGGCAACGCTGTTTTGCCCCGGTCTCCCGTGATGTGATAGAATCACCGTACACGAGCTACGACTCCTCTCTGAAAGGGACAACATATGACAGAACAAAACATACGCGTGCTGCTCGGCAAGATCGGCCTCGACGGCCATGACAGGGGAATCCGCATGGTTGCCACATGGCTCTCGAAGGCCGGCATGGAGGTCGTGTACCTCGGGACCCACCAGACAGCCGAGCGCATGGCCAGGGTCGCGGTCGAAGAGGATGTGGATGCCATAGGTTTGAGCTTCCAGGGAGCCGACCACATCCCCCTGGTGAAAATGATGGCGGATCAGATCAAGGTCAACGGGCTCGAGGACAGACTGCTGGTTGTCGGCGGGAACATACCGCGACAAGACATAGACGTCCTCAAGGGGATGGGGGTTGACGAGGTATTCCCCAGCGCGTCCCCGATGAGCGCGTCGGTTACCTACATCAAGGAGAACGCACTCAAGAGGAGGAATTGAGGTGGCCACAGAGACAGACGATAAAGGAACGAGCGGCTACTTCGAGAAATCGCAACGGGACCAGACTTGGTCAGGGATTCCAGCCAAGCCCGTCTACACACCGGAGGACTCCAGACGCCTGGACTACGATCGCAACATCGGCCAACCCGGCAACTTCCCGTATACCAGAGGTATATACGAAGACATGTATCGCGGCAGGCTATGGAGCCGGCGCCAGATCACCGGCTGCTCCACGCCCAAGCTTACCAACGAGAGACTCAAATACCTCATAGCCCACGGCGAGAACGCGATCAACGTCATTTGCGATCAGCCAACGCAGATCCAGATCGACTCCGACCACCCCTGGGCGGAGGGAAGCGTGGGCCGCGCAGGCGTGCCGATCAACACCATACACGACGTGTGGACCATCCTCGACGGCATACGCCTCGACGAGACCAGCACGATGCTGACCGCCCACTCCCCCATCACCCTTCCGTCGTACCTGCTCCTGGCTGATCACCAGGGGGTGCCGTACTCAGAGTTGCGCGTCAGCGGCGTGATCACCCCCCCGACCGTGTCTGCGCCGGTGTGCCTTTACGGCGGTCGCGAGTCGGCCGATCAACAGGGTATACCCTGGTCAGCCGTTAAGACCCAAAGCGCAAATCAAGAGCTTGCTGGTATCCAGAGGAAGAGGATGAAGGAGTTCGCCGACAAGCTCGAGTTCATGATCAGGAACTGCGACAAGATGTACCCGGCCAA
>CAZGDV010000052.1:0-20315 GCA_964524995.1 uncultured Dehalococcoidia bacterium | reverse complement strand
TCGGCCTCAAACACGTCTACGATCCAGCGAAGGGGAGGTACGACCTGAGGCTGGAGCTGGGAGCTGTGTAGGTGCGTCAGCGGGAGAGCGAGACCGAATGATAAAGAAAGGCGTTCTGAGGGGATTCAGCAGTTCGGGCTATCTGTCCACTGTCCAGATAGCCGGGAGTCTGAGCGTATGGCTCGAAGACATTCCCACCTCGAGAGCCATTGAGGCTGGCCAGATGGTGGCCGGGCGCAACGTGGCTGTACTGTTCCTGGACCCAGGTAATCCCGCCGACTGTGTGGTCGTGGCGGTCTGGACTTAGAACGGTGCGTATCAGATTCGGATGTAGGTATTGAGCCGGAGTGGGACATAGAGAAGGCATCGGCCGAAAACGCCGGTCACAAACACCACGGCGAATATGACGCCAATGGCGATGCCGCCTGAGCCGCCTATGACACCGAAACCCACGGCCATCAGCACGATCCCTAGCACTATTCGCAGTATCCTGTCCCAGCCACCCACGTTCCTCTCCATCCAGGTCCCTCCTGTCTCTATTCGGCATGTATGATAATCCCCCCGGTACCCCATGGCAAGCATCAGCCACAACCCCCGCAATAATCACGATCGGTCATTCCAAGTATGAGCCCGATGGCCGGTTGGGGGGACGGGGATTCCTATGGAACCGACCCAAGCACAGCTGTCACAATCCGAACATGCAGCGCCTTGTATTCGTGATTGCGCTCGTCTAGAATCTGACCGAGAATCACACCACTCGATTGATAATGAAGACCGTCATCGGAGTCGAGAACCTGAGGAAGACCTACGGCCCCATCGTGGCGGTAGACGATATATCCTTCCAGGTTTCCGAAGGGGAGATATTCGGCTTGCTGGGGCCGAACGGCGCCGGCAAGACAACAACAGTCGAGTGCCTGCAGGCGCTGCGGAATCCCGATAGCGGGCGGATCAGGGTACTTGGACTCGACCCGCAGACCCAGGCACAAGCCCTGCGCCGTCGCATCGGCTCCCAGCTTCAGGAGTCGGCGCTCCCCGATCGCATCAAGGTATGGGAGGCGCTCGACCTGTTCTCGTCGTTCACGCCGGGGTCGTCGGACTGGAGAACCCTTATGGAGCAGTGGGGGCTGGCCGAGAAGGAGAAGTCGGTCTTCTCCAGCCTGTCGGGAGGGCAGCGCCAGCGCCTCTTCGTTGCACTTGCCTTCGTAAACAACCCAGAGATCGTGTTCCTCGACGAGATGACCACCGGCCTCGACCCGGCAGCCCGCCACGTGGCGTGGGACCTGATCAGGTCCATACGGGAGAGAGGCACGACTGTTGTGCTCGTGACCCACTTCATGGACGAGGCTGAGCAGCTCTGCGACCGCCTGGCCATCGTCGATCGCGGTCGCATCGTGGCCATGGACAGCCCCCAGGGCCTCATCACCACCTACGCCAGTCAGGTCAGGGTGATCTTCACAACGGATCAGGTCGACTTGTTATGGCTGGAGAGCATACCGGACGTCGTGCGTGTCGCTAGACACGGCCCCCGCATCGAGGTTGAAGGAACAGGGCCCGTGCTCGCCCTTGTGGCCTCGGCACTCGTGGAGCACGGCATAGTTCCACCTGATTTGCGAATGGAGCAGCCGTCGCTGGAGGACGTTTTCCTCAAGATCACGGGCCACAGCGTCGCCAACTGACGAGGTCGAATGCGCACACTCGCGAAACTGACCTGGGTGGAGATCAAGCTCTTCGTGCGAGAGCCGATCACCATGGTCTTCACCTTCGCGCTCCCCATCCTTTTCCTCTTCGTCATGGGCGGCGTCTTCGGCAACACGCCCGATACAGGGGGACAAGTTGTGTACCGTGGGGTGGGCGCGATGGACTACTACATCTCGGCCTACATTGCCCTGACCATAGCCTCGATCGGACTTGTGGCGCTGCCTGTGCACCTGACAGCATATCGGGAGCGGGGGGTGCTCCGGAGGTTTCGGGCGTCCTCCATATCCATCTGGTCGCTGTTCGGCGCTCAAGTTGCGGTCAGCTTCGTCGTCACGGTAGTAGGCGGCGTATTGATTGTCATCGCGGCGGTATTCACCTACGATGCGACCATGCCGGAGTCGCCCCTTCTGGTGATACCAGCTTTCACAGCTGGCTTGCTTAGCTTCGCCGCGCTGGGCATCCTGCTCGGCTCAGTGATGCCGACCACAAGGGCCGCGCAGGGTCTCGGGCTGCTCTTGTTCTTCGTCATACTGATACTGGGCGGAGCCGGGCCGCCGAGAGAGGTGATGACGACAGCCATGCAGTACATCGGCGACGCCACGCCCCTGCGGCACGCTATTACCCTGCTGCAGGACCCGTGGCTGGGTTGGGGCTGGAACTGGACCGAGTTCGGCATCGTCGTTGGCATTCTGATCGGGTCAATCCTGCTGGCAGCCCGCTTCTTCAGATGGGAGTAGGTCCGGCTCATTTATCTCAGAGCGCCTGCATCATCCCCCAGAACACGATTCCGAAGAGTATGTGCAAGACGAGTTGCTCCAGCCT
The DNA here is from genome assembly GCA_964524995.1 of uncultured Dehalococcoidia bacterium. GTDB lineage: Bacteria > Chloroflexota > Dehalococcoidia > SZUA-161 > SZUA-161 > CAZGDV01. Next base: position 17,795 of record CAZGDV010000052.1, on the reverse strand, counting down.
CGCATTGCCCGCGAGCTTGCTACCCATCAGCCCCTGCCCCGCCACCGGAAGCGCGCCGAACAGCATGGCGAGCCACAGGAAGCAGACATAGGGTGCGATCACAGCCGCCGATTTGCCATCGAGGTCGAGCCCCCAGACTATCAGGTAGTAGATGATGCCGAATACGATGCTGGTGACGATGTGTATGGGAACCCCGAGGAGCAGCGGGTTGAGCCTGTTCCCGGCCCCGCCTGCAAACTTCAACGCGAAGCTGCCATCTATCACCAGCAGGCTCGACTTGAAGAGACCCAGACGGTACCCGACATCCGAAGCGAGCCCCATGGCTATGCCTGCAACCAGCCCTGCAATGACCCCGTCAGCTATCGACATCGTCCCACCTCCCAGACCATTCTACGATGCTACCTCCAGCATTTGGGCATGCCCAACACCATCTACACCCGTGTGGGTGGCAAGTAGATGCGAAACCTCGACTCCGCCACGGCCAGAACACTATCCGGCTCGGCTATGCGCCCAGGATCGACAAGACCCGAACTCGCAAGCAAGTCGAATCGTATCGACTCGACATGCGCTTGTGTCGGGCGGAGCGGCGGGTGCCATATTCCGAATCGCTTTGTGCCGTAGTAACCGACAAGAGGACCCGTCAGGTGTTTCACCACATCCGCCGAGCCGTCCATCTCCTTCTCGGCGTCCTCTTCGAGAGCCACACTCGCCTCGATTTGCAGTCGGCCGTGCCAGTCGCCGGTGGTCGTATGTCTGACGCGCCCGGCTCGGGCCTCCGAAATCAACCGGATGTTGAAGCGCCCGTGCTCCCACCCCAGCCCCACGAGGCGCGTGAGCCCGGCAACGATCCTCGATTTGACAGCGCTGCGAAAGAAATAGACGGCTGGACCGCCGGTCCGGGGATCGACCACGTAGGTCCGAAGGTTGACCTGGTCGTAGGGTAGGAATGGCCCCGGCAGGTAGCTGAGCCCGTCGAGCTTGCTCTTCAGCACAACCACACTGACGAACACACTGTCGTCACTTCGAACAGCGAGAGGCAATATGTCGGGCACATGCGGGCGCACGCGCTCGGCAGGCACGAGGTAGGAAACGTACAGCACGTGCTGCAGCCCAATCCCGACGCTAGCGAACCGGAAGCCGTCCGCCAATCCGTGTTCCCCCGGCAGCCTCGTATTGACTGACCAGGGTAATATAGACTCGCAGAAGTAAGTTGTAAAGGGAGAACCGGTGAAGGTATTCATAACCGGCGGTACGGGACTGGTGGGCACCACGCTGGTCAGGGCGCTCGTCGATCGTGACCACGAAATCACGATCCTGACCAGGGGGCGGGGACATATTCCGGAATCACCGGGGAGTACCTCCGTCATACGCGGCAACCCGGTTGAGCAAGGCGAATGGCAGAATGCCGTCGCTCGACATGACGCGGTTATCAACCTAGCGGGCGCGTCCATCTTCAGGCGGTGGTCCGCCGGGGCCAGGAAATCGATACTCGAAAGCAGAGTCCTGACAACACGCAATGTGGTGGAGGCAATCGCACGCAGTCAGCGACAGACGGCCCTCCTCAGCGTCTCCGGCATAGGCTACTACGGTTCAAGGGGAGACCATATCCTGAGCGAGAGCAGCACGCCCGGCGCGGGTTTCCTCGCCGACGTCGCTCGGGCATGGGAGACGGAGGCATTGAAGGCAGAGGCCCACGACACACGCGTTGTTCTCTGTCGACTTGGCCACGTGCTCGGGAGAGGTGGTGGGGCGTTGCCCAGACTCGCGAGACTGTCCCGATGGCATCTGGGAAGCAAATGGGGTACGGGGCGGCAATGGCTGTCGTGGGTCCACGAGGGCGATCTGGCGAAGGCATTCCTGTTTCTGATCGAGCGCCACGATTCCTCCGGCCCCTTCAACATCACATCTCCCCAACCCGTGCGGAACTCGGAGATGATGGAAGCGATCAACCTGCTGCTCGGTAAGAGGCCTTTCGTGCCCCCGATACCCGCTCCGGCCTTGCGGGCGTTGCTGGGCGAGTTTGCGAGCGCCTTCGTTGGCGGGCAGAGAGCGATCCCGGCGAGGCTCGAGAACGCCGGATTCACCTTCGACATGCCGACGCTGGACGTGGCCCTGCGCGATCTACTGAGGCCGTAGCTCGAATCGGCACATTCCAGGTGGTCGGGCATCTACCCCACCACAGGCGACGCGTCCCTGCAGAATGGGTTGAGGCGCAGCGCCAGGGAGAAGAGGAAGGGGTACTCGCGACGCAGGTACATCAGGTAGTCGACCCACTGCCCGGCGAGAAGAGCGTAGGCCCGTCTTACATCGACAGCGAGGTGGTTCAGGTCGGATTCCGGCACTTCCAGCGGCTCCGGCCGTGCCACCAGCTCGTCCTTGAGATGGAAAATCGCCCTCAGAAGGTCGGTGAACGCCTCGTGCTCGACCAGATTGGGGTTCTCCAGCAGGCCGAGAAGCATCTGGCTCTTCTCGGTTAGGAAGCCACGCAGCAGGGCGAGATCCAGTCGTGCAGGATCAACGTCGAACGTATGGCCCCGCAGCGTGGCCCGCAGCTGGTTGAAGTCCCTGTCGGTCCATTTCTCGTCGATCTGGTGCAGCTCGCGTACGCTCTCGAGGCCCGGATCGAACGAGCAAAAGACGCGTAGCAGGTACGTGCCGATCTCACTGAAGAAGGCGCTGACCGCCATGTTGAGCCGCTCCCTGCGCAGGCGCTCTTGCCTGCGCTGCAGCAGCAACTGCGTCACGCTGGCGACCACCGCCAGGAAAGTGCCAACGCCAACGATTATCAGCACTATGGCCACAATCCTGCCCGCCGTGGTCGTCAGTTGGATATCACCGTAGCCAACGGTGGATACGGTGACTATCGTGAAGTAGAAGGCCTCGAAGAGGCTGAGGTCCTCCGTGACTTTGAAGGCGAACGTTCCCGCGAGCAGCAGTGCGGCAAGCACCGCCAGTATCAGCGCAAGTCTGACTCCCAGGCTGTTCATTTGCCTCACCTGACGGTTCCCGGGCGGGGTGGCACGGATTCGGTATCCCGCAAGCCCTACCCGACGCACCGGGTGACTACTGCAACTCGTGAAAGCTCACGAACCGTTCGAACTCGATCATGCCGCTCTCTCCCATGTTCTGTACCTCGATCCCCGCCTCCACAGCCGCCGCCACAGGATTGAGCCCGCCGATAAGCACCATCCCCACCCTGTTGAGTGAGACCGCGATCTGACACACGGACTCACTGGTGTTCCCGAGCAACAACACACCGCCGATGCCCGCCTCCTTGAGCGCAGCTATTCTCTCCTCGACGAAAGCGCGCGCGGGCGCTGGAATTTCACGGAAATTCGCCAGGATTCGCCCGTTGCCTGTCTTCACCGCGCCCCGCACGTTCGTCATCCCGGCACGGATATACTGCTCGGATGGATCGAGTGAGGTGCCATCGTAGTTAATGATAGCCACAAACCGCCTCGGCTGGTGGTTTCTCAGCTCCAGCACCCCGCCGAACCTCGATTCTATGGGGACTCCAGCCTTGAGGAGCACGCCATTGATGGTCACACCGCAGATAGTCCCCAAGCCGACCTTTCCTCTGGGCACGACCACCTCCCCCAGCTTCTCCCCTTCCCGCGCCATGACGACGAGGTCGCTGACACACAAGCCTGCTCTGATCGCCTCGCCCATAGGCGGAAGTGCTGCCGCGAAACGGGCCTTGTCGAAGAGGGACGCATTGATCGCAACAAGGCCCTCGCGTCGCACGGGGTCGAACGTCGTGCGGAACGCCAGCAGCTCGAGCCTCTCCAGGATGAACCCGACCTGGTCGGGTGCGAGCGCAACCCTCAGCTCTTCGATTCCTTGAGGGGTTATCATCCTGCCGTCGCGCCCCAGAGGCTGGGTGTAGCCGCGCTCGTCCGTGATGCGGAGGTGGTACCTTACGGCACGTTCACTGAGCGAGATACCGTACCGTTCCAGTTCCCTTGCGATAGTCACAGAGCCGAGGGGCTCCGATGACTCGCTCAGTGCCTTCAGAATGGCTATGATCTTCTTCTCGGTATCGTGGCCCGAATCATGTACCATGCGACTGCCAGCCAGCCTGTCGAGGATTCGCGGTGACTGACATTATAGCACCGCCCTCGATGAGTTGGATAGGCTGGTAGCTGCGCGAGGTCGCTCACCACTCCTGAAAGCGGTTGGTGATGGGCAAGCGCCGGTCCCTTCCGAAGGCCCTGGGGGTTATCTTCACGCCCGGCGGGGCCTGCCGTCTTTTGTACTCGCTCCCATCCACCAATCGGGCGGCCCGCCTGGCTGCTTCGGCGTCCATTCCCAGCGCCACGATCTGCTCCAGGCTTTTGTCCTCTTCAACGTATGCCTTCAACACGGGATCGAGCAAATCGTAGGGCGGCAGCGAGTCGCTGTCTTTCTGCTCCGGCCTGAGTTCGGCGGAGGGCGGCTTCCGCAGCACGGACTCGGGTATCAGAGGGAAGCCCGCGACCGTGTTGCGGTATCTCGCCAGCTCGTAGACCATCGTCTTAGGGACGTCCTTGATAACCGCGAAGCCCCCCGCCATGTCGCCGTAGAGCGTTGTGTACCCCGTAGCCATCTCGCTCTTGTTCCCGGTGGTAAGAACCAGCCAGCCGAACTTGTTCGAGAGCGCCATCAGGATGTTGCCCCTTATGCGGGCCTGCACGTTCTCCTCGGCGACGTTGGGCTCGGTACCGGCGAATGCTTCGGCAAGCATCTTCTCGTAGGCCGTGAAAGCCCCATCTATCGGTATGGATATGAGCCTGATGTCGAGGTTGCGCGCAAGCTCCCCGGCGTCCGACACGCTGCTGTCCGACGAGTACCTGGAAGGCATGGACACGCCCACGACATTGGGGGGGCCGAGCGCATCAACGGCTATGGCTGCAACGAGGCTCGAGTCGATGCCACCGGACAGCCCGATGACTACCCCGGCGATGTGGTTCTTCAGAAGGTAGTCACGCGTTCCCAGGGCCAGCGCCCGGTACACCTCACCAGGCGGGTCTTCGATCTCCGGCTCCGGACGGGCAATCAGCGGCCCCGATCCAACTGTCTTGGCCTCAGATACCAGGATCGTGGCTGAAGGTGAGCCTCTGTCACCCAGCGCCAGTGAGGCCTTGCGCCATCGCGGGTCGTGGAGCCGCGATCGGAACACCTCTTCGACGTCCAGGTCGACGACAACGAGGTCCTCCTCGAACTGCCCGCCCCGGGCAATGATCTCGCCCTTCTGATCCAAGACCATGCTGTAGCCGTCGAAGACGAGTTCGTCCTGGCCACCGACCAGGTTGGTGTAGGCCACTATGGCGACGTTGTCCGAAGCGCGCGTCGCCAGCATCCTCTCGCGGAACTGGCGTCTCCCCACGTAATATGGTGACGCGCTGATGTTGACAATCACCTCGGCGCCCCGGTATGCCTGATACGTGGCAGGACCGGCCTCATACCAGATGTCCTCGCAGATGTTGACCCCCACGCCGACGCCCGAGATGACGTAGACCGGTGTCCTGCTTCCCGATTGGAAGTAGCGATCTTCATCGAAGACGCCGTAGTTGGGCAGGTATACCTTGTGATAGACGTCGACCAGCCTGCCGTCATGGAGTATCGCGGCCGCGTTGTACAGATCACCCTTGGCATCGGCGAAACCGACGACCACCGTGATCCCACCAGTCTCTGCTGCGATCCGGCTGACGCACTTCAGGTTCTCGTCGATGAACTGAGGCTTGAACAGCAGGTCCTCGGGCGGATAGCCGCAGACAGCAAGCTCAGGGAAGGCGACCATGTCCACTCCCTGAGCCCTTGCGTCCGCAACGTATCTGAGGATCTTGCCGGTATTGCCCTCGAAGTCGCCGACCGTGGGATTTATCTGGGCCAGCCCTATTCGGAGCGACCGCACAAGCCACACCTCCTGCGCCAGCGATGATTCCTCTTGGCCGCTATCATATCACAGGATTGGCAGGTACTTGTCCAGCTCGTACTCGGTCACCTGCGCCCGGTATATGTCCCATTCGATCTTCTTGTTCCTTATGAAAGCATTGAAGACATGGTCACCAAGCGCCTTCCTCACAAGCTCGCTGGTCTCCGTCACCTGAATGGCGTCCCCAAGACTGCCGGGAAGGGTGTCGATCCCCCTCCTCTCCCTCTCCTCCACGCTCATCTCGTACACATTCTCCTCAACCGGCGCCGGGACCTCGTACTGCTTCTCTATGCCGTCCAGGCCAGCGGCGAGCATGACCGAGAACGCCAGGTAGGGGTTGCAGGCCGGGTCGGGCGACCTGAACTCGATCCTGGTAGCCTTCTCCTTCCCCGGCTGGTACTCGGGCACCCTTATCAGGTCCGAGCGGTTGCGCCGCGCCCAGGATAGGTACACCGGCGCCTCATACCCGGGGATGAGGCGCTTGTAGGAGTTCACCCACTGGTTGGTGACCGCCGTGATCTCAGGCGCATGCTTCAACAGGCCAGCCACGAAGCACTTCGCCTCTTTGGACAGGTGGTAAGAGTCGTTCGCATCGAAGAAGGCGTTTTGTCCCTCTTTGAACAACGACTGGTGCACGTGCATCCCACTGCCGTTGATGCCGTAGACCGGCTTTGGCATGAAGGTCGCGTAGACATCGTTGTACAGGGCCACCTGTTTCACCACAAGGCGATACGTCATGACATTATCCGCCATCGTGAGCGCATCGGTGTATCTCATGTCGATCTCGTGCTGACTCGGGGCCACCTCGTGGTGAGAGTACTCGACCCCGATGCCCATCTCCTCGAGGGTCAGCACAGTCTGCCTTCTCAAGTCGTGGGCAGTATCCAGTGGCGTCATGTCGAAGTAGCCGCCGGCATCCAGCATCTCGGTGCCCTTCGAGTCGCGGAAATAGAAGTACTCCAACTCCGGGCCAACGTAGTAAGTGTATCCCTTTCCCGCTGCCCTCTCCAGGTTCCTCTTGAGCACATGTCTGGGGTCACCTTCGAAGGGACTGCCGCCGGGCCTGAGGACATCGCAGAACATGCGGGCTACCGCATGGTGCTCCTTGGGCCGCCACGGAAGCAGCATGAAGGTATCCGGATCGGGCATCGCGATCATGTCGCTCTCGTCTATCCTGGCGAAGCCTTCGATAGACGAACCATCGAAGCCCATACCCTGCTCGAGTGCCTTCTCCAGCTCCTCGACGGTGATGGCGAAGCTCTTGAGCATGCCCAGGATGTCCGTGAACCAGAGCCTTATGAATTTGACATCATGCTCCTTCGCCGTCTTGAGAACGTACTCCTTGGCCTCTTCCCTGCTCTTGCCAGCCATTTCACACCTCCTTGTATGTGCTGGTCTGACCAATTCTATATGGCACTCTCGGCCTGATCACCGGTCCTTATCCGCACGGCATTCTCCACCGGAAGCACGAATATCTTGCCATCCCCCCTCTCACCCGTTCTCGCGCTCCGGACTATCGCGCTAAGGGTCTTGCCCAGGTCCTCCTCCATTACGACCACCTCGATCTTGACCTTGGGCAGGAACTCTACCCGGTACTCCCCGACCCTCCACTGCAAGGTGATACCCCTCTGCCGGCCTCTTCCGACTACCTCGCTCACCGTCATCCCCAAGATGCCCATATCGGCGAGGGCGGTCCTGACGGGCTCCAGCTTCTCCGGTCTTATCACCGCTTCGATCTTCTTCATGTTATCACGCCCCCGTACGCCCTCTCGCCGTGCTGGGAAATGTCCAAGCCGACGACTTCCTCTTCTTCCTTCACTCTCAGGCCGATGACCGCATCGACGAACTTGCCGAGCCCCCACGTCATACCGAAAGCGAAGGCTCCTACAGCAGCGATACCCGCGATCTGCTTGCCGAATTGTGCGAACCCGCCCCACAGTAACCCATCCGCACCGGAGGCATTCACCGCCGCGCTGGCGAAGATGCCCGTCGCGATCGCCCCCCAGAGTCCGCCCATCCCATGCACCGCCCACACATCGAGCGACTCATCGATGCCGCGCTTCGTCCTGAGCACCATACAGTAGTAGCAGATCACTGATGCTACAGCCCCGATGGGGATTGCGGCAATGGGATGTACGAACCCCGCCGCGGGGGTGATCGCCACCAGCCCTGCAACTGCTCCGGTCGCCACGCCCAGCGCCGACGGCCGTCTCTGCATCCAAGCCAGGAACATCCAGGTAAGAGCCGCCGCCCCTGCCGACACATTGGTCGCCACAAAGGCGCTCGAAGCTAAACCGCCTGACGTCAGGGCGCTCCCTGCGTTGAAACCGAACCAGCCGAACCACAGCAGCCCAGTTCCCAGCACTACCATCGGGATGTTGTGCGGCTCCATGGGCTCGCCTTCCTCGAAGCCCCTGCGTTTCCCCAGCAGCAGGGCTAGTGCCAGAGCCGACATTCCAGCACTCACGTGGACCACTGTGCCGCCCGCGAAGTCGAGTGCGCCCAGGTTGGCGAGCCACCCACCATCCCCCCATACCCAATGGGCCACGGGGCAGTAGACCAACGTGAACCACAGCACAGCCAGCAGCAGGAAAGCGCTGAACTTCGTCCTCTCCACGATGCCGCCTGTCCACAGGGCTACGGTGATGATGGCGAACATACCCTGGAAGACCATGAAGGCCAGATGAGGCACGGTCGACGCGTAGATATCGGAGGGCTCTTGACCTACCCCGCTGAGACCGATCCAACCCAGCCTGCCGATAATACCACCGGCGTCCGGTCCAAAGCTCAGACTGTAGCCATACAGCACCCACAGAATACCGATCAGGCCCAGCAGGGCGAAGCTCATCATGACGGTGGAGAGCACGTTCTTGCGTCTCACCATACCGCCGTAGAATAAAGCCAATCCCGGCGTCATCAACATGACAAGCGCCGAGGATATGAGTATCCAGGCGGTATCTCCAGCGCTCACCATCTTTCCCTTCTCCTTCTCGGCCGATATGCGTCTCTAAACAGCATGCTAGCCAGCTACCATTTCGCGTAGATTGCGCCGATGTTAAGGGCGTGTTACACAAAGGGAGGCTTAGGAGGAGCGTAAGGAGTTCCCTAGGTCTCGGGTCAACCCGCGAGCCTAGGTTGAGGGAGCACTTGGAGGTGACGGTTGATCCTTCCTGAACCTGTATCCTATGTTCCGCACCGTCTCGATGAAAATGCGCTCGGCGTCCTCGATCTTGCTGCGGAGCCTGCGAACATGGACATCCACCGTCCTGTCGCCGCCGAAGTAGTCGTAGCCCCAGACCTCGCTGAGGAGCTGCTCCCTCGTGAATACCCGGCCCTTGTTGCTGGCCAGGTACTTGAGCAGCTCGTACTCCTTGAAGGTCAGCGTCACCGGCCTGCCGTCTACGGTGACTTCGCAGTTGTCGACGTCAATCACCAGGTCGCCGCAGTCAATCAGCTCGCCCCTGCCGACACCCTGTCTCCGCCAGAGCGCCCGCTTGAGCCTGACCAAGACCTCCGGTGGATCGCACGGCACGATGACAAAATCGTCGACGGGCAGCGAGGGGTCAAGCAGGCTCATCGACTGTAGAGGTACCAGCGCCACTACGGGCACACTCCGGGTCTCCTTGATTCTCCGGGGGAGACGCCAGACCGCAGAGTCGGGGGGAGCGTAGCCAAGCTCGAACACGATTGCGTCCGGGGCCTCGTCCTCGATCCGGCCCAAGACACCTTCCACGCCCGACGAAAGAGCGACGGAGAACCCTGCCTCGGCCAGAGACTTGCCGAGCCCGTCAGCGATATCCTGACTACCGGTCACTATGAGAAGTTTGGGCAATGCTGCTGCCCTCCCTGAGGCTGGGCCTGCGACTGTGTCGCCGCGTGTCCAAAGTGGTCGAAGCCTTGAGCAGCGGTGTCCGCTGCTCAGTACCTCGTATAGGGGGATACTACTCCGGCACTTCCACCTTGGCAAGTACCGCGAGCCTGACGGCGCGCACCTTTCGGTAGACCTCGCCCGGCGTACGGCGCTGTCCGTCCACGGCCAGAAGGTCACGCTCGATCGAGATCCCGAACAGCCGCTCGTTCCTCTGCAGGTACGGAAGGATCAGCTCCCAGTCCTCGTCCGTGAACTCGGCGAACTCCCCGCCGTTTAGCTGCTCCTCCACAAGACTGTCGCGCGGGTCACGAACGAAGATCGCCCCCCCGGATGCCAGGGAAAACAGGTTGGAGCCCGGATAAGGGATCGCCTGCTCGCACACCCGCCCCCTGTCGTCGAACTCCATACCGTTCAGGATAACGAAGCCGCCACCCCGGTGTGGGTCGCCGGCCATAAACGACTCGGCCAGGAAGTCGAGGCACGCGCCGTTGATCACCACACGGGGCCGGCCGACGGCGTTGATCAGCGGCCTCCCTGCCCCGTTGCCCATGACATACACTTCGCCACCCTTCGCACCGTACATGAAGGCCTGCCCCACGTCGCCGTAGACAGCCAGCAGGCCGGCCTTCATTATCTGGGCCACCTGGTCCTGGCCGTTGTTGTGCACGTGGACTTCCATGCCGTCGATCCCGGACGCCAGGTAGTCGCCCGAGCTTCCATAGATATCAAAGCGCACGCCCTGTGTCCATGGCCCGAAACCACAGCCGTGAAACCGCTGTCCTTTTAGACCGTACGTGATGAAGCGCTTCCAGCCGAGCTCATGGGCTCGAACGGCCAACCGGGCGTCACAGTCCGGCCCCTCGGGGGGGAAGTCACGGCCCAATATGACGAGCACCCTTTCTCCACCCAACGGTGCCCGGAGTTCGCGACGTGTCTCCCAGTCTATGCGGGCGAAGCGGGCACCCTCTTTGGATGAGATCGGAGGCGTTGAGTCCAAGACGTTGTCGATGCTATCACGGACCAGCTCCAGTACCGAGCTTCGTCTCATGTTGCCGCAATCGTAGCGCCGATCGTTGAGAAGGGTGAGCAGCGACAGAGCGTTCTCCCGCGCGTCATCGCCCAGCCCCGCCAGCCGCTCAATCTCTCCCAGCTCCCACCTCAGCTCGACAAAGCCCCAGTCCCGCAAGCACGCAACAACGCGACTGAAGGCCTCCTCCGGCTCTCCTGAGGACACAGCAGCCTCGATCTCCCCGTCCGACTCCCCGGAATCCACGGGCGGCTGGGGCTTCGCGGTGCGGTCGATCCTGTACTCGCCGGGCGGGGCCGTGATCGGCTTCCCGAACTTGTCCGCGCAGGTCACATTCCACTTGCCGTTGTTTCGAGCAACGGTGAAGGCGAACGCCCCGCCATCGGTGTGGCTGCCGCCACGGGCGTTCCAGTACCGATCGGCCACGGGCCGGAAGCGGTCGTCCTCCCCGGAGAGCGAATGTAGCGTGGCATCGATTGCCTGCTTCTCCGAGGCAACCAGGCCCACCGTGACATCGCCCTCCTGGAAGGCGAAGACCTGGGGCCGGAGCATCGCCGTATCGGTGATGCCGATCAGGTTGTACATATTCTGGTCCGGCTTGCTGTGCGCGATGATGAAAAACCAGGGGCCATCCGGCGAGCCGTGGATGTGCAGCGACTGGATCATCCGGTAAACATGCTGCTTGTCCTCCGGAAGGCGGTCGAAGTCCAGTTCCGTGGTGGGGGCCATGGCCTCGATCACGCACTCCAGCGGATACTTGTACACCCTGCTCCACAGGTCGAACAGCAGCACAGAGACCTCGGTGTCGGTGAGGAACTGTGGAGCTATGTTGTGCTGGCGCAGGTACTCGGAGACGCTGTAGTAGTTGGCGAAGTCGCCGTTGTGTACCAACGCCTCGTTCATGCCTATGAAGGGATGCGAGCCCGCCGGGTGCCACACGCGTCCCTTGGTGGGATAGCGCTGGTGGGCAATCCACACCTGGGCCTGCAGGTCTTCGAGCCCGTAGTACTGCACCACGTGCTCGGCGTAGCCAACCACCTTGAATATCATCAGATTCCGGGCGTGTGAGAGAACGAAGGCACGCTTGTCGCCCAGCGACGCGTAGTAGCGCTGGTTCAGGCGGACGCTGTTCTGATAGACGAACTCGTCTTCAACGTCGCGCTCAGACAGGTCCGATAATCCGTTATCCGATGCAAATCGATCGAGCACATCCCCCTTCACGCGGACGAAGTACCGCACTATATCGGGCGGCTGAATCGGGAGGCCCAGCTCCCTCCAGTCCGCCACGGGCTCGACTTCGGTCTTCCGGCTAACGTCGAAGACGGGGGCAACGAACTCAGTCTCCACCTCTCCGGCAGCCTTCGGGTCGAGCAGGGCGATCTGCAGTATGTAATCGTTCAGCAGGGTGGCCTCGTCTACACCGAGCTGCTCGTGGCTCAGGCAGGCACAGGCTATGCCACCGCCCTTGCCGTTGCCCCGGTTGTGCATCTGTATGGAAGGCTCGAATATGTGTCGCCCGCGAACAGGAACGCTGGACGCGAATCCCACGACGCCGCAGCCGCCCTCCTCGGCGGTCCTGTGGCGAGGGACGGCCGGCACGCCGGCCACCAGGGGCTTTCTGGAGTCGAGTATCGCCCCGGCAGAACTATTGCTCCGTGTGTTCATCCGATTCTCTCGCATACTCCGCTACCCGTCTTCACTCACCGAGTACCAGCGTGCTGCGGTGCGCTCGCAGCACCCTGATCGATGTAGTCCAGATGGACCAGGAGGTCCGACCGGCCTACCAGATCTTTGACGCTTCTCAAGCCGAGCCGCCAGAGTATCTCCTGCAGCTGGATGCAGTAGGAATGAAACAGGTTGATGATCCGCTGCGTGGCCCAGCCAATACCAAACGCGGTTGACAGCTCCGGGTCCGTGGTGGCAATGCCGCGAGGGCAGCCTCTCCCGCTCTCGCATCTTCCGCAGCGAATGCATTCGAGCGCCACCATCTCCGACGTCGCTATGACAACGCCGTCCGCGCCGAGCGCGATCGCCTTCGCGATGTCCCAGGCCGTGCGAACGCCTCCGGACACAATGAAAGTCATCTGATCACGAATGCCTTCTTCGATCAGGAACTGGTGCACCTTGGGAATGGCGTACTCGATGGGCATGGCGATGTTCTTCTTCGCGATGTCCGGTGCGGCCCCCGTGCCTCCGTAGCTCCCGTCGATGTGAATGATATGGGCCCCCGCGTAGTAGCTCCCGACGGCTACCATGTCAACGTCCGTGGGGCTCGAGACCTTCACAGCCACCAAGGCCTTGGGACTCATGGCCTTGATCCAGTCTACGTGCTTCTTGTGGTCCTCCACCGAGTACACGGAATGGAACGGGAAGGGTGAAAACAGGGCATTGCCCTCCACCGACTCCCGAATCCTGGCAACCGCCGCTGTGACCTTGTCTCCCAGGAGGTGCCCGCCGAGGCCGGGCTTGGCACCCTGAGCGTACTTGAACTCGACAATCGGAGCCCTCTGGATCGTCTCCTCGCGAACGCCGAAAAGCCCGGTCGCAACCTGCGTGATCACATGGTCGGCGTAGGGCACCAGCTCGTCCGGGTAGCCGCCCTCGCCGGTACACGTGAACGAGTTGAAGGCCTTGTAGGCCCTGGCACGGCCGACCATCGTCGGGAGGCTGATAGCACCGAAGCTCATCCCGCCACCATAGACCGGGAAGCCGATCTCGATCCGGGGGCTGTCATCGTCATTCCTGCGGTTGAGTGGAATAGAGAGGTCTATCTCGGACGGCTTGAGATCGGGGTCAGGCGGCTGCTCGGGAAACGCGAAGTCGATGCGATCGAACCCACCGCCGGACCTCCCGACCCGGTACTCCAGGCCGCTCTCTGGAGGCCTTCCCGTCTCCGCCTGGACCCAGGTGCTCCCGATCAGATCCGCTGTCCAGCGCGGATCGCCAAACGTGCTCCATACAGGGTCAGGCCCCACACGAATCGCGTGCTCGGGGCAGGCATCTACACAGAACGAGTTGCCCGCCCTGCACACTTCGGCCCCGACGCAGAGATGGGACCTCGGAGGCATCATGATCTCGCCCGCCTTGATGTGCACGCCATACCCGCAGACCTCGGTGCACTTGCCACACGATACGCAGGCGCTCGTTCGGACAACGCGGTACTTGGGCAGGCGGTTCCTGAACCTCGAAGGACAGAGATCGATGATGCCGTCTGCCGGCGGGTAGACCCACGGTCCGGGTGGCGGAGGAAGCGGCCTCTCTGCCGCCACCGGTCTGCCGGCCGCGTCGACTCCGGGGTTGCCCGAGGAGAGAGATGCGACCGCCCGCTCACCGAACACCGGGGCGAAGTTCTCCTTCTCCAGGTCATCGAAGAACATGGCCCTGCCGACCTCTCCCCGGAGGCGACGGACCTCTCGCATTCCCATAGCGCCCATGACCTCGATGAGCTGGGAGTGCCATGAGCCGATGAGATTGACGATCCGCTGAGCGCCGTAGTCGACAGGTGTCCTATCCAGCCCGACGGGACATGCCGTGCCATTGCCGCACTCCCGGCACAGGCGGCATTCCAGAGCCGCCGCGATGGCCCGATCGACCCCTGCGCCGTCTGCCCCGCATATGATGATCTTGGCAACGTGCTCGGCCATCGCTATGCCACCGGACGCGAGCAGCGTGACGCGGTCCCGCATTGATTCTTCGACCAGGCGCAGATGTACCTCCCTGACCAGGGTGGTAATGAAGTCCCCTTGTCGCGACCCGAAGCCCCTGCCCTTGGCACCAGCCTGCAGGTGGATCACCTCGGCACCGGCCAACGTGAGCCGGAGAGCCCTCTCCACCGCCTCGCCATCGAGGGGCAGGCGTATCGAAGCGACAGTGGAGGGGGACTCGCGCTTGACCGCAGCCACGGCCTCCATGACATCCTCTGCGTACGCAAGCTCGACCATTGGAACGCCTTTGACCTCGGCCACCGACTGTGTCGCGGGGTCAAGTCTGACGATCAGGTTCGCTCGCCTCTCGGAAAGGATACCCCGAGCCTCCTCGAACCCGGCCACCGCCAACGTACCCAGGTTGGCTGCCGCTTGAGCGGTAGCCTTACGCACGGACTCGCCGACGAGGGGGATCGGAGCGATCTCCAGCACCACCGGCACCGGAATCTCGACGAAGGGCGGGAACCGGGTCAGCAGGCTCCCACTATCGTCGAACTCGAGCCTGTCCGGCCTGCCACCCAGCTCGATGACGGTGCTTATGTACTCTCTCCCATGGATGCCATCGCGCGTCGGCCGTACGATCTCGGACATGTCCGTCCACATCTGATCGAAACCAGGCCCGCAGAAGGGGCCCCGGTACCCGGCACCGGACACCGGTATCTTGCCCGTCTCCGCCTGGCTCCAGATGCGCTGGATGAGGGCAGGTGTCCAGTAGTCATCGCCCAGGGCATCGTATCGGGCGTTCCGCACCCTCGTCAGTATGTTAGCCTTGCACTCCTGCACACAGCGCATGCAGTTGACGCACTGGTAGTCGCCGGTGTCGACTACCTGCACAGGATCGAACCCCCGCTTTCGATAGACGTTGTATACGCAGGACGTTTCCTTCACGCAGTTCGTGCAGTGAAGGCACTTGTTGATCTCGACAGAGCAGTACTCCGAGATCGGCTCGAACCTCGGCGGGAGCGACTGTATGTTGATGTGATACTTCTTCGGCATCGCTTCCTACCCGACCCTGTCGCAGCTCATGGCATTCCGGCCCAGCGGTCGCACCGCGTCGGCACGCTCCCCGGCCAATGCCGCGACGTCATCAGCCGTCAGGCTGTTGCGCCGGACCATTCCCAGACGTTCAGGGCCCATACCGGCTTCCGCGAGCAGCCTCTGGGCATACCTTACGCGGTTCTCCGCACGCGCGCCGCCTACAACGAATCGACACTGGTCCTCCGGACAGGCGACCAGTTGCACGCCGTCCGCCCCGTGCTCGACGAGCTTGATGAGATAGCCGACCTCGACCTTGCTGCCGCACGGCATCATTACATACCTCACCGAGCATCCGGGACCCCGGCCGACACCCTCGGGAAGACTGACGCCCTCCCGCAAGCTGCGTCCACAGTAGAGCACCGTGATCTCGGGCTCGAAACCGTCACCCATTCAGACCCACCAGTCTCGATCGATCCCGGTGTCAGAGCCTTACCGGGACCCCTTTCCCTGCAAGATAGTCCTTGACTTCCCGAACGCTGAACGTCCTGTAGTGAAAGATGCTGGCCGCGAGGACGGCATGCGCCTTCCCCTTCCCGAACGCCTCGTAGAGGTGCTCCAGGTTTCCCGCACCCCCGCTCGCGATGACGGGAACCGTCACAGCCTCGCTGATGGCACGGGTAAGCTCCAGGTCGTATCCTTGCTGCTGTCCGTCCTCGTCCCAGCTCGTCAGCAGTATCTCTCCGGCACCACGGTCGACGGCTTCTTTCGCCCACTCCACGGCATCGATCTCCGTAGCTGTGCGGCCTCCGTGAGTGCACACCACCCACCTCGGCGCGTCGCCGGAGACACGCCGGGCGTCTATCGCCACCACTATACATTGTGAGCCGAACTCCTCGGCCCCCCTGGAGATGAGCGAAGGGTCCTGCACCGCCGCGGTGTTGATAGACGTCTTGTCCGCGCCGGCGCGAAGCATCTTCCTCATGTCGTCAACGCCCCGCAGGCCTCCCCCAACCGTAAGGGGGATGAACACCTGCTCCGACACCCGCTCCACCACATCGGCCATCGTGTCGCGCCCCTCGGGCGTAGCACCGATGTCGAGGAACACGAGCTCATCAGCTCCCTCAGCGTAATAGTACGCCGCCTGCTCCACCGGGTCGCCGGCGTCACGCAGGTCCGTGAAGCTGGTGCCCTTCACCACGCGACCGCCTGTGACATCGAGACAGGGTATTATCCTCTTAGTAAGCATCCCGCGAACCTGCTGCTATATCCCGTCCAAATGGCTTCAGCACTCCTGCCTGTTATCTCACCCCGGCCATCCCGAGGAAGTTCGAATAGAGCCTCAGACCGTGCTCGCCGCTCTTCTCCGGATGGAACTGAGTGGCGATAAGGTTACCCCGTATCGCCATGCTGCAGAACCTCACCCCGTACTCAGTAGTACCTGCCACCACAGAATCGTCCTCGGGATAACAGCAGAAGCTGTGCACGAAGTAGAAGTCGGCACCATCCGGGACACCCTCGAAGACCGGATGTACCACCTGTTGCCTCACCTGGTTCCAGCCCATGTGCGGCACCACCAGCCCCGACGGCAGCCGCCTGACCTGCCCGCTCAACACGCCCAGGCACTCATGCCCACCACCCTCCTCCGTCACCGAGAACAGCACCTGCATGCCTATGCAGACGGCAAACAGGGGGCGGTCCTCCTCTATCAACCGCCGCACTGCGTCCCCGAGCCCCTTCCGCTCGAGGTTACGCATGGCGACCGGTGCCGCCCCTACCCCCGGGAAGACCACCGCTCCGGCCTCGAGCACCTCGCGCGGCTCGCTCGTCACCTTTGGAGCACAGCCCACTCTGGACAAGGCATTGGCCACGCTCCTGAGGTTCCCGGCACCATAGTCCACAATCGCGATCATCGCCTTGCGCCGGCCGCCTCCGCAGGGGACACATCTGAGCCCGCACGGGTTGAGTACGGCATACGGCAACCTACTTCCGCTTTCCCAATTCTAATACATAGGAGCACTGGTAGTCAATACTGCTCCAAGTCTTCAGGTGCCATAGCGGCAACACGCAGCTTAGAGCTTTGCCGCTCGTATCACGAACCCGAGAGGGATGAGGAGGGAAGTCGTCGAACTGTCGTCTCGTGCGGGCGGCCCCAGGGGCGGCAATGGCCTGTGTCATACTCCGCGAAGATTATACCTAGCCAGGGCAGCCGGTGGCAAGCGGAATCGTCCGGGGAATGGCCGTTCGATAACCTTGACATCACTGATTGCGGCGCGTAATATTGCCAAGCTAACGATTGCCCGG
>CAZGDV010000051.1:0-20496 GCA_964524995.1 uncultured Dehalococcoidia bacterium | reverse complement strand
GTTTCGGTGGCCGCAATCGCGGTCCTATGTCAGTATCTGGCTGTTGCCTTCGGAGTGGGCTATGGCACGCCTATGACTCCCATCTTGCTTATAATCGGGTTCTCGCCCCTGCAAGTAGTGCCGGCGGTGTTGTTGAGCCAACTCGCGGGTGGGGTGATCGGGGGACTGGCTCACCATCGCCTCGGCAACATACACCTGGACTTCAGGCGGGATGAAGAACTCATCAAGCGCCGGCTACGCGGTCTCGGCTATCTGCCCAAGTCCACGGATTCCAAGCTCATCCTTCTGCTGGTTGCGTGCGGCATCGTGGGCGTGCTGGTCGGGGTCTTCACAGCTGTCAGCATTTCGACATTGGCGTTGGAGGCATATATCGGATCGATCGTGCTTCTCATGGGGCTGTTTGTTTTCGTGAGGCGAAAGGCCAAGGGCTCGTTTTCGTGGCGAGGAATCATAGCCATGGGAGTCCTCGGCTCCTTCAACAAAGGCATAAGCGGCGGCGGCTACGTCCCCCTGGTAACCGGCGGCCAGATCGTCAGCGGCCGGGATTCCCGGAGTTCGGTAGGGGTTACCACAGTATCGATAGCTATCGTATGTGCGGTGGGTTTCCTCAGCTACCTGCTCTTCGAAGGTGATGTGTACTGGCACTTGGCTGGGGCTGCGACTCTCGGGTCCGTGGTGGCCGCACCTGTCGCGGCCGCGACGGTCAAGAAGGTGAATGCCGACAGGCTGAAGCTTGTGATAGGCCTGGCGATGGTGGCGCTCGGCGCGTTGACATTAGTGAATACATTCCTCTGGTGAAGGCAGGCGACTTGCGCCCGACCCGAATGCCCTCAAGCATCAGTCGATCCACATCGTCTCAGGGGCAAGCGTGTAGCGTCCGCCCCCCATCTGGGTTACACTCAGTAGCAGCAATCATACGGGGCACAGTAAGTGCCTCGATCCACGTGGAGAGAAGACTGTGATACTGGTACTGGGAGTAGACGCGGCCACTTGGACCATGATACGCCCGAACCTCGATAGACTGTCAACCTTCCGGAGACTGTGTGAGGTCGGTTCTGCCAGGGATCTCGTTCTCACCGAGAAACCCATCTCTCCATCGATATGGTGCGGCATGTTCTGCGGCAAGACCTTCGCCGAGCACGGGCACGACAGCTTTGCCGTCGGCGACAGGATCGTGAAGCGAGAGGACATCAAGGTCGACTTCATATGGGATGTGCTGAGCCGGGAAGGCAAGATAGTGAAGGCCGTGAATGTGCCCTTCGTCGTCCCGCCGTATTCCTTCGGGGTCGACTTCGAGCCTGTAGGCTTTGGCCTTCCTACCAACGATGAAGAGTGGCAAGAGGAGTTGGATACTGTTACCCAGACGACGAAGGAGCTGATGGCACAGCAGCCTGACGTGTTGATATCCGTCTACACCTTCCTGGACCGCGTGCAACATTTCCATTGGGGAGAGGACTGCGTACTCGAATGGTACGAGAGACTCGATGCCAGGGTTGGAGAACTCTTGATCGATTCGGATTTCCTCGACAGCGATTCAAACAAGCTGATCGTGATCTCAGACCACGGGTTCTGCTCGTTCGGCGAAGCCAAGGTACAAACACTCCCTGCCAAGTCCGAATGGGGTGACCTCAAGGGCGATCATCACGAAAACGCCCTCCTGATAACGGTCAATCTTGACTACCCTATTGAGAAGCCGCAAGATGTGTTTTATGCTTTGGGGCGAGAGTTCGATCAGGTCTAGGTCAGCTCTCCGGGAGTAGAACACATCGACAGAGGCTCGCAATCACGGCCTGTCAAGCTAGCGAAATCCCTCCGCAGCGAAGATGTGGCCGCCAGGAAGCCCAAGCCGGGAGGCGCAGGCCTCCGCACCATCTGGTTCTTCCTCAGACCGTACAAGAGACGTCTGGTCGTGCTCGTTGTACTATCCATGCTGGCGGGCTACGTCGAGGCGACAAACGTGGCTCTCCTCTATCCCATTCTAGAGGCCAGTCTGGACCAAGCCACGGGGCTCAGCGGCAATCCGTTCCTGAGTGCAGTACGCGCTGCCGCAGAGGTCTTTCCAACCGACCTCCTCGTATCCTATGGAATCCTCTTCGTGATAGTCTCGATTATGGTCTTCTTGCTGAGACTTACCTACAATCGATTCTCGGTCAAAACGACCGCTGACATTCAGATCGAAACCCAACGCAGGATTTTCTCCAAGTACCTCGAATCCGACTACCAGTTCTTCGTCGACCTCAAGCAAGGGGAGTTGCTCTACAAGGCAAATATTGCTATTCGCGCGATAACCAAGGTCTTCAATGCGCTTGCCAAGATGCTTGCAGACTCAATCATCGCGTTGTCGGTGCTCTCCCTTCTGATTTCGATCTCGTGGAAGGCAACGCTCGCCGTAGCCGCGGCATCACTGGGCTATTTCTTGTTGTCACGCTACCTGGGCAGAAGGGTGTCCTATACGGCGGGGAAGGCCATGGTGCGCACGGCAGAGCAACAGAACGTTCTCCTGAACGAGTATATCGGAGGGGTCAAACAGATACGGGCCTCGCTTGCATCTCCACGCTGGAAGAGGGAGTTCAACACGGCGACGTCGTCAAGATGGAGGTACTGGCAGAGAGATGCCTTCTGGTCTCAGGTACCTGCACTCGCGATATCCCTGGTCATCTACACCTCCATCGGCATTGTTGTGATAGGGATTCGCCTTCTCTACCCGGACTCGTTCGCCTCAATGATCCCCATGTTCGGCACTTTTGCCTATGCCCTCCTCAGGCTCTTGCCGCGCATTGGCAGTTTCAGCACCTTCATCCTGCACGCCATGTCCAATCTGCCGGACCTCGAACTGATAGCGGGTTTGCTGAAGGACCAGGAGTATAATCAACTGCGCAACGGCGAGCGGCCATTCCCCGGCCTGACGCACGCTATCGAGTTCCACGGGGTCTCTTTCGCCCACAAAGGAAGAGAGGCAACCCTACGCGACGTATCGCTGAGGTTTGAGAAGGACCGAGTGACCGCTCTTGTCGGCCCCTCGGGTTCGGGCAAGTCTACCCTTGTCGACCTCCTGCTGCGGCTCTACGAGGTTGACAGTGGCAGCGTGTGCCTGGACGGAGTCGACCTGGGAGAGTACGACATATCGACGTTCCTGACACGCGTCGGTTTCGTCGGTCAGGATACCTTCCTATACAACGCCTCCGTGAAGGACAACATAGGGTTCGGCGACGAATACGGTCTGGAGCAGACGGTAGAGGCGGCCAGATTGGCAAACGCGCACGAGTTCATTGAACAGCTCCCCCAAGGGTATGATACAGTTGTCGGCGACAGGGGAGTGCGGTTGTCGGTTGGCGAGAGACAACGCATCGCCATCGCCAGGGCGATGATAAGGAATCCCGAGATATTGATCCTCGATGAGGCCACGAGCTCTCTCGATACGGTCTCCGAGTCCATTGTCCAGGAAGCAGTAGACAGGGTATCGGAGAGATGCACAACCATCGTCATCGCTCACAGGTTGTCCACCATCAGGAAAGCAGATACCATATATGTCCTGGACGAGGGTCGGGTTGTGGAGAGCGGAACACACGATGCCCTCATCGAGAAGCGTGGTAAGTACTGGGAGCTTTATAGGACTCAAGACGCTTCAACCGAAAAGGGGTAGCATCTCATGTCGATACGGGTCGTTTCGTCCACTACCCCATCGTGAGCTGTTGATGCATTGCCGACCATGAGGTCCTGATACCTGCACCATGAGATACGTAGTAAGCCGAAGGGTAGTTCTGGCAAGGACTCTGCTTCGGGCACTTGAGAGACTCCCATCGTCTAGGCTGAGCGGACTGGGAAGAACGGTAGTAGGACGGCTAACGCCAAATGTGGTCGATATCCGTTTGGCTTGCGGCATTTCATTCACTGTTGATCTGAGAGAGAGGTTCTGGCGTCAGATTGCTGCCCAGGGTTCCCACGAGAGAGATCTCGAGGAGTTTCTGCTATCAGTCGTGAAGCCAGGTAACGTGATCCTGGATATTGGAGCGCATGTCGGTATCTACACGGTTATTGCGGCTAAACTAACCAAGGGCGTAGGACATGTGTACAGCTTCGAGCCTGACCCCCACAACTACGAGGGACTCAAGCGATCCATACTCGTCAACAACCTCGCCAATGTCTCGCCGGTGCAGCTTGCATTGGGTGACCGGGACATGGACAAGGTAACGTTCTACAGATCCGACAGTTTCTACGGCTCTCTCCAGACTACCGAGACCGTTCACGGAGAGAAGGAGATGCTGAAGAATATGGATGGCTACGAGATAGGTATGAGAACCGTGGATTCCTTCCTTGCCGAACAAGGCATTGCCCATGTGGATGTGGTGAAGATAGACGTAGACGGCCCAGAGTTGATGGTCCTATCGGGCGCACAGAGGCTCCTGGGCTCAAGCACTCCGCCAATGCTCATCGTCGAGGTGTCCAGATACACTCAAGATTGGGGATACAGCTATGCAGACATACATGACTTCCTAACGAGGTTCAACTATCGGGTATACGCTACAACAAGGAAGTCACTCCAGGTAGTGCCCATCCACTCCCCCGAGGACTTCAAGTTTGATGTCTTCAGGAGGGGCGGCGCAGTTAATCTATACTGCATCGTGCCGGACTCGCATGAAGAGTCGTTGAGGGCCTTATGGTTCACGGACTAGAGGGAGATGGAACCAGCGCAGCCAGTGGAGAAACACGTAATGGAGGGGATGGCGTCGTACCATCTTCGATGCTATACAGCTGACCCGCATCGAAACCTACCTGGCTAACTATGTGGCCCCATCCTATCGTGGTGGTGACAGCATATGCAGAAGCTTCCAGTACCCAGAGCATTGCGCAAGAGAAGGATACTGGCACGCCTCAAGGCCACGGGCGGCAGACCGAAGCGGTTGGTTGAGGGCATCCTCAACAAGCGCCGTCTCGATCGAGACTACCCCTTCCTCAAAGAGTATCGATATGACCAAATCCTGGGCAGTACAGACCTCGAGGAGAAGTACAGTCGCTTCGTCTCAAACGTCTCGATTCCCCGCTCCGCAATATCGCTTCAGCTTTCATGTCTACTTCTGTTCCTTTGCTACAACCTTAGACCCACGTCGATTCTGGACCTCGGTTCTGGTTTCAGCTCGTACGTACTGAGATGCTATCGTCGCGATGTTGATCCCGACTGCATCGTCTGTTCGGTTGACGACGACCCGAGTTGGCTACAGAAAACGGCCGACTTCCTCGCGGGCGAGAACATGTCAACCGAGGGATTGATGCCTTGGACGGAGTTCCGGGATGCGGAGAAAGGCCCCTTCGACTTCATCTTGCACGACATTGGCCACGTTGTCGGAAGAGTTGCATCCTTCAGCACCGTCGTTGAGTTGTTGGCAGAGAGAGGAACCATCATCCTGGACGATATGCACAAGCGCCATTTCCGGGAACCCATCCAGGGAATGCTGGGACGGCGCTCGCGCTCACTGCGGAGATATGATATATCGGAGTACACAATGGATGGATTCGGGCGATACGCGTGGATGGTCCGAAGGAGATAGCTTCAAGTCGATCGTAGCTGCTGTGCCTCTGCCACAGTGTTCCGAGTAGTATAATGTGGGAGAGATCGTGAGGGCCGCGGGGTCGCGGCTGTCGTCGAACGGCCGGGCACCGGTCAACGCCATTGTCAGGCGAATCGCCAAGTCCATTGAGCAGACTGGTTCTGATACGTTGAGCCCACCAAGAAAGGAATCGAGGAGCTTGCCACAATGGGAGTTGTCCGCTTCCTGAGAAGTCACTCGCCACTGGTTGGGGGACACTCGCATCGTGATGCCAGACACGGAAGTGTGCGTATCGGTAGAGGTGTGAAGTTGGGCTCTGCCATACTCAGGGGCCGCAATAGCATTGGCGACCACTCTGAGCTCTCGGGAGATATCACCATAGGATATGCATCCACGCTGGGTACAGGCTGCATACTCCGTGGTAGCGTCACTGTGGGAAACTACTGTCAGTTTGGGCCGAGAGTCTCGCTATTCTCACGGAACCATCCCTTCGATTATGTCACGACATACGTCAACATGGCGCTACTGGATGGGCTGATGAAGAGCCTCCAGGTACAGGTCCCGATAGCGGTGGAGAATGACGTCTGGATAGGCTGCGGGGCGGTAGTCACGAAAGGCGTTACCGTAAGAAATGGGGCTGTTGTTGGCGCCAACTCCGTTGTGACAGATGATGTGCCCGAATATGCGATCGTTGCGGGCAACCCCGCGCGAATCATTCGGAAGCGATTCGATGACAGGATCATCGAGCTTCTTCTCGAATTGCGGTGGTGGGACCTGACAGTCGAGCAATTGGGAGACCTCAGGGAGCTATTCACAGTGAACATGGTTCAGGAGCAAGACAGAGCGTTAGACCTACTGCATGGACTCAAAGAGCGCATGATGCGACGAACGGGCGAGCCAACCTGACCCGAGGAATGGCATGCGAACCAAGAAGGCTCCCCTCAAAGGGGTGAGAAACGAATATGCCCGGGCAGAGACCACCATTGTGCTCCTCACATGCCTGCCGCACGAGAGCGGCTACTATCGGCAACGATTCCAGGTCGTAAGGGCATGTCTGAGTTCCATTCTGAAACACACCGATGCTGACTTCGACCTGATGGTTGTTGACAACGGCAGCCTGCGACACGTAACCGACTGGCTGGTTCGGATGGAGCAGCAGGGATACATCGACCATCTCATTCTGAACAAGCGAAACCTTGGATTGAGCGGTGCTCTCAATATCGCCTATTCGGCGGCACCGGGCAAATACATCGCCTTCTCCAACGATGATGTTTTCTTCCATCCGAACTGGCTTTCGGCCCACCTCCAGATACTGCAAACGTTCCCGAGGGTGGGACTGGTCAGCGGTCAACTCGCGCCGGGACCGGACAGGCAGGACGAGGTCGTTCAGGTAGCCCGCGAGCACAACATACCTTTCGAGGAATTTGTGATACCCGACGACTGGATCCAGCAGTTCGCTGCGAGCGTGGGTATGCCGCTGGAACAGTATCTGGCAAGGCCATGGGCTCAGCGAAACCGCAATACGTACGTACTGGAGAAAGACGGCTGCAAGGCGTATGTCGGCAAGACGGGATACGCCCACGTATTCCCGAAGGACATCTTGAGATCAGTACCATGCTTCCCATTCGAGACGGGTTATCTGGCCGGGGACAGCACCGATCGGCAGATGGCCAATGCAATCAAGGACGCGGGCTACCTCTGGCTATGCACATCCGAGAAGACCACCGAACACATGGGCAACCAGTTGGACGAACACTTCACCGAGATGATCGAGGCCTGCGGTCTGTCAAGTATGCTGGATGACGCAGACGCAGGCTCCCAGCTACGGCGGAGCCTCCCTATTGCCGGGTCTCCAGGAGCCAGCGGGGGCCGAGGCACGCTATCACCGACAAGGGCCAAAGGCAGAGCAGCACAGGTAGGGGCCGTCAAGGCGATCCGCAGACTGTTGAAACTGCGACATGGACGTTGATAGTCGTTCCCCTGATTCGGGGCTCTCTATGGGCAAGCGAGAGCTCACCTACTCCCCGGATTCAAGTGAGGATCCCGGAGCGCCTCAGGACCATAGCCGGCGCAAGCCGGATCTGTTCATTGTCGGTGCTCCAAGGAGCGGCACCACTGCCCTATTCGAGTATCTGCGTGACCATCCTGACATATTCATGTGTCCTATCAAGGAACCCAACTACTTCTCGTTCGATATGAACAGGCCCAGAGCGGCAAACAGCGAGGAGGAGTACCTCAGACTATTCGAGGGCGCTAGCGAGGCTGTTGTCGGCGAAGCGTCGGTGTGGTACCTTTATTCGAAGGTTGCGATTCCGGAGATAATGCGATTCAACCCACGGGCTAAGATCATCGCCATAGTACGCAATCCTATTGACTGGTACCGTTCGTGGCACGCACATAGGTTCAACAGGTTGCAGGAAGACGAACCCGATTTGGAGCTTGCCTGGCGGAAGCAAGAAGCCAGGTCAAATGGTCGTGATATACCACAACACTGTAAGGAGCCCGAACTGCTCCAGTACCGCGAGGCCGCACTGTTTGGTGACCAGATTGAACGCGCTCTTCACTTCGTTCCTGCCGACCAGCTTATGATAATTGTCTATGATGATTTTGCGGCTGACACCCGCCAAGTATACGAAAACGCATTGTCGTTCTTGAATCTGCCTTACAATGGAAGAACCGATTTCCCAATAGTCCATGAGACAAAGCAGTACCGAAGTCTCAAGATCGCAGGGGGCATGATGCGTCCTTCGTTGCCGGTCAAAGTGCTGTTCAAGGCACTGCGCCTCTTGCGACTCGAAACAGGGACGAAGCAGACAATCCGAGCCTGGAACGAAACCCCGGGCTACGGACAAGAGCCGAGACCGGAATTCAGGCAGGAGCTTGCGGAAGCCTTTCGGTGTGATGTGGAGAAGCTTGAACGGGTACTGAAGAGAGACCTTGGCCACTGGCTTCGCTAGCGCTTATTCTGTGTACGAGACTAGCGAAAAGGTGTGATCCAGCTTCATGTCGAAGAGTCAGTCAATGGAGTCGGGAGGCGAGAGGGAAAGGGAATGGTGGAGAGCGCAATCGGGTGACTGACGTTGCCACACGAGGGCTGGCTGAAAGGACAGATGATGTCAAACGTACTGCGAAAGTTGGGCGGACAGTTCAATCGAAGAGTACTGAATCGACTCGGGTACACCGTTTGCCCCTACGAAGCCTGGAAGGCCTGCAAAGAGCCCCAAGTACTCATGAACAACAGAAGGGTCAAACGGCTGATCCTATTCAGCAGACTACTCGACAGGATGGAAGAGGTCCCGGGAGACATCGTGGAGTGTGGCGTAGCAGACGGCAAGGGTCTCGTCATGTTAGCACTCGCGATCGAGAACACCTCCCAGCAGCGCACTATTGTGGGCTTCGATTCGTTCTCAGGGCTTCCCCCTCCTACGAGAGAAGACCTTGACGCCCCCGAACCACGGGCAAAGGAGGGAAGGTTTGCAGCGAGCACAGAGACCTGTCTAAGGAGATTGCGCAATGCAGGCTGCAGCGCAGAAGTTCAGCTGGTTGAAGGATGGTTCAAGGACACTCTGCCGAAGTACAACGGGCAGATAGCGCTTCTGTCTCTCGACGCCGATCTGTATGAATCTACGCGACTGGCACTCGAGCATCTCTGGCCACGGGTGTCTGTCGGGGGATTCCTCGTACTAGACGAATACAACACTCCGGCAACCTGGCCCGGAGAACGAAAAGCAGTCGATGAGTACTTCGCGCTCAAGCAGGACTCCATTAGGATGTACCAATGTCCATATTCGGAACGAGCCTATGTTCAGAAATGCGGGCTCTAGCAGCATGTCGAGCGAAGCACTGACACCCACTGCAGGTTGGCAAGCCAATGCTTGAGAACATCCGTTTTGGCATAGTGCAGGGTCGGCTCATCCCGCCTCCCGAAGGCCACCTGCAGTGGTTTCCCCAGGAGTACTGGCAGAGCGAGTTCTTCGTGTCGTCTGCACTGGGATACGATTACATTGAGCTGATAGCCGAAAGACAACACAACGAAGGCAATCCTATCTGGTCCTCCAATGGAGTAGAGGAGATAGCATCCTTGACCCGCATGAACCATCTGTCACTGCTAGCGGTATGCAATGACTACATCATTGACCACCCAATCACGGCGGATGAAGAAGCCTTCAGGCAGACACTCCGGCTGCTGTCACAGTCAAGTCTGCTCGGGATTCGCGTGTTTGTTCTGCCACTCTTTGAGAAGAGCGAGCTGACAACGGACAGTCTGTTCGAGTACCAGGAACCACTCCGGGACATCGCTCGAGTCGCTGAGAAGAGCGATATGCTCGTATGCATCGAGACCAACCTCGATGGACGAGACCTGTTGCAGGCCCTGGAGACACTGGCTTGCCCCAACATCAAGTGCGTCTTCGATACCGGCAATCGGATTGCCCTGGGGCACGACATCTACTCAGACATCCGGCTGCTTGGCGAGAGAATAGGGCACGTCCACATCAAGGACAAGAACGAAAAGAACGAGAACGTCATCCTGGGAACAGGTAGAGTGGACTTCCTCGAGGCTTTCAGGGCGTTGTCGGACATTGGATTTCGTGGAGGGTGTACATTCGAGACGTTTCGAGGAACAGACCCTGCCCGGACTGCCCAATACAACCTCTCGTTTGTGAAGTTCTTTGTTCGTGAAGTGAGCGGGAATGAGCATTAGCAAGATGTTCTTCGTTGGACTTGGCGGTGCCGGACAACGGCATCTACGAGTATTCAAGGAGCTTCTGCCCGCAGGAACCGAGTTCTCTGCGTTCCGCGCAGTGGGGAAGACCCCCCTGCTCAACAGTGACTTTTCGGTCAATACCGATTCCACTGTTGAGAGCAGATACAACTTGAGACTGTTTGATTCCATCGAGGAAGGGCTTGGCGATAGGCCCGACGTCGTAGTGGTGTCAACCCCCACATCTCTTCACTACGATGTTGCTCTCGAGGCCGCTAAACGCGGGTCGAACCTTATTGTCGAGAAGCCGTTCTCGAATACGCTGGAGGGATTCGATCGGTTCAGAGACACCGTCCTAGCCAATGAACTGCACTTCCTCCTCTCGCTTCAGAGACGATTCCATCCCTACCTTAGACGAACAAGAGAAATCATCGCGAGCGGTCAACTCGGGAAGATGGTGACCGCCGTCTTCAACGTCGGCACCTATGTCCCGGCGTGGCACAAGTACGAGGATTTCAGGGAGCTCTATGCCTGCAGGCGAGAACTCGGTGGAGGAGTACTGCTGACAGAGTGCCACGAGCTCGACCTCGCCTATTGGTACTTCGGCTTGCCTCACAGTGTGTACTGCAGCGGAGGAAACTACTCGGATGTTAGGCTCGATGTAGAGGACACGGTGCACCTGACCCTCCGATACCCGGAGCACGACGTGCAACTGAATCTGTCGTTCATGCAAGAATACGTAAGAAGGGACTTCTACATTGCGGGAACGAAAGGGTACGTTAGCTGGGATGCTGAAGGCAATAGACTGACTGAGTACTACTATGAGACCCAGGAGGAGAAGGGCCTGGCCGACCCTGAGTATCAAAACGACACCATGTTCATCGCCCAGGCCACACACTTCATAGAGGGTTTTTCAGCTACGGACAGTATGGAGTACCTGAATTCGGCAGAGGCGACGTTGACCATCATCGAGGCGGCAAGACAGTCTATGCGTGAAGGCCGAGAGATGAAGACGGCAAGCTGATGGGCAACGCGAGCGGGATGACATGATGAACGAGAGGATCAGTCAGCTGTTCAGTGATTCTATCGAGACAGCGCGAATGGCCCAGGAGCACTTAGCTGAGCGGATAGAACAGGCCGCAAGCATGATTCTCGAGGCCTACAGCTGCAATGGCGGCGTCTTCGTTTTTGGCAACGGTGGTTCGGCCGCTGACGCCCAGCACTTCGCTGCAGAGATGGTAGGCCGATGCGTCAGGGAACGCAGGGGTCTCAAAGCTCAAGCATTGACGGCGAATACCTCGATCTTAACTGCCATTTCGAACGACTACGATTTCGAATTGGTCTTCGCAAGGCAATTGGAGGCAAATGCCTCCATGAACGATGTTGCTATGGGTCTTAGCACTTCAGGCAATTCCCCGAACGTTGTATGTGCCCTGGCAAAGGCGCGCGAGATTGGCATGAAGACCATCGCGCTGACGGGCAGGGGAGGAGGCAGATGCGCAGAGTTTGCTGACATCTTGCTTGATGTTCCCTCGGACAATACGCCCAGAGTCCAGGAAGTACATATGATCGTGTATCATGCCATCTGTGAGATCGTTGAAGCTGCGATCGCTGACGATGCAACAGATGCCATCGAAGAGGACCCTTCTGAATGAGATTCCTCTTCGTAGGTCTGGGCTCGATTGGGCAGCGGCATCTGAGGAATCTTCGCGCGCTCTTGGGGAATGATTGCGAGATTATTGCGTATAGAGCGCTTCGGCGAGACGTGGTCATCAATGACCAGATGCAGGTGGTTCGAGGGTCTACCATCGCCGATTTCTATGGGATCAGGGAATTCACTGACTACCAGGAAGCTCTTGCCGAACGGCCCGATGCCGTCTTCATCACCAATCCCAGCTCACTACATCTGCCGTTCGCCATTGAAGCCGCGACGGCTGGCTGCAACCTCTTCATCGAGAAGCCCTTGTCCGTCGGGACGGAGGGCCTCGAGCAACTCATAGACCTCGTGGATTCGAAAGGGCTTGTTGCTTTCGTGGGTCATCAGCAACGTTTTCACCCAGGGATGAGCAAGGTCCGAGAATGGCTTGCAGACCCGCGGCTCGGCAGGCCTGTCTCTGCTCGATTCGAGTATGGTGAGTACCTGCCATACTGGCACCCATATGAGGACTATCGGAATACCTACGGCGCGAGAGCAGATCTCGGGGGAGGGGCACTCCTTACTTTGATCCACTCAATCGATTGCGCAGTATGGCTGTTTGGCAAGCCAGGACGCCTATTCGCCGCTGGGGGTCATCTGAGTCACCTTGCCCTGGATGTCGAGGATGTCTCCACTATACTGATGGCATATGTGATTGACGGGGGAACACTGCCGGTTGTCGTAAGCTTGGACTACTTGCAATGGCCAGGCAAGAACAGCCTTGTCGTGGTCGGTGATCAGGGGAAGATCATCTGGGACTTCATTGCGAATAGGGGCACACTTACCAGTCGAATAACCGAGGATCAAGATGTCTGGGAGAACATGGAGTATACGAGGAATGAGGCGTTCATGGCGGAAATGCTTCACTTCCTCGCGTGTCTGCGGGGCCAAGAAGAACCCCTGGTATCGTTGCGGGAAGCCAGCAAATCTGTCGAGATAGCAGCCTCAGCACGGCAGTCAATGAATTGGGGAAAGGTGATCGAACTTTGACGATGCGTCAGAGCAGACCAGATGTCCTCGCACTGATACCTGCTCGTGGCGGCTCTAAGGGAATCCCCCGAAAGAACGTCATGTTGATACGGGGACAGCCTTTGATAAGGTATACTATACTACACGCTTTGCAATCGCATCGGATAACGCGAGTGGTTGTGAGTACAGATGATGAGGAGATTGCCCAAGTCGCTCGTG
Organism: uncultured Dehalococcoidia bacterium; assembly: GCA_964524995.1. Taxonomy (GTDB): domain Bacteria; phylum Chloroflexota; class Dehalococcoidia; order SZUA-161; family SZUA-161; genus CAZGDV01. The sequence goes on along the minus strand of CAZGDV010000051.1, from coordinate 7,364 downwards.
CAAACGGCGCCGAAGTCCCATTCATGAGACCGATTGAATTCGCAGGAGATTCATCTCCCGACATCGACGCATTCCGCCATGCGCTGCAATGGCTGCAGGACAAGGAAGGCTACGTACCACACGTCGTAGTACACTTGCGTCCGACGGGCCCTGTTCGCCGAGTCGAGCTCATCGACCAAGCAATCGATCTCATGCTTTCGCACAGTGAAGCTGACTCACTCCGAAGTGTCTCCGTGGCCCAGCAGTCGCCCTACAAGATGTGGCGAATCGAGGAAGGCTACCTGAAGCCACTGCTGACGATTGAGGGTGTTACGGGTTCCTGTTCCATGCCACGCCAGTTGTTGCCCAGGGTGTACTGGCAGAACGGATATGTCGATGTCGTCAGACCGTCCACCGTGCTGGAGAAGGGTTCAATGACCGGCGACATTGTATTGCCGTTCATCATAACAGACCCTATCTTCGAACTCGACAGCCCTGATGATATCCCCGAAGTTGAAGACGCACTTCAGCGGTTTGAAATGGGCGAGAGCATCGGTCATACTGCACAGGGCACTGAACGTTATCCGGTGTAGGTCCATGAGCAATAGGGAGTATCAAACGGGCGCCGTCCACCAAGCGCTTGATCTTAGTGGCCGTGTTGCGGTTATCACCGGAGGAGCTGGATTGCTCGGCCCCATGCACGCGGAGGCCATCGCCGAGTTCGGTGGGATTCCTGTGCTCGCGGACGTCAACGGCGAACAAGCAGAAGCCGTGGCAATGAGTATAGTGCGACGCTACGGAGTCGACGCAATCGGCGTCCAGGCCGATGTCACCAGCCCTACCGCAATCACGGGATTGCTGGATCAGGCGATTGACAAGTACGGAAGGATCGACATCCTTGTTAACAATGCGGCGCACAATCCCACGATGGGGTCTGCTGACGCCGGGGCAAGGTTCTCGAGACTGGAGAATCTCCCGTTGGAGGTGTGGGAGAGGGACATCGCGGTAGGGCTGACGGGGGCACTGATATGCAGCAGGATTCTCGGTTCCGAAATGGCTAAGAGGGGAAAGGGCGTGATCCTCAACATCGCTTCCGACCTGGGCTTGATCGCTCCTGACCAACGAGTCTATAGAGAGCCTTCTTTGAACGAAGACGAGCAGCCAGTGAAACCGGTCAGCTACTCGGTGGTGAAGCACGGTCTTATTGGCTTGACGCGCTACCTAGCCACCTACTGGGCTGACCGTGGTGTCCGCGTGAACGCCCTTTGCCCAGGGGGTGTATACGATGGTCAGGATCAGGAATTCGTGAACCGCCTTGCAAAGCTGGTGCCGCTGGGCCGAATGGCCAATAAGGATGAGTATAAGGGAGCTGTGGTATTCCTTTGTTCCGACGCTTCCTCCTACATGACTGGTGCCAATCTCATTATTGATGGCGGCAGAACCTCGTGGTAGGGATCCCACGCTCGCGGCCGAACTCCCGGCATTGTGCCGACTGCAGGTGCCATAGATGAGGATTGACCCAAAGGATACCGCTCTAGCAGATATCAGGTTACTGGTACTGGATTTCGATGGGGTTATGACAGACAATCGCGTGCTTGTAGGTCAAGACGGGACTGAAGCGGTCATGTGTCATCGGGGTGATGGCCTTGGGATTAAGATGCTGAAAGAAGCCGGAATTGAAGCGATCGTGCTATCTACCGAAGAGAACCCTGTCGTTTCCGCACGATGCACGAAGCTCCAGATTCAGTGCGTACAGGGCTGCAACGACAAGCTCACCTGTCTGCGCCGCCTGGCCGAGCAACGCGGGCTCAAGCCCCACGAAGTGGCATTCGTCGGCAACGACATCAATGATCGAGCAGCCCTTGACTGGGCAGGCGTATCGATTGCTCCGGCCGACGCGGAGACCGCCGCGAAGGACGCTGCGAGACTGGTAACAGCCAGCAAGGGAGGCCACGGGGTTGTCCGGGAGATCGCGGACTGGCTTATTGCCGTGCGGGAATCCCGTGACGCACCGGGTGCCAGGCACTGAAGAAACGAGGGTGAGCATGGCGGACAAGATAATGATCGGTGACAGACCGGCAGGTGAGGGCGAGCCAGCTTTCATCATAGCCGAGATCGGCATCAACCACAACGGCGATGTGGAAATCGCGAAGAAGCTCATATCTGCGGCAGTGCTCGCAGGGTGCGATGCCGTCAAGTTCCAGAAGAGGACGGTCGAAGTTGTCTATACGCCCGCAGAATTAGCCCAGCCACGAGAAAACCCGTTCGGTTCCACCAACGGAGACTTGAAGCGAGGCCTCGAATTAGGTCTGGAAGAGTATGCGGAAATCGACGGCTACTGCAAGATGCACAACGTCCGGTGGCTGGCCTCTGCATGGGACGAATCGTCAGTCGATTTCATAGAGCGATTCGACCCGCCCTGCTGGAAGATCGCCTCCGCGTGCCTGACCGACGACAGCCTACTTGCTCGTCATCGTAGAACAGGACGGCCTATCATGCTTTCAACTGGCATGAGCACGATCGAACAGATTGATCATGCTGTGGAAGTCCTTGGAAAGGACAATCTCATTCTTATGCATTGCACAAGCACATACCCCGCGAAGCCGCATGAGTTGAATCTCAAGTGCATAAGGACACTGAGAGAGCGCTACGATGTGCCGGTGGGCTACTCCGGGCACGAAGTGGGCTTGGCTCCTTCCGTCGCTGCGGCGGGGCTGGGCGCATGTGTAATCGAACGTCACATCACTCTGGACCGCGCAATGTGGGGTAGCGACCAGGCTGCCTCAGTGGAACCGCAAGGCTTCGCCAGGTTGGTCAAAGACATCAGGGCCACTGAGGCAGCACTTGGTGACGGCATCAAGACAGTCTACGACAGCGAAGTAGCAGTTCTGAAGAAGCTGCGAAGAAGCTGACTCCTGCAGGCACTGGGCAATGCCCTCGGTAGCTCTGCTTCGCTATGAGCGGTATGGTTCGGGACGCGGACGACGTGCTTAGAGTAGCCATAACTCTCCCCTATCTATACAGTGTCCGCGACTTCCTCTTCACGCCAGTCTGGGATGAGATGGCGAGAAGGGAACACGTCACATTCCTCTTGCTCAACGGCGATCCCGCCGTTGGCGACGAGATCTCCAGGCGCGGCTGCCAGAACATTGAGTTCGTGAAGTTCCCGCCCCAGGCTCCACCTAGATCGCAAACCGGAGCAGCGGCTTCGCGCAGACTGCCTCTCTCTGCATATGAGCGCGGTAGGCAGTTTCTCCGTCATCTGGACAGGGTGTACATCTTTGACTCCCTTGTGCAGCGCTTCGCGGCGGTGAACGGCCTCTCCCACTACTCCATTCGTGCTCAGCGTAGCCCACAAGAGAGAAGTCGCCAGCAAATCCTTTCCGACTATCGCCGGGGTGCGACGATCAGTCGCCCGCTTCCGGAGAGTATAGCGATGTTCCGCTCTCTATACGAGATAAGGCATGGTCCTCTGAACTATGTTCTCAGGAGTGATGCGGACTTCCTGCGGCATCTTCATGCCGACCTGTTTGTGTTCGGGAGACTGCATCTCCTCAGCACGGCTTACTGGGCGCGAGCGCTTCGCCGACTGAGAGTTCCAATGATCGGCATTGTGTCGAGTTGGGACCATCCCACCACGAAGGGGGCAACGCCCAAGGGGATGAGCGGCTACGTAGTGGCGAGCGAGCGTATGGTCGAGGAGATGGTCGGGCTTCATGGCATCGAGAAGGCGAAGGTCCACCAAGTGGGCAAAGTGCAAATGGATCAGCATGCAAACCTCGGCACGTTCGCGAACCGCGAGGACTTCCTGGCTAGACTCGGGGTTCCGGTCACGCATAAACTCGTTACCTTCGGGACCAATGCCAGAGGCTTGAAAGAACACGAGGTCTCAATCGCGCATAGGCTCGCCGGTGACTTCATCGATGGCCGTTATGGCCGAGCCACCCTGCTCTTACGTACGCACCCTCAGGATCGCGACTGGGAGCGTGACTTCCTGTCGCTGGCGAAGCCGCCACACGTGATCTGCCTCAGCGCGGCGTCGTTCGGCCTTCGGCCAGCCGAGGCCCTGACAAACGCGGCCGATGACCAATCCGTCTTGGCGAACTTGATGAAGCATTCGGACATAGTGATTCAGAGCCGCGGTTCCCTTGCTCTGGACGCGATTGCGCTTGATACCCCTGTCATCTCGCTCGCCTTTGATGGTGATCTGAACAGGCCTCCGAACGATTCATTCCTCCTGGAGTACGCTTTCGAGCACTACAAGCCCATTGTCGCTGCACAGGGAACGTGGATGGTTGGTTCGTATGATGCTCTGGAACGCGCCATAAGAGGTTACCTCGACGACCGCTCACTCCACTCCGAAGGGAGACGAAGGATACTCAAGGAGCAAATCGAGCCACTTGATGGTAAGGCGTCCCTCAGACTAGTGGACTATCTTGTTGACTCGGCGATGCAGTCTAGGCAAGGCACAATTCCCCAAGGTGACTGGAACCACACCGGCTTGGGGGACGTCACCTGGGCGTCGCGCCAGATTTGCAGAGTTGAGGATTACGTCGACAGATAGGAGTTGCCGATGTGTGGCAACCTGACACGAAACCGCTCAGGCTTTGTTGCCACGAGTCCCATGAAGGATACTGTTCTGGGGCTGACGGACGTGTTTGCCAACGGGCAGCCAACAAGGCGAAGCGCCTTTCAAGGAGCAAGGTCTAGTTGAATGGACACGAATGATGTCAGGGACCGAATCGAACTGTTGCCGGTCTCCCTACTACAGGAGCACCGTCAATTGGTCGAGGAGTTCCACCGGATCGCCAACCAACTGCAAGCCGGTTTCGGCTGGCACTACCTGCTCGACCTGACATGGGCAGCCCGGATGCTGAAGCCGGTTCGCGGCCAGCATACTCTGGACGCGGGTGCCGGCAGGGGAATGATGCAGTGGTGGTTGGCGGCGCAGGGCGTGCACGTCCTGAGCGTCGACCGTCGCGGCCGTGCCAATCTCGACTGGCGCTATCGCTCATGGTGCCCGTTGACAGGGCTACGGCCTAACGACCTGGGGCCGGTGAGACGCCTCGGTCTTACCGACTTCCTGCCTCCCGGCCGTTCCATCGAGGATTGGCACCGTTGGCCCGCCAAAATGCGAACCACACTGAGAAGGGCCAGGCACCCCAACCCACATCCTCCACAGGATCGCGGCACGGTCACGATCTACAACCAGGAACTGGACAATCTGATCGAGATACCTGATGGGTCGTTGGATGCAATCGTATCTATCTCGGCACTGGAGCACAACTCACTGGACGGATTGAGCAAGGTCGTCACCGAATTGCTCCGGGTCCTCAAGCCCGGCGGCTTGCTTGTGGCAACACTCCCGGCAGCCAAGGAACGCGATTGGTACCATGAACCCTCGAGAGGTTGGTGCCTGACAGACGAAACCCTCAGGCGTCTGTTTCATCTGTCCCGAGATTGTCCTTCAAACTACGCGGAATACGACGAGCTGTTTGGAATGCTCCGGGCCTGCACCGAACTTAGTGACAACTTGTCTCGGAGCTACTTCCGGTCCGGCGACAACGGCATGCCATGGGGCATATGGGACCCCAAGTACCAGCCGGTCGGCGTTGTCAAGCGGAAACCACCAGCCTAGCAGGCTGCTCCACGAGGCTAAACCCCCGGTTGCCCCCCTCACGGCCGCGATCACTATCGCCGAGAGTCACCCTTTCCCGAGGGTCTACCGCTTCTCTGCATGAGGTCGGCAACCATCTCCCCAAGACCAGTCAAGTCCTGCGTGACCAACGTACCACCGGGAAACGGGCTGCTCTGGTCACGTGCGACCCGACCCACAAAAGCACATCCCGTATCGCGAGCCGCCTCGAAGTCACTCGTGGCATCCCCGACGAAGAGGACCCCCTCGGGCCGATACCCGTTCTCCTCCAGAACACCACGCGTGAGGCCTAACTTTGTTCTAGGAGCACCATAGACGCCCTTGAAGTAGCCCTGCATACCCCGGCGCGCGACGATGTATCTGATCTCTTCCTCGGGCGTTGCCGAGACTACGAACAGGTCAAGAGTGCCACTGTGACGATCGAGGAACTCTCTTGCTCCCGCAACATAAGGAGCCGCAATCACCTGTTCGACGACCAGTTGGCTGAAGTGATCAGACAACTCCTGCATCTTGGCTTCGCTCAAAGGCTCGCGCAGCACCTCGCTGTAGTAGTACCTGAACTTGTCATACCTGGTCATGCCCCCGTTCGCGAGGTGGAAGTCGACGACTTTACGCACAACGTCGGTACCGTAGCCCTCGAACAGCTTGGCGAAGGCCTTGGTCTTCACATCCACAGATTCGACCAGGACACCATCGAAATCGAAAATGACTGCTTCGAGCATCACAAGGAAACCCCGACGGGAAGCATCCGCCATGAACCCGGAGAGGATATCCTCATCATGACGATCTACCCTCGCTCCATACATCATGAGGCGGCATCGTCACTGTCCACGAGCAGGCCCATCTCTTCATGCTGCTCCCGATGCAGCTCCTTGTGGACATCGGCGATGCACGCGAGAAGCCCCTGACCCAAGTCTATATGAGGGTTGCTCACCAGCTTGTAGCCCAGCTTCGGGCTGAAAAGGTAGGGTGTGATCTTATAGTGGGCGCCCCTTGTGCTCGGCTCGTAGCTGACAGTCACTGCGTTGCCCAGGATCTCCCTGATCATCTCAAGGAAGTCCCTATATCTCATAGACTGAGTCCCGGTAATGATTACCCGCTGGTTCTCATACTCGGGCCCCAGGATGTCGACACTCAGTTTCGCGGCGTCACGTACGTGTATCCACTCACGTATCTCATCCCCCGTACCATGGTAGACGATCGCGCCCGTCTCCAGCCCCTGCTTGATGAACCGACGAATGCTGTTCCACTCGCCCGCCCGTTCACCATAGAGCGATCCGTAGCGCACGATAGTGTAGGGCAGGCCGAACAGCGTCTGATAGTCCTCGGTGAATAGCTCAGAGGCTTGCTTGCTGCTCCGATACACCGCCCCGGACTCGCTGTAGACGTAGACCGAGCTGGCGAAAACGAACCTTCTCACACCAGCCTTGCGCGCCGCCTCCAGGGCCACGCAGTTGCCCACAACGTTGAGTCGCGCGGTGTCCACAGGGCGCTCGACGCACTCATCGATATCGGCTATGCCGGCGTAGTTGTACACTACTTCGCTGCCCTCGACGGTGCGGTCGAGCAGCTTCTCATCCAGTATGTCCCCGACGACCATAGTCTGCTCCGGGAGCAGATACGGCGACTCTCTGGTGTCATACACCACGACTTCGTGGCCCCCCGCCGACAAGGCGTCTGCCACGTGGCTTCCGAGGAAACCCGATCCGCCAAGAACAACGACACGCAT
>CAZGDV010000050.1:0-20946 GCA_964524995.1 uncultured Dehalococcoidia bacterium | reverse complement strand
ATTGATAAATCCCTATCCAGACCGGGAACTGTATGAACTGGGTGAACATGCAGCCCGCCGGGTTGACCCCGCTCTCCCGCAGCAGCTTCGACTGCTCCTTCTGGAGCTTCTCCTTGTCCTTGTCCTTGGCGTACTTCTTCTGCAACTCCTTTATCTGGGGCTGCAAATCCTGGAATGCCTTCATCGATCGGAGCTGACTCATGTGCATCGGCATCAGGAGCAGCATGACGATGACTGTCAGTACTATGATCGCCAGGCCGAAACTGCCACCCAGTGCCTCGGAAAGTATAACCAGGAAGTTCAGTATCGGCTGAAGGAGGATGAGGTTAAAGAGGCCGACGGGCGATATGACTCCGGTCACGAAGAGGAATATAAGCAGCACGCCCAGCAGGAGCAGCAACGAGGGGAGTCTACCCCTTAGGAACGCCATGTCAATTACCCTTAGGGAAGTTCCTCAACCCACACTTCATCGTGGGTGCTTCCATCTATGCAGTAAACGCTGTTGTTGTTGGAATACACGTAGATATCGCCGTCCGACTCGGCCAGAGACGCCAGTATCTTGTCAGGCACCTCGAAGTCCCAGCTCGGTGTACCGTTGTCCATGTCGAGGCCGTACACAGTCCCTTCTTCGGAAGCCACGACAAGCGTGTTGCCGATAACGACCGGAGACGACTTCATCGGGCTTCCGCCGTCGAACGACCACCTCAGTTCACCGGAGTCAGCGTCGATCGCATAGACGTTGCCATCGAGGCAGCAAGTGAAGACGACGCCGTCACGGTATACAGGCGCCGACCAGAACCAACCATTCGCCTCAAAAGGTGCGGGCCAGACCGGTCGACCGGTCGAGGCATCCAGGGCATAGAACATGTCGTCGAAGGAACCGAAATAGACTACGCCATCTACTACGAGCGCCTCGGCGGCGATGCCACCGTCTGTTTCAAACGGCTCGTCCCACGCCGGCTCGCCCGTGTCCGCCTTGACGGCGTAGAACTTCTTGTCCAGAGAGCCGAAGTACACGATGCCGTCGGCGACAACAGGCATGGTCCAGACCTTGTCTCCGGTCTCAAACGGCTGCGGCCACTTGAGCGCCGGTTCGCCATCATCTCCCGTTCCGTTCTCTGAAGCGTTGCCAAGACCGGCCAGATCCAGGGCGTACAGCCTACCGTCGGCGGAGCCCACAAACAAGGTGTTATCGGCAATGACTACGTCGCCGACTATGGGGCCATCTGTCTCAAAGCGCCACACCTCTTCCCTACTGTCCGTATCGACGGCATAGACCTTCCCGTCATAAGCCCCCATGTAGAGATAGTTGTCAACCAGAACCGGGGCGCTGTAGAAGCTGCCGGCCGCCACACTACCCGCCGAACCACACGCAACCAGGGGGTTGGCCGATATCTCGACTTCGGGCGTCCACTCCCACACGCGGTCTCCGTCCTCCACATCGAGACCCCACAGCGTCCCACTATTGGAACCGACGAAGACGAGCTCGCCCTCTTCCGCAGTGCCCACGGCAGCGCCGGGCCATCCGCGGGAGAGAGAGCAACAGCCGGAGAATATGACAGCAAGAAGAAGAATCGCGAGGGCTACAAATCTCATCGGACGAGTCCGTTTGATATCAAGCATTTGGCTAAGTTTGGCTAAGAGTGTACGGTCCACCTGCGACGCTGAGTCGATCGCACTCAAGGTACCGGGTCGAACCCGCCCTCGAAGATCGGGTTGCAGCGGCAGAGGCGCTTGACCGTGAGCCAACCACCATTCACAAGCCCGTGTTTCTCGATTGCCTCACGGCCATACTCCGAGCAGGAAGGAACGTACCGGCACCTGGGAGGTGAAGAAGGGGATACATGCGTCTGGTAGAGACGTATCAAGCCCAGCGCCAACCTCTTCACGCCTCGACCTTTCCGTCAGCTGCGGATGCATCCACATCCACCAGGATGTGTGCCCGGCGCAAGAGCCCCTTCACTGACCGATCGAGATCACGATACGCCACATCGCCTGCACCGGCGCGGGCGATGAACACCAAGTCCCACCCCTGCTTGGTCGGTGTCAGCCTCGCGATCTCGCGCAGACGCCGCTTCACGCGGTTGCGTACTACCGCCTTCCCCACTTTCCTCCCGGCAACGAATGCATAGCGGTTCCGCTCAAGGTCATTGCGTAGCGCTCTCAATACGATAGAGCCGCTCGACCATGTCTTCCCCTGAGCATAGACCGCACTGAACTCCGCTTCCTTCCTGAGCCTCTCCCCCTTCTGCATCCCCCACAGTGAACCTACACACTAAGCCGATAGCGTCCCTTGAGCCGTCTGCGCCTCAGAACCAAGCGCCCGCCACGACTGGACATGCGCGCCAGGAAACCGTGTTTCCGCTTCCTGGGCCGCCTCTTTGGCTGGAAAGTACGCTTCGGCATAGCACCCCCGTGACAATCGGGCGCTATTATACTTCAAGCCGCGCTTCGATGTCAATTTGCCAGACTCACCCGCGATACGTCAATTCTTGGCCATCACCCGGTACCGTGAACCTGGGTACCGCAGCTTAGAGGGCGTGATTGAGAACGATGATTTCGCTATCCTTCGGAAGCCCTTCCCTGCTCAGGCCTATCTCGGTCGCGTCCGACCTCTTGACGTTGGTTTTCCCCTTGATGAACTCCTCCACACCGGCAATGGGGAAATCGCATTTGTCGTTCTTGTAGTGCATGGGAATGATCACCCGTGGCTTGATCCTGTCACATACGGATGTCGCCACAGCAGCGTCTATGGTGAAGAACCCCCCGACCGGTACGATCAAGACGTCCACGGGGCCGATCTCGCCAACCTGGGTCTCCGACAGGTCGTGCCCCAGATCGCCCAGGTGGCAGATTCTGATGCCATCTACCGTGAAGCAGAAGACCAGGTTGGGGCCCCTCTCGCTTCCTTCCGAAGTATCATGATAGGTCGCAATGCCCGTGAACTCGATTCCCGCCACCTTGCTCCTGCCTGAGCCCGCCACCCGGGCAGGGTTGCCCCCAACCTTGCCCCCCGTGTGGTCACCGTGATCATGGCTCACCAGTACCACATCCGCCGATTCGTCCACCGCCTTGTAGCGAAGGCCCGGATATTCCCCGAAAGGATCGGTGATTATCCTCGTCCCATCATCCGCCGTGATGAGAAAACACGCATGTCCCAGCCACTTGATCTTCATCCTTGTACCTCCTCCTGGTGACGATGACTAGCTGTGCTCCTCCGCCAACGCCAGCGCCAGATTCACGAGCGTCCTCACCCCAACGCCGGTCGCACCCTTCGTAAGGTAGCCGCGCTCCTTGTCGATGAAAGCAGGGCCCGCGATATCGAGATGCACCCAAGGTGTGTCACCGGCGAACTCGGCCAGGAACTGGGCAGCCGTTATCGCCCCCGCCCACCTGCCCCCTGTGTTCTTCACGTCGGCGACCTCGCTCTTATTCAGCTCCTTGTACTCCTCGAACATCGGCATCTGCCACATCTTCTCGCCAGCGGTCTCACCGGCCTTGATCACCTTGCCCAGCAGCTCCTGGTTGTTGGTGAAGGCCCCGGTGCATATGTTCCCCAGCGCGACGATACAGGCACCGGTCAAGGTCGCCAGGTCTACGAGTGGTGAGAACCCTTCTTTGTTGGCATAGCTCAACGCGTCCGCAAGTATGATCCTCCCCTCGGCGTCAGTGTTGGCCACCTCGATGGTCTTTCCGTTCATCGCCTTCAGCACATCGCCGGGCTTCACGGCGGAGCCGCTGGGCAGGTTCTCCGTAGCAGGCACGAGCCCCACCACGTTGATCTTGGGCTTGAGTTGGGCTATGGCTCTCATAGCGCCGATGACGGCAGCACCTCCTGACATGTCGCTCTTCATCTCGTCCATGCGCTCCGACGGCTTGATGGATATGCCGCCCGAGTCAAACGTTAGCCCCTTCCCAACGAAGGCCATCGTCCCACCCGCCGGGTCCCCACCGCTGTATCTGAGCACGATGAACTTCGGAGGCTGCTGGCTGCCCTTCGCTACGCCCAAGAGTCCTCCCATGCCCAGTCGCTCCATCTCGTCACGTTCGAGTACCGTACACTCGAGGCCGAAGTCAGCCACATTCCGCGCAGCCTGAGCCATGTCCGACGGCGTCATGTAGTTGGCCGGCTGGTTGATCATGTCACGAGCGAAAACCGTTGCCTCCGCCAGTACCTGGCCACGGTCAACGGCCCCTTCCAACACGGAGCGCCGGCCCTCGTCCCGATCGACGATGAGCAACTCTTCGATATCACCATGCTCGGGTTCTTTCGTTATGTGTTGCCGGAAGGTGTACAGGCCCAGCACGCTACCCTCAGCGATAGCCTGCGCAGCGAGCGCCGGGTCTATGCCTCCGGCTCCTGTGCCGTGGAGTATCGTCGCCACACGCTTGGCTCCCGCTCTCCTGGCGACCTTGCAGGCGGCGGCTGTGGCGCTGCGGACTGCATCCACCGTGAACTTCCCCTGTTTGCCCAGGCCGACCACAAGAACCCTCTCCGGCCTGATCTTGCCCAGGGTGTGAATGAGCGTGACTTCACCCGTCTTCCCCTTGATCTCACCCTCGCTGATGAGACGGGATATAGCGCCGTCGAGTGCCTTGTCAACTGCGCCGGTAGCACCACCCGGACTCTCTGTTCCCTCGAACAGATTGACTATCGCTGCATCCGCTTCGATTTCAACTATGTCACCCGAGACTACTCTGAGCTCCACTACTGCCTCCTTGCCAACTTTTGATGCCGTGGCCAGAGCCGGGCACCTGCTTCACGCAATGTCTAGAACGGGGGCCTGAAGCGTACGCGCAGCAAGCCCTTGATGTCATCCATAGCGGTCTTTGCCACATCCACACGGCTGTCGGGATCATCTACCCATTCCACCGGCACCTCTTTGATCCGGTAGCCCCTTCTCTCCGCGAGCAGCAGAACCTCCGTATCGAAGAACCAGGTGTTGTCCTGAGCCAGCGGAACGATGTCCTGCGCCACTTCGCGCGTCAACGCCTTGAAGCCACACTGGGCATCATGGAAGCTCTGGTAGAACATGATCCTGATCAGCATGTTGTAAACGCGAGACGTCGTCTCCCGCTTCAGACTGCGACCAATGACCTTCGAACCCTTCGTCAGCCGTGACCCTATGGCCAGGTCATAGCCCTCATCGAACGCCTGCAACAGCTGTGGGAAAGCGTCCAGCTTCGTTGAGAGGTCGACATCCATGTACGAGACTGCGTCGGCATCGCTCTCGAGCCACGCCTTCTTGAGGGCACGTCCCCGTCCCTTCAGATCCAGATGGACATACGCAACATCGGGATGCTTCCCGGCGAGCTCCCTGGCGATGCCCAGCGTATTGTCTACCGAGGCGTTGTCTGCGATCACGATTCTCCACTGCCAGGACACGTTCTCGGCCAGATACTGCCTGAGCGTGGCAACGCTCTGTTCGAGAACCGCCTCCTCGTTGTAGACAGGCACGACAACGTCAACGCTCTTCATTTTGAAGGGTAACCTGATCGCTAAATGGTTCGCGCTTCAGACAGGCTAGCCAGTCAGCGCGCGTCGTACTACTCTCGCCACTTCAAACGGGTCGCTGGAAATCACGCTCGCGGCGTATAACTCCATTGTCCCGATATCCGATGGGGCCGTCTTGGTCCCGCCCCGGTCCACCAGACGAGCGATCACAGGGAAGCCAATCCAATCCTCTATTGGCTCACCCAGAGGGGGCATCACCAGCGCGAGATTGAACGAGTTTACCCCCATATCATCTCGAAAGCAAGCTAAGACCTCATAGACCCTGTCCTTGAACGACTGGCTGAGGTCTGCACCCATCACGAGTACTTCCTTCTCCTTGACAGGCGTGAGGTGCGCCAGAACCCTGACGCCCCCTTTGTCGAAGCCACAGGCCAGGCAGGAATGGACACGATAGAGATCATCGAAGTAGCTGGACTGGTAGCACTGTCGATAGGAGACGGCACAACGCCTCAGATGCTCGATCTTGGAGTAGTGCATGTGCCGGCCAACCATGACCTGGGCGTGGCCATGAGGCAGAGAAGCACCAGCCCTCTCCCCACAGTTCCACATGAATAGGAAGTGCCTGGCCTCAGGGTCGGTGGACCGTGCCCTCTCAGCCCACGCAAGACCAGTGTCTATGTAATCTGATACCTGCTCCCGGCTGAACCTGAGGGGTTCCGGCTCGTCGAAGACCACGACCCCATGCAGGCCCTCATACTTGGCCACGTTGCTGCCGCTGATGCAGTACTTGCCACGAACGCGCCCGAATTCGTCTTCCGGCGTCCACTTCAGGGGATCACGAAGTATGTCCTCATCGAACTCAACTGCCACACAGGCCGGGCCGACCTCGATAGGACGGTTCGCGCGGAGCGGGTTGAACAGCGCTTCCTCGAGTGTTACCCGATTGGTCACGCGGATGATGCGCTGCAGCTCGACCTCACCGATGCCCCCGAAACGCTCCTCCAACCACGGTCGCATCGTTGGCGGCGGCTTGGTCCGCCCCTCGGACTCGGTGATGTCGTAAATGCGCTCCAGGACCTGTTTGTCGCCCTCCTGGAGCGCCGAAGCCAGTCTCGGAAGATCGCCAATTCGCCACTTCTCCCCTGCCATCCAGACCTCAGTGCTTGAAATGACGCACGCCGGTGAACACCATGGCCATGCCATGCTTGTTCGCCATGTCGATTGCGTCAGCGTCCCTTAGCGACCCGCCAGGCTGAATGATCGCAGTCACACCTCCCTTGGCGGCCTCCTCGACGCCGTCAGGGAACGGGAAGAAGGCGTCCGAGCCGAGCACACTGCCGCGCGAGCGCTCGCCCGCCTTCTCCAGGGCTATCCGCACGCTGGTGACCCGGTTGGGCTGGCCCGCCCCCATGCCAAGAAGTGCTGCGTCCTTCGCCAGCACGATAGCGTTGGACTTGATATGCTTGACCGCTCTCCACGCGAAGAGCAGATCCTTGATCTCTTCCTGTGTTGGCTCCCGCTTGGTTACGGTCCGTAGCTCGATCTCATCTTCGGGCAACGTGTCACGTGTCTGCACCAGCAAGCCGCCGCTGACACGTCGATAGTCGAGAGAAGGCCTGTCGTCCATGGGTTTCATGACGAGTATACGAACGTCTTTTCGCTTCTTGAGGACATCGAGGGCCGCTTCCTCATACGCCGGGGCCATTATGACCTCGTAGAAGACCTTGGACATCTCCTCTGCGGTAGCCAGATCGATGGGCCTGTTGGATGCTACTATGCCGCCGAACGCCGACACGGTATCGCCCTGGAAAGCACGCCTGTAGGCCTCCGTCAGGTCATCGTGCGAAGCCAACCCGCAAGGGTTGGTGTGCTTGATCACCGATATCGTGGGAGCCTGGAAGTCGCTCGAGGCGCTCCACGCTGCATCCGCATCGAGGATGTTGTTGAAGGATAGCTCCTTGCCCCATAGCTGCTCGGCCGCGCTCATGCCGATGCTCGCCTGACCCGCTACCTCCTCTTCGTAGAAAGCGGCCTGTTGATGGGGATTCTCCCCGTATCGAAGGCCCAGCTTCTTCTTGACTGCGATCGTGAACTCATCGGGGAAGACGTCTTCCTCGTCACGAAGGTATTGGGCAATAGCCGTGTCGTAGGCGGCCACATGCTGGAATGCCTTCTGGGCCAGCCTCTTCCTCTCATCAAGGGAGAGACCGCCCGCCTTCAAACGCTCGACGACTTTGGCATAGTCCGAGGGATCGACCACAACCAGTACGTCCGGGAAGTTCTTGGCCGCCGCCCGGATCATAGTAGGCCCGCCGATATCGATATTCTCCAGGGCCTCGTCCAGGGTCACGTCCGGCCTGGCAACGGTCTGTCTGAAGGGGTACAGGTTCACCGCGACAAGGTCAATCAGTCCAATCCTGTTCTGCTCGAGCTGAGCGAGATGGTCAGGGACTGCTCGTTTGGCCAGAATACCGCCGTGCACGGCCGGGTGAAGCGTCTTAACCCGCCCGTCCATTATCTCCGGGAAACCGGTCAGATCGCTGATGCTCTTCACCGCCAGCCCGGCATCCACCAGCGCCTTCTTGGTACCTCCGGTACTGTAGATCTCAGCGCCGACCTCCAGAAGGCCTCGTGCGAAGTCTACCAGTCCCGTCTTGTCGGATACACTCAGTATTGCACGCATGTTCCGCTCCAGTGCAGTATTGTCGAATGGTCAGCCACCTACTCCTCAGTCCACGACCACACGTTCGTCTCTCTCAGGCACAACTTCGCCCACAACCACTGCCTCCGGCACGACCTCGATAACCCTATCCACGTCGCCAGCCGAGCAAACGATTGTCATGCCTATACCCATGTTGAAGACGCGGTACATCTCCCGCAGGTCAACGCTGCCCCGTTCACGAATCAGTCCGAAGATGGGTGGAACCAACCACGAGCTCGACTTGAACAGCGCCGTGACCCCAGGCGGGAGCACCCTGGCAACATTATCGATTATGCCGCCGCCCGTTATGTGCGCCATTCCCTTGATCACACTCGTGTCCTTACCGCTGCCACCCACTACCGGCTTCAGCATGCCATAGTAGCACCGGTGAGGCTCTAGCAGCTCCTCCCCGAGCGTGCGGCCGAGCTCAGCGTAGCGTTCGCCCAACGCCGCCGGGTTGTCGTCAACGCCGAAGACCTTGCGCACGAGCGAGTAGCCGTTGGTATGCAGGCCACTCGACGGCAGTCCCAGGATAACGTCACCGGCGGTAATGGAATCGGTCTGCAGCATGCGCGATTTCTCGACGGCCCCCACTATGAACCCGGCCAGGTCATAGTCACCGGGGGCATACAGGCCGGGCATCTCGGCGGTCTCACCGCCGATCAGCGCACATCCAACGTCCTTGCAGGCACGCGAAAACCCGCCCACTATGCTGGCGATCTTGTCGGGAATGAGCTTGCCTACGGATATGTAGTCGAGGAAGAACAGAGGATCAGCGCCGCACGTGAAGATGTCGTTGACGCAGTGATTCACGAGGTCGATCCCTACGGTGTCGTGACGATCGAGGGCGATTGCTATCTTCAGCTTGGTGCCGACGCCGTCCACGCTGGAGACCAATACTGGCTCTCGATAGCCCGAGAGCTGGAACAGACCTGCGAAGGCCCCGATGCCTGTGAGCACCTCGGCGCCAAAGGTCTCACGAACCGTCTTCTTAATGGACTCGACGGCCCGTCCGGCGGCATCGATGTCCACGCCGGCGTCAGCATAGGCCCCGTGGGAACTGTCGCCATCCGGTCGCACGAAGAAGTCTCTCTCGAAAACGTGTGGATATGCCCCTAGTTGGCACCCGGCAACGATTCCAGCGCGAGCTTGTCCATCTCGAGCTGAACGGGAACGGGGTAGTCGCCAGTGAAGCAGGCGAGGCAGAATAGGTCTCTCGGCAGACTCACTGCCCGTATCAGTCCTTCCAGGCTCAGGTAGCCAAGGGAATCCGCCCCTATCGCGTCAGCGATCTCGGGGATCGTCTTCCGGGCGGCTATCAGTTCCCCTCGTGTGGCCATGTCGACACCGAAGAAGCAAGGATAGCGAATAGGAGGGGCGCAGATCCGCATATGGACCTCCTTGGCCCCTGCTTTGCGCAGCATGCTGATGACCTGCGGCGTGGTAGTACCGCGCACTATGCTGTCATCCACCACTACCAGCCGCTTGCCGGAGATCACCTCGGTCATCGCGTTGAACTTCAGCTTGACACCCAGGTCCCGCAGTCGCTGCTCGGGCTCGATGAAGGTCCGCCCGACATAGCGGTTCTTCAGAAGGCCCTCGCTGAAAGGAATGCCGGACGCCAGGGAGTAGCCGATTCCGGCAGCCGTAGCGGAATCAGGAACCCCGATCGCCAGATCAGCGTCGACGGGGTGCTCACGCGCCAGCTCGACACCCATCGCTTGCCGCGCCGGATACAGACGCCGGCCGTTTATGACGCTGTCGGGCCGCGCGAAGTAAATGTACTCGAAAATGCAGAAGCCCTTCCTGTCACTCGTACCGGCAATGGACTCCTTGACCCCGGTAGCATCAACCTGAACAACCTCGCCAGGCCCTATCTCTCGGAGGCTGGAGGCACCCAGATGATCGAGAGCACAGCTCTCCGAAGCCATTGCCCACCCCCCATCGAGGGCTCCCATGCACAGGGGACGAACCCCCAGAGGGTCACGCACCCCCACCAGCTTGTCTTTGGTCATCGCGACAATGCTGTACGCTCCCACGAGTTTTCCCATTGCGAACTTCACCCTGTCAGCCAGACTCATCTTGGGTGCCATCGCGATGAGGTGCGCGATCGTCTCCGAGTCGGTGGTCGAGCCAAACGTGCAACCCTTCTCTTCGAGCTCGCGACGCAGGTACGCCGCGTTCACGAGATTACCATTGTGAGCCAGGGCAATGTCCCCGAGAGGGCTAGAGACCACAATCGGCTGGGCGTTAACGACACGGCTGGACCCAGTGGTGGAATAGCGATTGTGGCCAATGGCGATGCAGCCCCGAAGCTGATCAAGTATGGACTCGTTGAAGACCTGGGCAACAAGGCCCATCGAAGCGTGAAGCCTGATCCGGCTGCCGTCAGAGGTAGCGATGCCGGCGCTTTCCTGGCCACGGTGCTGCAGGGCGTAGATACCGAAATAGGTAAGCCGAGCTACATCCTCTCCTGGAGCATACACCCCGAAGATCCCGCACGCCTCGCGCAGCTTCGGATATCTCACACCAACACGTCTACTCGCATTGGGTTTCCCACAACGACGGCAACCTGATTATAGCTCGCCGGGTCAGCGAAATCAATGTCCCCCGTTTGAATTCCATATATCGAGTGCGTCACAGGCCAATCGTGGTCGAGTGTCGGTACGACATGACCATTTAGTCACCCACGTTAGTACTACTGGGTGATTGTGGGCGTAGTGCACAGTAGCTATGCTTGCCTCAGGATGCTCTCAATAGCTCGTCATTGTGGCGCATTCGGCAATGGGAATCGGATTAGCTGCTCGAATGGCAGCAGAGGAACAAGACAAACCAGGAACGCCGGAACACTGTCTTTCTAGCCATCTCGGGTCTGAAGTAGAACAAAAGGCACTAAGGGGGCGATACAGTGAACAGAAAGACGGGAAGAACCGAATGGGACGACAAGGCAATCATGACTTGCGATGAAGTCGCCCAATTCTTAAGGGTTCACGTCAGCTCTGTACGACGCTGGAGTCGGAATGGGAAGCTCAGAGCCTTCAAGGTCGGAGGCAGAGGCGATTGGAGATACCGTCATCAAGACGTGTTGGCGTTCCTCTATAAGGAGACTCCTGACGCACGGGGCAAAGGGGAGGTGGTCAGAATGTGATGGAGGCGATGAAAAATACCCACGGCCGGGCCAGTCGGAACCAGGACGTGAGGTTTCATTTCACTAACCCGACGATAAGAGGCACCAGACTAAACAGGAGGGGTAAGAATGACGAGAATCTGGAACAGACTGACGAAAGCCCTGCGACGTGACGAGAAAGGCATCACCGGTCTCGAAACTGCGATCATCCTGATCGCGTTCGTGGTAGTGGCGTCGGTTTTCGCCTACACAGTGCTGTCTGCAGGCATCTTCTCGTCGCAGAAGGGCCAGGAGGCAATCTACACAGGCCTGGAACACACACGATCGACCCTGGAGATCAAGGGGAGCGTCGTCGCAACATCGAACACGACTGCCGTCCAGTCTCTGGTCTTCATGGTCACAGCCGCACTCGAGGGTGAAGCGATTGACCTCACGGCTCCGACCGACGGGGATAGCGACGGCATCGCCGACACCGGCAGCACCAACGTCTGTACCGTGAGCTATCACAGCGAGACCAAACACACCGAAGACCTCGCCTTCACGGCCACGAGGAAAGGGTGGGGCGACAGTGACTCCATACTTGAGCCGGGAGAGCTGTTCGAAATGGTAGTCGATGTCACCGGCATTGGCGAGAACATCGACACCTACCACAACTTCACCCTCGAGGTCAAGCCTGCCGTCGGGAGCGTTCTGGCAATAGAGAGAACGACCCCAGCGAGGCTGGACAGCGTGTTCATCCTCAACTAGCGGCTGGCCGCTATGAGGAAACGACCGGAGAGAATGAAAGGAAACAACTGAGGAGGAAATAAGATGCTCAAGAGACTGCTGAAGAGAGCACACCGAGACCAGAAGGGCATCACCGGCCTGGAGACCGCGATCATCCTAATCGCGTTCGTAGTGGTAGCCTCCGTGTTCGCGTACACGGTGCTGTCGGCCGGCATCTTCTCTTCCCAGAAGGGTCAAGAGGCCATCTACGCCGGTCTAGAAGAGACCAGGGCCTCCATGGCACTGAGGGGAAGTGTCTTGGGTTATGCACATACCGCAAACGGTACACAGACATGTGGCAGGGTGTCGTTCACGCTGACCAACACCCTGGAAGGTCAGGCGATCGACCTGACGCCGCCGTACACGCAGACCGGTAACGATACGGCTGGTTACACGATCGCTTCTTCGGGCAGCACCAATGTGTGCATCATCGCCTACGTCGATGAGAACCAAGTGATCGGAGACACCGCCTGGGCGCTCAGCTGGGTTGGCAAGCGCAGCAGCGGCGACTACCTGCTGGAGTCCGAGGAGAAGGCAGTCGTCACCGTATGGCTGGTCAACGCGGTGAACGGTACTTACACAGTAGGCAGTGACACGAGCGATCCGTTCATCGATAGCACGGCCAACCTGCCGGGCATATACGACACGTTCACGATTGAGGTCAGGCCGGAGACCGGTGCAGCGCTCACCATCGAGAGAACGCTGCCGGGCAGGCTCGACACCGTCATGGACCTCAACTAGCAACAGCTGTACTGTGCACTTGAAGAATCAGGAGGTCGCAGCTGGGGTTTGAGCTGAATGCCTCAGCTGCGACCTCGCGGGCATCACTAGAGGGGCCGCGCTGTGGAGAACAAGATCCAGAACCTCGAAGACGAACTGAAGGTGATCAAGAACGAGGTGCAGGCAGTCCTCCTGGACATCAAGGACCAGTTGATCACTGGCGCCGGCATGGGAGGCGGCGGCCTGGGCCTAGGGGCAGCCGGTGCAATTGGCCCTATCGGTTCCCTGGGCACCACCTCCGGCGGTGATGACCTCGGAGGGAACTTCAACCTGTCCGCAGGTGGTCTTCCACCTGCTCCACCTCAGCAGGTGATCATCACTCATACTCCAGAGGCGCATGCCGACCCTGGGCCAACGCCCAGCTCCACACCGGTTCCACCACCTCCAGAGCTAGCCGCTAGTGCTGACCCGAGCGACATAGTCACCGCCACGGAACCCTCAACCGAGAGCGACGTGCTCAGCTTCGGGGAGATGGGCGACAGCCCGGGGGACCCCGATCTCGGCTTCGGGCCTGATAGCTGGGGCGATGGTGCTGATGACATCACTCCGGGCTTCTGCGAAGGGCCGGGAGGGCTCGAACAGGAGAGCTGGGACAGCCCGAGAGCGATCTCGGAAGAGCCCTTCGAGGAGAGAGAGTCCAGCCAGCACATCGACGGCCCCGAGACGACGGACGACGAGGATATAGACCTCCCAACGCTGGCTATACTCACACCCTGGCTGTCCACCGCCATCACCACAGTCGGCAGAGAGAACCTGGAGAAGCTGGTCGAGATATACGATGTTGCCCGCAATATGCCGCCACGCCTGAAACAAGCCGTCCTGTTGCTCATAGAGCTTCACGGCGACTGCACACCCGATTGCACGGAGTCTGGAGAACAACTCCTACGGGACAGCATATCGCTATTAATAGAGCTTGACAGCCTGCTGCTTCGCCACCGAACGGGTACGCTTGAGTCTGCCATCCTCTCACTGTTGCACGAGAGGACCGCAGCCACCAAAAAGAGCAGAAGCAGGAAGGCTAGGAATGGATAAGGCTCTAGGCACAGTCCTAATGATCACCGCAGCCGTTGTCTGCGTGGTCCTCGTACTCAACGCCGTCTTCCCCGCCATCTCAAGCTCGAGTGGCGCTATGACCAGCGCATCGGCACGCATGAGCGAGCGTATCAAGAGCAGTATCGAGATAATCCACGCCGCCGGCGAATACGATGACTCGGGCACGTGGCAGGACACTAACTCCGACACCGAGTTCGACGTGTTCGTATGGGTGAAGAACATAGGCACGGAGACCATAAAGAGTGTCGAAAGCTGTGACGTCTTCATCGGCGGCAACGACACTCTATGGGCCTGGATTCCTCACGCCGACTACGCCAGCGGGTTGTACCCGCAGTGGGACTACACTATCCCGAATGGCACGGTATGGAAGAAGGCCACCACACTAAGGATAGAGGTCAGCTACGCGGCCGCCAGTCGACCGTCCGCAGGGGAGGAATACGACGTAAAGGTGCTGATTCCCAACGGGGTATCCGATGAACATTACTTCAGCATGTGAGTGCCATGAGCAACATAGTGACAGGTTTGATCGTCTTGGCCTTGATGCTGGTGGCTGTGCTCACCTGGGCATACGTGTCCTTCGCCTGGATGGACTCCAGCGTCCAGTCATGGAAGGACATGGTGGAAACGTCGGATGAGGCATCGAGGACGGACATCGACATCCTCGATGCCAACAGCACAGCTCCGTATGTGGACGTCCAGGTCCACAACTGCGGCAGGGTACACCTCGCGAGTTTCTCCGACTGGGACGTCCTGGCCCAGTATTACCTCGGGAACGGTACCTACCAAATAGGCTCTCTTTCCTACGCAAGCGCCGGTAACCTCACCGACAACCAGTGGAACGTGAACACGATATACTCTGACACCGGCATGACCCAGCAGGAGGTATTCGAGCCAGGAATACTGAATCCCGGCGAGGTAGCGCTGTTCAGACTGAGACTCTCCCCGCTACCCGGGGGCAATACTACGAACATGGTTGCCGTGTCGACCTACAACGGTGTGGCTACTACACGGCAATTTCAGGGTTAGGTAGCTCCGATGACGAAGACGAAAAAACTAGAAGCCAAGATCATCAGCACCGGCAATGATGAGTTGGACAAGAAGATGGGGGGCGGCATTCCGGTGAAGACCCTCACCCTCATCGATGGCGAGCCTGATGCAGGCAAATCCGTTCTCACCCAGCATTTGATCTGGGGCAGTCTGAAGTCCGATCTGAGCGTGACGATGTTCACCACCGAGAACACCGTGCGAAGCCTGATAAGCCAGATGCAGAGCCTCAATCTGGACATCCTGGACTACTTCCTTCTATCGCGCATACAGATCATGCCCCTGGATGCCAAGCGGATGAACCAGACTCTCCATGGCACGATCCTGCCACTGGTACAGAACTGCATCCGGGCCGGCATCGACCTCGTGGTCATAGACTCGCTCACATACTACGCCACGCAGTCATCGGTTGACGAAGTCATCTCATTCTTCCAGGAGTGCAAGACCTATGCCGACCGGGGACTGAGTGTGGTGTGCTCGGCCCACAGCTACGCATTCGAAGAGAGCTCGCTGGGCAGAGTCGGCGCCATGTGTGACGCCCACATCAAGCTGCGAAACGAGATCATGGGCAGCAAGATGATCAAGATAATGGAGGTAGCGAAGATAAGAGGAGCCCAGTCGAAAACCGGTGGAATCATATCCTTTGAAGTCGAGTCGGGCCTCGGCATCAAGGTGATGCCGTTCTCCAAAGCGAAGGCCTAGGAAGGTATTGCGTTGCCACGGAATATACTGCCATTCGACACCGAGAAGGGTAGCGGCCTATCCGAGGATGAGCTGTTCATGTGGATATCGGAGGGCCTGAAAGATGCTGCGAAGCAGAACAGCCATCTCAAGGACTACCTGCAGGCCATACCCATAGAGGAGATAGGGGTCCCGGAGTACTACGAGAAGCTGAGCAGGAGTCTTTCCGATGGGCAGAAGAACCTTATCTACCCTGTGGCAGACAACGTCTTCATCCATATATACTCCGATCCCGGAGGCGGCAGAGGCAACTACATCCCAATCGAGCCCAATATGCTGAAAAACATGGACCAGATCATGCTCGACGTCGAGGAGAGGCTCATCAACGTTGCCGACGAGCTCTACGGCAAAGAGAGCAATGAAGAGCGTAGCGAGGGCCTCATTGAGGTCGTCACCAAGGTCTGCGACGTCAAGCGGGATGTGGTCAGGCGGCTGGCTGGCGAGGAAGAAAACGCAGACAACAAGGGCAAGGATGGCAAGAAAAAGAAGGGGAAGGAGAAGCAGGAGAAGCAGAAGCCAAAGGTCGAAGTTACGCCGGAGGAATTCGAGAGCGTCAAGTACCTTACCGTGAGAGACAAGGTAGGCATGGGCGTCCTCGAACCCCTGCTGCTCGATCCTTACATCGAGGACATCAGCCAATCCGGCGTCGGCGGCATGTTCGTAGAGCACAAGATCTTCAAGGCGCTCAAGTCCTCCATATGCTTTGAGTCAGCAGACGACCTCGACGACTTCGTGCTGCGCATGTCTGAGGCAATCAAGAAGCCCGTCACGCTTCGCAGGCCACTTGTCGATGCGACCCTGCTGGACGGCTCCCGAATAAACATAGTATACGGAACGGAGGTCGCGCGGAACGGGAGCAACTTCTCCATCAGAAAGTTCTTCGATACGCCTCTCAGCATACTCGAGCTGATCGGGTTCGGCAGTATCTCCTACGAGATGGCAGCCTACCTCTCGCTGATGCTCGAGAACGGGATGAACATGTTCGTTGTGGGAGAGACCGCCTCGGGCAAGACGACACTGATGAACGCAGTCACAACCTTCATCCCGATTAACAACAAGATCGTGAGTATCGAAGATACGCCGGAGCTTCAGGTACCCCATCAGAACTGGCTGCGTGAGGTAGCGAAGACCCCCGGA
The DNA here is from genome assembly GCA_964524995.1 of uncultured Dehalococcoidia bacterium. Classification (GTDB taxonomy): domain Bacteria; phylum Chloroflexota; class Dehalococcoidia; order SZUA-161; family SZUA-161; genus CAZGDV01. Next base: position 4,143 of record CAZGDV010000050.1, on the reverse strand, counting down.
CCCGATGACAAGGGCTCAGCCGTCACCATGTTCGAGTTGCTGAAGGCTGCCTTGAGACAGCGCCCCAACTTCATAATCGTCGGCGAGATCCGCGGCCAGGAGGGGTCCATCGCCTTCGGCGCGATGCAGACAGGTCACGCCGTCATGAGCACATTCCACGCATCCAACGTAGAGAAGGTGATCCAGAGGCTGACCGGTGACCCGATCAACATACCGAAGACATATATCGACTGCTTGAACATCGTAGTGTGTCAGAACGCCGTCAAGCTGCCGAATGGAAAGGACGGAAGACGCGCGACGAGCATCAGCGAGATAGTTGGATACGACCCAGTGGACGATGCGTTCTCCTTCGTAGAGGTATTTCACTGGAACCAGGCAACGGACGAGTTCGATTTCATAGGCAACAAGAACAGCTTCCTCCTGGAGGAGAAGATCGCACCCAAGTACGGGTTCCCACCTGAGAAGAGGTGGAAGATATACACCATGCTCGACAAACGGGCAAGGATTCTGGAGAGGCTCCACAAGGAGAAGGGAGTCACGGATTTCTATGAGCTTCTCAACGTCCTGGCGCGCGCTCACCACGAGGGCATTTTCTGAGAAGGGCAGCGAGTTCCTCAGCTACGACATGCTGTACCAGCTGTCCTACATGTCCGCCGTGGCCGCCGCGGGCATATCCCGCACGCGGATAATCGAGTTTGCCTGCGACTTGCCCTGCTATACCTCGAAGTACTTCAAACAGATACAGGTCCTGGCCAACCAAATGCGGCTTGACTATGCGCTCGCCTGCCGCAAAGTCGGCGAGACTGCTAGAGAGGAGCCTGTCAGAGGCTTTCTCCTGAGGTGGTCGGCGTCGATGGCTGCCGGCGAAGCCGAGACCGATTTCTTGCAGGTAGAGGCAAGACTGGCTGCGCAGGCCTTTGAAAACGTCTACAGCCGGGATGTCGAGACGCTGAGGATGTGGACCGAGGCTTATGCGGCGATCATCATCTCCGCAGCCCTGATGGTGATGGTGTCGGCCGTTTCGATGCTCATATACCCCGTGGCCACCGGCATGACCATAGGCGTCGTCGGACTGACGGTCGGCGCAGCGATCGTCGGCGCGTGGATGGTATGGAAGGTGGCACCCAAGGAGATCAGATTCCATTCGTACACGCCGTACTGCATACCGCATCGCAGGGCACGACGTCTGGAGTTCATCCTGCTCCCCACAGCGGCGGTATCGTTCATGGGCGTGCTTGTGATAGGGGGAGGTCTGGGGTGGGCGATAGTCCTCGCTTCCATACTCATGCTGCCTGTCGGCATAGCGGGTACCATGCTCGATCGCCAGGTAAGGAAGAAGGACTCCGACGTAAGCACCTTCATCAGATCCACCGGCAGCATAGCCTCAGCGGTTGGCATCACAACGTCGATGGCACTGAAGAAGCTGGACCTCAGATCGGTCGCATCGCTTGCCGATGATGTCAAGAGCCTGCAGGGTAGGCTCCTTACAAGACTCAAGCCCGAGCTCTGCTGGCACCGCTTCTCATTGGAGACGGGCAGCGAAACGGTTTACAGAACCATCAAGATGTTCCAGGATGCAACACGCCTCGGCGGCGAACCGGAAGAGGTCGGCGATCGTTCATGTCTATTGGCCACCAGCCTGAACTTTCTGCGCGCCAAACGGGCTCAGGTATCCAACTCCTTCGCCCTCCTGGTATTGGGAATGCACTTCGCGATTGTGGGTTTGCTCGTCTTCGTCGCGCAGGTCATAGTCGCCTTCGCCAACGCCGCCGCGGGAAGCTACTACGAGGCGGTGGAGGGCGTGGAATCGGCAGCGCTGGAGGTGTTCTCCCTAAACTTCGGGAGTATTGGCATACTCGAGTACACGACAACGCCGGTCCTCCTCGTGCTATCGATAACAGTGGCCTTTGCGGCCAAGGTGGCCCAGGGCGGCAGCAAGTACACATTCTATAACTACCTCGGTGTGGCGCTCCTGGCTACAGGCGGAGGTATGGTCATGGTCCCGCCTATAGCCGACGCATTATTCAGTCCGATTACGGCGTTTTAGGGGAGACTCAGAAAGGATAATAAAGGGAGAAGCAGAATGCCCATAGGAGCTCGGCTCAGCCGTTTTCGCAGGAACATCGCTGCCTCTCTGGATGGTGAGGGAGAACGCGTCTCATTCATCACCAAGAAGGGCTCCGTGACGCTGAGGAGGTTAGGGGAGACCCTCCGCACCTCATTCGAGAATCAGGCGAGTGACGATCTGGAAGACGATCCGATCGCTGCCTTCCTGATCAGCGAGGAGAGGCAATCGCCCGAAGCCCCGGTGGCCTCACCTGGCGTTTCGGACATGACGGAAACGCTCGCCTCCGCTGGTCAACAGCCCGTGCAGGACCCTGCGAGCTTCGACCCTATTCTCGCCGGGAGTGCACCACAGGACCAACAGCCGCCTCCGGCACCGCCAACTGCCGAGGTGCAGACCCAGGCAGCCACACAGGAATCGCTCGGCATGGTCGATATTCTCCAGGCACCATCACCGGCACAAAGTGCCGGTGATGCCGCTCCACCCACCACCCAGGGTCCCCCAACGGCCCAGGCTGCGCCAGCACAGCCCACCGCGACCGCGGCCCCAGGCCCTGCACCCGAGGCCGCCCCCGCACCGCCCGACCCCGAGCCCGCCCTGGACGGTGCCGTTGCAGCCATGCCCACGTTCGATAACCTCTCTCTGGGCCCCGACGCCCAGGCCGCAGCGGCCGAACCAGCGCCAGCCACCGAGACAGTGACGGCCGCTTCCGGCGAGGGCACAGTTGCACCCGACGTGGACGGCCAGGGAGGCATTCCGGCCGAGTCACCGCCGGCCGAGGCCGGTGTCGAACCACCTCCCCCCCCAATGCCCGAGACGGGCTCCCCGGCGCAGCCCCCGCAGGACTCCGCGCCACCACAGGAGGACCAGCCGCAGACCGCTACGAGCGCGATCAGCTCGAGCGGCCCCATGTTTGCGGACGAACAGGCTGACAAAGAGGACGAAGAGCAAGCCGAAGGGGATGCTGCTGAGGAGCAGGCTCCCACCGGTGGAGGTGGCGGTGACAGTCTCCTTGACATCTTCCGGGCCGAAGACGTCGAGGAGAACCCTGTCGCGACATTGGCCAAGACGCTAAGCGACGTGGACATCAACTCCGTGCTGACGAGAGCCAAGGAAGTTTCAGAGACGCTGCAGGCCCTCGCTAACTCTGGGGCAGAGTCTTTGGAATAGCGTGGCATGTCAGGACGGTGACCCGGACGTGGGATCAACTGTGGGACTGATCAGAGGTGGAGGAGGTTGTTGGTGAGGACGATCCCGAATATGACTATCAGGAATATTTCACATACGACCATTGCCCTCACATGCCTGGTGCGCGTTGCCAGCAGCCAGAACCCCAGGCCAACGCCGAAGGTGACCAGCGTCTTGACCCCATAGAACAGCGCCTCGTCGCGCATCAGCAGCGCCCTCGCCCACGGATTGCCCTCGATGTTCCCTGCCTGCGACAAGCAGAAGTAAGTCACTATCGTCTCTGATAGCGACAAAGCTACCCATAGGATTGCCAGGCTTCTGGCCAATCCCACGGGCCTCTTCTCTGTGAGGCCTGACAACAGATTGGAAAGCATAACGACTGGCCGGTCCGCGCTGATCTCTGTCCGGCGAACCAGCATTACCCTCCGTCGTATGCGTAGCGTACAACCCCAATCTAGCATACCCACTATGGGATGCAATAGGCATTTGGTACCGACGAAAACGGACATGAGGGCTATGCTCATCAATCCCTACAGATTCGCCGACGGCGGGGAGTAGCCGCCAGAGACAAAGGCACGCCGAGATTGAACTAGGGCACTTGCAGACTGCCCAGGAAGGCGCGGAAGGTAGGGCCGAGTGTCGGGTCACGCATCGCCATCTCAACAGAGGCCTTCAGCAGGCCCAACGGATTCCCGGTATCATATCGCCGCCCGATGAACCGGTAGGCGTATATCTTCTGTTCCTTGCTCAACTGATGAAGCCCATCGGTGATCTGGATTTCACCGCCGCGGCCTGCGGGGGTGTTGTGGAGTATCCCGAATATCTCTGGATTGATGATGTATCTTCCCACGATCCCGAGGTTGGACGGGGCCTCCTCCGGGGCGGGCTTC
>CAZGDV010000049.1:0-21000 GCA_964524995.1 uncultured Dehalococcoidia bacterium | reverse complement strand
TACCGACGTGAAGATGTCCTGCGATTCCTTGACAAATCGACTCGCAACTCCTAGGTCGATCGCCAAGGCTCAATCGCCGGTCATCACGGCACTAAGGTAGCATCTCTCTCGACGCCTGAATGGCCGGCGGACAGATCACTTGCACACCCTGGGAGAACCGCCGGAGATGTCTGACGCCAACATTGTCTCCAAACTGGCCACGGTAGGCTACTTTTCTGACGTGGAACGCATCGTATGCCCGACGATTGGGTTCCCGAGCGTTCTCACGCACGGCAGCATCCTCACAGTGGACATGTGCGCGCCACACGGGAAGTCAACCAGTGGTCAGTCGTGGCATGTCAGCCTGTGCAGAGGCATCAGGAGGGTTGGAGTCGGCAGAGAGACGACCATCGACGACGGCACGTACTACTTCGAGAGCATAGCTCTTCGCGTTGAGAACGTGGGATACTTCGACGACTTCAGCTACAGGCTCTCCGCACGTATTCCCGACGATATACAGGTTGACCTGTACGACCTCTCAGTAGAGGTGGGCGGCAAGCTCTTCACACAGGAGAACGCGGTGCAGATCGTCCAATCCTTCCCATCCCAACCCAGGTTCTGCATACTGTCAGACCCCCATGTCGGCTTCAAAGGATACCCGTGCATCGACGCACCCAACGTAGACGAGATGTCGCTTTTCAGGAACGCGATAAAGGACATAAACGAAAGCAGACCGGACTTCGTGATCATCACAGGGGATCTGGTCGACTGGTCCAGCATGAAGAACTGGAAAGACCTCAGGAATCTCCTGAAGACGTTCCAGGTCCCGACATACACCACCATCGGAAACCACGACTACTACTGGGACAACTGGTGGGATGGATATCCACCCCTCCTCCCTGCATCCGTACGCTGCGATCCAGTCGCCATCCGCTACTACCTCCGTCACATCAACCCCCACACCAACTATAGCTTCGACTACGGCCCGATACACGCGGTGTGCCTCGATTCCGGAGATGACGCAGTCCTGGCGGCTGTAGAGGCCTACGGCTCAGGGTTGACTGACGACGACCTTGCCTGGCTCGAGAACGACCTTCAAGGCAAGGAAGGTAGCCTGGTCTTCATGCACCATCCGGCGACCAGGGCCGGAGCCGAAGATGAACTCAAGCGGCGAGCCAATGCCGGATGCATAACCGTCAACCGTACCGAGTTCATGGACTTGTGCGCCAAGCATCACGTTGCAGCCGTATTCAGCGGCCACGAACACAAGGATGAATACTGGCACCAGGACGGCGTGGACTACTATACTTCGCCATCGGTCAGCAGGTCCGGCGAGAACAACGGTTACAGGTCCGTCCAGATAACGGTTGAAGGCACATTCCACACAGGCGTAGTGACCGTGAGCTCGCAGACGCGAGAATACCATTCGCTCTGAGCGCTCCCCCCAAACACAGGACCGGAAAGAGCAGACTCCCTCCACGCAGACACTCAAGCTGGCGAACCTATGGTGTAAAGAGGGATTGCGGAAGCCAGTCGCAGGCATTCAGGACGAAACGGTGATTACGAAATTCCTAGCCCGACATGAACCAATGGGCTATTCACACGGGCCACAGCAGGGCATATGCTGGGTACCTAGATGACCCCGACACACCGACAGTTGCCCGGGCGAGAAGAATCACAATGAGTAGTCAGAAGACCGCCATAGCACCGAGCGAGCCGGAGTCGCCAGCCACCCCGGCACAGTGCGCCCACCATTGGCTGATCGAGCCCGCCAAGGGGCCGACCAGCATCGGTGTGTGCAAGCTTTGTGGAGAAGTCAGGGAGTTCAGCAACCAGTTCAGGAGGAATGGCCTACTTGCCGCCGTCCAGCCCGACTTGGGCGAGGCACCCGCTCCCGACGCCGCGACAGAGCAGAAGAGCTAAAACGCCCTAGTGCGTGCAAGCGTCTTCATCCCTTAGTGCAGCCTGAGCTACCAGCAGCAAGCCGATGCAAGACCGCTCCATTCCACTCCAAGAACACCACGCCACCACTTGGCTTATCAGTTCAGTACGATATTACCACTGGCAATCGTCCTAATTGGCCATTGTACGTAAGGCAAGCTGTGTGCTAATGTTCGAGTGTACCAATCGGACACGACTACGAGACAACGGCTGACTATTAACTGGCAGGGCCAGACTAGGGGGAGTTGCAGCGCTTAGGACGAATCTCCGTACTCCCTAGGAAGGTCACGTCCTGCACGCGGGTTCAACGGCGGGAAGATGCCGACGCACAGCAGAAGGACTCGACGCGAGACCCAGAAGCCGGCAGGCGGATCCCGGAGGCTGCAGTATGGCCAAGGCCATTCGCCACAATCCGGTGAGCTCCGCGTGGCAGGGGCTGAGGACATGGTCGAAGGCATCCTCATCGCTCGGGGAGGAGTCATCGTCTGGTGCAACCCGACAGCCGAGGAGATGTTCGGTTACGGCAGACGAGAACTGAATGGACAAGATGCAGACTTCTTTCTCCCGAAGAAAGCTGAAAGCTCCGACATCCGAGACGCTCTCCGTGGGACAGCCAAGACGAGAAAGCACTTCAAAGGGACCACGCACATAAAGAAGAAGGACGGAAGCCTCGCAGATATCGAGTTCTCTCTGGCCCCTGTCCCCAACAAAGTGTCGCCTGAGTTCGTGATAGTCACACGGGACGTCACCGGGCGCGATTGGGCAAGGCGCGCGCCCCGCGAGTCCATGGAGTTCGAGACGCTGATCTCCGACCTGTCTGCCCAGTTCATCAACCTGGCAGGCGAGGACATGGAGGACAAAATAGGCGAAGGGCTCAGGCGCATCGTCGAAGTCCTGGGGGCCGATCGAAGCACCCTGTTCGAGTTCTCCGAAGACAAGGCCAAGCTCCTCGTCGCACACTCGTACTCCAAGCCCGGAACTGAGGAGCTTCCACCCGTAGACGTGGGCGAACTCTTGCCCTGGTATGCGCAGAAACTGCGTTGTGGCGAAGTCGTTCGATGGCACAGTGCCGACGAACTACCCGACGAAGCTGTGTTGGAGAAATTCTACATTGAACAAAGTGGTTTCAAGTCTCATCTTGCAGTACCGCTCACCGTCGCCGGGACTTTCTCCTGGGCTATCGGCCTGGGTTCGTTCACCAGAGAAGAACCTTGGCCTCGGGAACTCGTGCCCAAGCTACGCCTGCTGGGCGAGGTGTTTGCCAATGCGCTCGCGCGCAAGCGAGCGCACGAGGCCCTCCAGCGCAGTGAAGAGCACTATCGAGCACTGATCGAGAACGCCCAGGACGTGATCGTGGTCGTTGCCGCAGACGGCAGGGTCCTGTACGAAAGCCCCGCTGTAGATAAAATCCTCGGCCACCGAGCGGAAGAGGTTATCGGCAAGAACGGATTCGAGTTCGTTCACCCCGACGATATGGAGAAGATGACCGACATTATGTCTCATATGCTCCGTAAGTCGAGGGCAAGCGCAAGCACCGAGCTCAGGGCCCAACACAAGGATGGCTCCTGGAGGACGATCCAGGTAATAGCCACGAACCTACTCGATCACTCTGCCGTGAATGGTCTCGTTGTCAATCTCAGGGACATCACCGAGCGCAGGCAGGCAGAGGAAGCGCTGCAAAAAGCACGAGACGAACTGGAGGTACGTGTCAAACAGCGCACGGCCGAACTGGCGAAGATAAACAACGAACTCCAACTTGAGATAGGGGAGCGGAAAAGCGTCGAGACGGCATTGAGGCATAGCGAAGAGTTCTTCCGCGCGCTGCTCGACAATTCGCTGGATGGCATCGTGCTCCTGAATCGGGATGGGACCATACGCTACAAGAACCCGACCAATGAGCGCCTTCTCGGATACGAATCGGAAGAGCGGCAGGGGGGCGGTCCGTTTGACCATATCCACCCGGATGACATACCCAGACTCGCTAACCAGTTTGGGGATTTCGTCAAGACACCGGAGGGGACCCTCCACGCGGAGGTCCGCGTACAACACAAGGATGGCTCCTGGCGAGTGATGGAGGCTGTGGGATGCAACCTGCTGCACAACTCCGTCCTCGAGTGTATCGTGGTCAACATGCGTGACATCACTGAACGCAGGCATGCGGAGGAGGCGCTCCGCGAGCGTGAGAAACATTTCAGGTCGCTAATCGAGAACTCGCTCGACGGCATAGTCATAGTGGACCGCAAAGGGGTTATCCGCTACGAGAGCCCTTCGGTAGAACGTATCGCAGGCTACCGGCCCGAGGAACTCACCGGCAAGCGCATCATAGACTACATCCATCCCGATGATACAGAACGCATTCTAGCCATATTCAAGGAGCTATCAAGAAGCCCCGGCCAAACCGTGTCGTTCGAATCCCGGTTCAAGCTCAAGAACGGCCAGTGGGCGACCTTCGAGGCGATCCAGAGGAATCTACTCAACGACCCCATCGTAAATGGCTACGTTGTGAACTACCGCGACATCACAGAGCGCAAGATCGCCGAAGAAGAGCTGAGGATCAAGGAGAACGCAATCGAGAACTCAATCAACGCCGTTGCTATGTCCGACATGGTCGGCACCATCACCTATGTCAACAAGGCATGCATGAAGCTGTGGGGCAACGACACCAAGGCAGACATCCTCGGCAAGCCCTACTGGTCGCTGCTGGAGCCCGACGATATGAACACCGCCAAAGACATTGCCACAGCCATGCTGGAGAACCAGTCATGGGAGGGCGAGCTCCGGGGCCGAAGGAAAGACGGCAAGGAACTCTACGTTCAGGTTGCATCGGCCATCGTGAACGACGACAAGGGAAACCCGATCCAGACTATCTCCTCATTCATCGATATCACCGAACGCAAGAAGGCGGAAGAGGCCCTGCGTGCCTCCGAGGAGATGTTCAGGCGCTTCCTGGAAGAGATGAACGACGGATATTGTGTGCTCGAGGGGTTCACCATAGCCTTCGCCAACGCTCGATGTGCCGAGATGTTCGGATACGCCCAGAATGAAGTGATTGGCAAGTCCTTCAAGGAGCTTCTGCCGCCCGAGACAATCGAGGACCTCTCCAGGGTACACACCCGAAGGCAGCGCGGGGAACGGGTGCCGGCACAGTACGAGAGCACGCTCGTCCGAAAGGACGGTACGGAATGCACCGTCGAATTCGGCCCAAGGATTATCGAGTATCAAGGCAAGCCAGCCGTCTCGGTCGTCATCAGAGACGTTACACAGCGCAAGCAGATGGAGAGGGCGTTGAGGGAAAGCGAGGCGGAGTTCCGCACCATTTTCGAGGAAGCCGCTATCGGTATCGCGCTCATCGACATGGAGGCGAAGCCTCTGGAGATCAACACAGCCTTCCAGGGAATGCTCGGCTACACGCTGGACGACCTGAAGGAGATGTCATCCTTTGATTACCTCCATCCGGAGGATGCGTTGGCGGATGAGGCACTGTTCCGGGAAATGATCGAAGGCAGCCGGGAGCACTATACCGTCGAGAAGCGGTTGGTGCGGAAGGACGGCCAGGTCGTCTGGGGCAGACAGAACCTCAGCCTCGTGCACGGTGCCGAAGGCGAACCAAGGTTCATGATTGCCATGATCGAGGATATCACTGAGCGAAAACGTGCCGAAGAGGAACGGCAGAGGATGGAGCAGCAGCTGCAACTCACTGGCAGGCTTGCGGCAGTCGGCGAACTGGCAGCCGGGGTTGCCCACGAACTCAACAATCCTCTGGCGGCCGTGCAGGCATACGCTCAGTTCCTGGCAACCCAGCGTCAACTCGACGATAGCATAAAGGGCGACGTGGAGACCATATACAGGGAGGCCCAGCGGGCCGCCCGAATAACAGGCAATCTCCTTTCGTTCTCCCGCCGTCACAAGCCTGAGAAGAGCCTGGTCTCAATCAACGACATCATCGAGAAGAGCATCGAACTCCACGCCTACAGGATGAGAGTCAACAACATCGAGATCGAGTTGGACATGGAGCCCGAGCTGCCCAGGACCATGGCCGACTTCCATCAGATGCAACAGGTCTTCGTCAACCTCATCACGAACGCCGAGCAGGCTATGACAGACGCCAACGGCAATGGCAGGCTCACCATCAGAACCCGAGTGGCACGAAACGTGATCGAAGCCGACTTCACGGACAACGGTCCCGGCATTACCGAGGAGGACTTGAAGCGCATCTTCGATCCCTTCTTCACGACCAAGGAAGTCGGCAAGGGGACCGGCCTCGGCCTGAGCATATGCTTCGGCATAGTACAGGAGCACGGTGGCCGAATACACGCCGAGAGTGTACCAAATGAAGGTACTACCTTCGTCGTGGAGTTGCCGGTGATTACCCAGGAGCAAACAGCCAGCCCGCAGAACGGGACGATTCAACGCTAAGGAGCCCGACATGCACGCATCGAAAGGGAGACTGCTGATTGTGGACGACGACCTCTCAGTACGAACCGTGATCGCCAGGAAGATGCAGTCGGAAGGCTATGAATGTGTCCTCGTCGGCAACGGCAAGGAAGCTCTCGCCGCCGCAATCGCCGAGAGCTTCGACCTGGTCCTACTGGACGTGAAGATGCCTGGCATGTCGGGCATAGAGGTCCTGCCTCAGATCGTCTCCGAGTGCCCCGGTACGGGCGTAGTGATGGTGACCGCGATGGCGGACACGCAGACTGCCGTCGAGGCTATGAAGCTGGGAGCCTACGATTACATCACGAAGCCATTCAACCTGGACGACCTGGCCTGCAAAGTTCAGAAGGCGCTGGAGAGAAGGCAGCTGATCCTTGAGAACAAGGAGCTGCGACTCCGAGCCCCTGCCCCAAAGCATTAGGGGCACTCTGCACACTAAGCGGAATCACCCCGCAGCACGAAGGCCGAGCACCCGCCTCCCTCGTCCACATCCAGCCCCCCACCCCAGCAATCGTAACCTCACTTCGGTACTATTTTCCCACCATTACATACCGGAAATGCCTATTTATATCTCACGGCCAGTGCGTTAGTGTCTGAATAGGATAATCCTGCTACTACTACCTCGCAGCAACAGAGCGAGCGGATTGAGAGGCAAGGGATGAAGAATGACCAGCTCGAGGCCATGTTGACGGCGCGTCAGGTAGCTGATTTTCTGCAGGTCAGTATCTCCACCGTCAGACGGTGGAGTGACAAGGGCATGCTCAAGTTCTACCGGATCGGGTCCCGCGGTGACCGGCGATATCGACGGGAGGACGTGATGGAGTTCCTACATGAGTCATCGGGCACGCCCCAAGGCAGCACGCTTGACGCCGACAGCCTAGCCCGCCCAACATCGCACAACGTCATGGTCCGCGGCGGGAAAGGCAAGCGCAACCGGAAGCAGCCGGTCCGCGCGAAGTAGTCCTCACCAAGTCCTACTCGACGTGGAGATTATCTGAACGACCGCGGGATACCCCTACGTGGTATCCCGCTCCGCTTGTGAAGAGAGGAGTTGGAAGGTGAGGGAAAGGGCAATGCCCGAGATGCGAATGGCCGAGAAGATGATTCTTCTCGCCTTCGGCCTCGCGATCCTGTTCTGGATCGTGGAGTCCTTCATGGCCACATTCGCATTCCACAAGGGCAGCTTCCTCGACCAGATGTTCTCGGCTGAGCCACACCAGCTCTGGATGTATGCGCTCGTCCTGAGCCTCCTGGTGGTGTTCGGCGGATACGCTCAGATCGTGATCCGCCAGCGCAAACGGGTCGAGCAGGCCCTGAGAGACTCAGAGATGAAGTACTCCACCCTCGTGGAGCAGGCAAAGGATGGCGTAGTCATCGTGCAGGATGGGGCATGCAAATTCGCCAACAAGGCCATGGCGGACATATGTGGCTACTCGCCCGATGAGATCATGACCATGCCGTTCGACCAGATACTTGCACCGGAGTCGGCCGATATCGTTACGAGGATACGCGAGTCCGGTTCCTCGGGCGTCGCAACCGTCCAAGAGGCCAGAATCGTACGGCCTGATGGCACCACCAAGGAAGTGGAGATCTCGGCCAGCATTATCCACTACGAGGGAAGGCCGGCCGGCATGGGTATAGCCAGAGATATTACTGAGCGCAAGCAGGCAGAGGAGATGATGCATAGACAGGCACAGGAGTTGGAGCGCTCCAACGCCGAGTTGGAGCAGTTCGCCTACGTCGCGTCGCACGACCTCCAGGAGCCGCTGCGCATGGTCGCAAGCTACGTCAGACTGCTGGAGCGGCGCTACAAGGACAAGCTCGACTCGGATGCCAACGACTTCATTGGCTTCGCCGTCGATGGGGCGAACCGCATGCACGAGCTGATCAACGACCTCCTGGCATACTCTCGTGTTGGCACTCGCGGCAACGCCTTTGAGCCGACCGACTGCGAGGCTGTGCTGGAGCAGGCCCTCGCCAACCTGAGAACCGCCATAGAGGAATCGGGCGCAGCCGTCAGTCACGATATGCTACCAACACTCGAAGTTGATGGCTCGCAACTGGCCCAGGTGTTCCAGAACTTGATCGGCAACGCAATCAAGTTCCGAAGTGAGGATACACCCCGAGTACATGTATCCGCCGAGCCCAACGAGGGTGGCTTCACATTCTCGGTCAGCGATAACGGGATCGGCATTGACCCGAAGTACACCGACCGCATATTCACCATCTTTCAGCAACTCCACGACAAGTCCGAGTACCCGGGCACCGGCATCGGGCTCGCGATCTGCAGGAAGATAGTGGAGCGACACGGTGGACGCATTTGGGTCGAGTCGAATCCCGGCGATGGCGCTACCTTCCGTTTCGCCATTCCAGAGGCGAGAGGTGACACATGGTCAACATCAAGCGTTTGAATGTAGACTACGACTACGACAACCCTATCTATAGATCGCGGGATACGGACAGCGGCGATGTGGAGGTTACGAAGCCATTCGACATCCTGCTGGTCGAGGACAATCCGGGGGACGTGCGCCTCGTTCAGGAGGCCTTCAACGAGACCGGCCTCCCCCACAATCTGCATGTTGTCATCAATGGCGTGCAGGCAATGGACTTCCTGCATCGAGAGGGAAGGAGGTACTCAGAAGCACCGCGCCCGGACCTTATCCTCCTCGACCTCAATATGAAGGAGAAGGACGGACGTGAGGTCCTCGCGGAGATCAAGGCTGACCGACATCTCAGGAGCATTCCGGTGGTCATTCTCACCGGCTCCCTGCACGACCGGGATGTGTTCAAGGCCTACGACTTGCAGGCTAACAGCTATGTGGTGAAGCCTATAGACGTTGACAGCTTCATAAACACGATCAAGGCTATCGAGAGCTACTGGTTCTACACCGCCAAGAACTTTCTTCATTAATATGCTTCGGATGTGAAGAGGGCAGGAGATGACTGTAGGAGTTGAGACCCGCGTATTCGACCTGCTGCTGGTTGAGGACAACCCGGGCGACATCCGCCTCATAGAGGAAGCCCTCAAAGAGGGCAATATACCGCACAGACTGCACAAGGTCCGGGATGGCGCAGAGGCCACAGAGTTCCTCTTCCGAACGGGGCAGCACGCGGATGCACCCCGGCCCGATCTGGTTCTCCTCGATCTGAACCTGCCCAAGAAGGACGGGCGAGAGGTCCTGGCAGAGATCAAGGCCGACCGGCGTCTGAAGCTGATCCCAGTGGTAGTGCTTACTACATCAGAGGCACAAAGCGATATCCTGAAGGCGTACGACCTCAACGCCAACTGCTACATAACCAAGCCCGTCGATCTCGATGAGATGATCAAGGTTGTGCTGGCCCTGGAGGGTTTCTGGCTCGGCATAGTCAAGTTGCCACGCTTGGAGTAGGTGCACGTATGTCAGAGATACAGACAGAGCAGACGGCTGGGACCCGTGTCCCGAGGGGCTGGCCCGTAATAAAGCAGATCTTCGCCGACTTCCTGCTCGTGTTCTTCGGCAGCTGGCTGCTTGCTCGGGCCACCGCGGACTGGATAAGAAGCGCGGGTGCCTTCGACGAGGTATCGGGCCTAGCCATGGCATGGATGGTGATAGAGACCCTGATGGCCATCGTGATCGTCGCTCTCGGGATAGACCTGTGGCGCACCCACTCGCGCGAGAGCAGGGGAACGGAGAGACACCAGCACGTCCCCGAAGCCGCCCTAGACGAGGACTACGCCATGCCCTCGGCATAGCACCCCAGAGCATCAGGCTCGATAAGCTTGGTAAGGACACTGCAACTCTACGACCCGCACCCCCGCTAACAAAAGTACGTCCCACACGAGTACCTACGTAGTCTTGTTGTACGCCCCACACCATTTCACAATGGAAGCTAGTTCAGGGGGTGAGACGTCGACATGATCAGAACAGCTTCATCAGGCACAATCACTTGCGGAGTCTGTCACCAGGAAGAGTTCCTGATCAAGACAGAGAAGGACAAGGCAATACTCATCTGTGCCACGTGCGGCGCGGAGTCCAGGTTGAGCCCGGATATCCAGCTGCCAAACGTTGACGAGCCCGTCACGGCGGCCTCTCAGGGCGTCGACCTGAAGATTGAGCCCGACCCCGGAGGCGACTGATGTCAGAGCTCATCCTTAGTGCTTCCTACACGGCCTCGGCAATAGCCCTTCTGACGATGCTGGTCTTCTGCCTCGACTGCTTCCACGAGGTTGCCAGCAGCCAGTGTGGCGGACGGCTCTGCCCTCAGCGGCAGCCAGGCCACTGAGGCGCTGGTACCATCACGCCAACTCTGCAGCATTGCGCAAACCACGCTTCTCTTCCGCACCGCTCTCCAGCGTGGCCTGGATTTCCCGCACGCTCCGACCTATAATCTAGTCAACCCGGATACAAGTGCGCCCGAAGTGAGGGATCATGCGCGATCAGATAGACAAAGCGCTCAAGGGACACAATGCCGACTACGTGGAGCTCCGCATCGAGGAGGGGGAGACCACACGTATCCAGTACCGTGGCCGCGAACTCGAAGACATCGGACGAACATCCAGCGTCGGGGGCTGTGCCCGCGCTCTGGTGAAGGGCGGCTGGGGCTTCATATCGTTCAACGACCTGTCGAATCTGCGGGACAAGGTGGAGACGGCAGTGCGGCAGGCCGGATTGGCGGGGAGCGAAGAGAGCAAGCTGGCACCGGTCGAGCCGGTGCAGGACATCGTACCCGCGGATGTGAATAAAGACCCGACAGCCATACCCCTGGCAGAGAAGAAGCGCCTGCTAGACGAATACAACGGGCTCATCTGGGCCACGCCCAAGATCCAGACATCGACGATCGGCTACGCCGACAAGCGCAGAAAGACAACGTTTGCCCACTCGGAAGGCACCTACATCGAGCAGAGCAGGGTTGACGTCACAGCCAGATTCAACGCAGTGGCCAGGGACGGTGACGATGTCCAGCAGTCAGGCCTCAGCCTGGGCAGCAAGGGCGACTACGCCTTCATGGAGACCCTCCACGAGCGGATCGAGGAGATTGCCAGGCGGGCCGTCGCTCTTCTGTCCGCCCCGCAACTCAAGGGGGGCGAATACACCGTTGTCTGCGACCCGGTCCTCGCGGGCGTTTTCACACACGAGGCCTTCGGGCACCTCTCGGAATCCGACTTCGTGTATGAGAACGACCGCATGCGCGAGATCATGGTGCTTGGCCGCAGGTTCGGCGACAAGCACCTGAACATCGTCGATGGGGCAGCCGTCCCCGGTCTGCGAGGCAGCTACAAGTATGACGACGAGGGAGTACCCGCAACCAAGACCTATCTGATAACCGAAGGCATTCTCACCGGACGTTTGCACTCGCGCGAGACGGCGGCCAAGATGGGCGAGGCTCCTACCGGCAACGCGAGGGCCATAGACTACAAGTTCGAGCCGATCGTACGCATGACCAACACCTACATTGAGCCGAAGGACACCAGCTTCGATGACCTGATCGCAGGCATCAAAGAGGGTGTTTACGCGAAGAACTGGTACGGCGGCATGACGAGCATGGAGATGTTCACCTTCTCCGCCGGCGAGGCCTACATGATCCGCAATGGGAAGGTCGAGGAGCTGCTGCGGCCGGTTGTGCTCACCGGCAACGTGTTCACCACCCTCGAGAACATCGATGCCATAGGCAACGACCTGGACATGAACGAAGGCGGCGGTTGCGGCAAGGGGGGGCAGAGCCCGCTCCCCGTCTCCAACGGCAGCCCCCACATCCGCATCCAGAAATGCCTGCTGGGCGGGGGATAGGGCCTCCGCGACGAGGTGACACCATGGAAGCGCTGAATTACAGGGTACTACTGAGGAGAGAACCAGAGGGAGGTTACACTGTCATCGTCCCGTCACTCCCAGGCTGTGTCACGTGCGGAGACACGATAGAGGAATCGATCGAGATGGCCCGAGAGGCAATTGAGCTCTACATCGAGAGTCTGCGGGAGCATGGAGAGGAGATACCCACCGAGGAAGGAACTCTGGAGTACATGGTGACAGTGAGACCTCATGACTAAGCTTCCATCGCTCAGACCCGAGGAGGTTGCCAAGGTGCTAGGCGAGAGGGGATACGTGCTGGATCGCATCAGGGGAAGCCACCACATCTACACGCATCCGCATACGAAGAGGAAGGTGATCGTCCCCTTCCACAAGAAGGAACTCCCCAAGGGCACACTGCAGGAGATTCTGAAACAG
This sequence comes from uncultured Dehalococcoidia bacterium, assembly GCA_964524995.1. GTDB lineage: Bacteria > Chloroflexota > Dehalococcoidia > SZUA-161 > SZUA-161 > CAZGDV01. Next base: position 8,443 of record CAZGDV010000049.1, on the reverse strand, counting down.
GCCGGGTTAACCAAAGAAGAGTTGAGCGAACTCCTTTAAAGCCCTACGGTCGAGGCGGCCATGAACATCGAGTATGACAACTCCCCCGAGGACGTGCTGTACCTCAACATGTACCACTACCAGCACTCACCCGCGTTCAGGCTCAGGCGACTGGCTGCGCAGTTCGCGTTTCCGCTCTTCCTGCTTGCGGTCGCCCTGGCTCTTCTGGCAACGGATCGGGCCAGCATCATCTCGATTTCCCCTATCATGATCGTGGCTGTGGTATGGGTGTTCTTCGCCCCCCGCCTCATCCAGGGCAGAATCACGCGACAGGTGAAGAAGCTCTACGAGAGGGGGGAGATCGAGAGCACCCTGTGCAGGCACAAGCTGTTCGTGAAGCGGGAGGGCATAGTCGACAGAACCCAGTTCGGCGAGGCCAGGACGCCCTGGCCCGAGGTGCGGGGCATAATCACGACTCAGCAGCACATCTTCATATACATAAGCCCGGTGCTGGCCCTCATCATCCCCAGGCGCGCGTTCTCCGACGACTCCAAGCGCCAGGAGTTCGTCGCCGCAGTCAAACTCCACTGCGAACGCGCACAATGAGGCGGCGGGGTTTCCATGGGCATCCGGGGGCGGATGCCCTACCAAAAGGCCAGGGCTCGGGAGTGCAACTCCCGTGGGCGGGCGGGTGGGTACCTCCCAGCGCCAGATGGCAGCAGGTCGTCAAGGAATACCAACGCATCAGCCAATCCAGAGATGGCGGATTTCGCTTCGCTACATCCGCCCTACGCCTCTCCGGGGAGCGGATGCTCCCTGGCTACCCGGTTGGAGCAAGGGCTCGGGAGTGCAACTCCCGTGGGCGGGTGGGTGGGTACCTCCCAGCGCCGGATGGCAGCACGATGCAGGTGTGATATGATAGTCACCAGGACAGGCGCGGGCGCTACGTAAGAGGCAGAGCATGGAAGAAATACTCGAGCAGGCGAAGAGAGTAGCCGAGGAGGCCGAGGTCTTTCGCATCTCGCGCAGCGAGACCGACGCAGTTTTCGAGGCCAACCGGCTCAAGCAGGTGCAGTCCCGCCAGACCTCTGGCAAAGCGTTGCGCCTGGTCAAGGAAGGCAGAATCGGCCTCTCCGCCACGAACAGGGCCAACGGGGCGGCTGAACTGGTCGAGATGGCCGCTGAGGTTGCAGCCTTCGGCGCGGAGGCCAAGTTCGATTTCCCCAACCCCGAATCATACCCAGCCGTAGACGTGTATGACCCGGCGATCGAAGACGTCCCAGCCGAGCAGATGGTGAATCTGGGGCAGTCTCTGATCGATGCGGTGAGACAGCACACTCCCGAGCTGGTGTGCGACGGCTCGGTGAGCAAGACCGTGTTCACTGTCGAGATAGCCAATACGCGAGGTGGCAAGGCGACACTCAAGAAGAGCGTATTCGGCTTCGGCATCGAGGGCGTTCTGATCCGGGGCACCGACATGCTTTTCGTAGGCGATACCGAGGGCTCCTGCCATCCCTTCCAAGACCCCAAGTCCGTCATCGCTACTACTATCGAGCAGCTCGAGCGGGCCAAGGACACTGTGTCCGCCCCGGTGGGACAGATACCTGTGATCTTCACCCCCCATGGAGTCGCGAGTGCCTTCATGCCCGCCCTGGCCACAGCAATCAACGGCAAGACCGTCGTTCAGGGGGCGTCCCCCTTGGGCAATCGAAAGGGCGAGCGGGTCTTCGACCCTAAGCTCACTCTCGTGGACGACCCGCTCATCGGCTACCGTCCGGGAAGCCGCTGCTGTGACGCAGAAGGCGTACCCAGCCAGCGTACGCCGATCATAGACGGCGGAGTCGTGTCAAACTTCCTCTTCGACCTCCAGACGGCGGCACTGGCTCAGACTGCGAGCACCGGCAGCGCAGCGCGAGACCTGGCCAGCCTGCCCAGCCCATCCTTCAGCAACATAGTTATCGAGGATGGCGAGACGTCGTTCGAGGATATGCTTGCCGGGATCGGCGACGGGCTGATAGTCGAGCTACTGATGGGCGCCGGACAGGGCAATGTGCTGAGCGGCGAGTTCAGCGGTAACGTTCTCCTGGGATACGCCGTGAAGGGAGGACGCATTGCCGGGCGCGTGAAGGACACCATGGTCTATGGCAACATATATGAGGCGTTGAAAGACGTTCTAGCCGTTGGACGGGATGGAAGGTGGTTGGGGGGAAGAATGCGCACACCGTCCATATGCTGCCCGCGCGTGGCGGTGTCGACCCAGGAGTGACCCCCGAAGCCTGGATGACCATCATGTCGCCGATTGAGGAATACCTCGCAGAGCTCAGCGACCCGGATGCGCCTGTGATGCCCTCCAAGCTTGCCCACCTCTCCGACCTGCCTCCCGAAGACCTCGCAGCATTCCGAGACCAGTGGCCCGAAATCGATGCGCAACGACGCAGGCAGATAGCTACGCGACTGGCCGAGCTGGCCGCGGACAACCTGGAGTTGGACTTCGATGAGGTCTTTCGCGTGTGCCTAGCCGACCCTGACAGCGAGGTGCGGTATGCGGCAATCGAGGGCCTCGAGCAGTGCGAAGACCGCTCCTTGATCGAGCCTCTGGTCGACCTGCTCGCTGAGGATAGTGACCCACTGGTCAGGTCAGCTGCAGCGACTGCCCTGGGAAGATTCGCCTTGCTCGCGGAACTCGGTAAGCTACCCATCGAGGACGGCAGCAGAGTGGAGCAGGCCTTGCTCACGACCATGGGCCGTCTCGACGAGCACCTGGACGTCTACTGCAGCTCACTGGAGGCTGTGAGCCCTCTGAGCAAGCCACACGTTGAGGAGCTGATTCGCGAGGCTTACCAGAGCGACAGCCTCGAGTTCCGCGCCAGCGCGCTCTGTGCCATGGGACGTAACTGCAACCCGGACTGGCTGCCGATACTGCTGAGGGAGCTGCGCAGCTCTCACGTACAGCTCAGGATCGAGGCCGCCAAGGCATGCGCCGAGCTGGAAGCGGAGGAGGCCGTTCCCCGGATCACCGAGCTGCTCGATGACAGGGAGATCAATGTGCAGCTTTGTGCCATAGAAGCCCTGGGGGCGATCGGCGGACAGCTGGCGAGGCAGCGTCTGGAGCAATGCGCGGAAGGCGACGACGATATCCTGCGTGAGGCGGCTGAGAAGGCGCTAGAGCAGCTCGGTTTCTGGGAAGACCACCTGGACATCTGAGGAGCCGATCCGCCGGGCTCTCGCCGCTCTCAGCAGGCGTCACGTGTTCTGCAGTACGAGGGCGACAGCACCGAGAAGGCCTGGGTCGTCGCCTAGCTGGGCCGGCACAATATCGACCTCGAAGTCTTTCATGCTCCGCTCCGCGACCACCCTACGCACGGGGCCGAAAAGCAAGTCACCACTCATCGACACGCCACCGCCAATTATCACGAGCTTGGGATTGAACAAGTGAACCATGTTGACCACGCCCACGGCGAGGTTGACAGCCGCTTCCTCGATGATCGCCTTTGCGAGCGCGTCCCCTGAGCAGGCCGCCTGCGCCACCAACCGAGCGGTCAACTCACCACCATCGCCCGACGCCATGTCGGCTATCGAACTCCGTTCGCCCGCGCGCAATCGCTCAGCGGCTATTCTGGCTATCGCGGTACCGGAAGCAAGTGTCTCGAGACAGCCTACATTGCCGCAGCGGCAACGCTGCCCATGAATGTCTATGGTCATATGCCCGATCTCAGGGGCGAACCCCTGCGACCCTTCCAGCAGCCTGCCGCCCGTGATCACGCCGCTTCCCACTCCCGTGCTGACGGTAATGTAGACAAGATCATCCACCCCTCTACCAGCCCCAAACCTCCATTCGCCCAGCGCCGCCAGGCTTGCATCATTGCCAACCCAGACAGGCAGACCCAGCTTGCGCTCCCAGGTCTCTTTGAGGGGCGTATTGTACCACGCCTGCAGGTTCGGAGAGGTCAGCAGCGTTCCGGTGCTGGGCACAACAAGACCAGCCACCGCAATGCCCATCCCGAGAATCCGCTCGTGCCGTTCCGAGGACAGCAGCCCATGTACGACCTCGCCCATCAATTCGATCATCTTGTCCGGGTCATCGGGCGACTCAACCCGATGAGCGACCCGCCCCACTATCTCTCCCTGCGCCGTGGCGAGCGCCACCCTGAACTGCGTGCCGCCCAGGTCCAGCGCCAACACGAGACCAGCTGACTCAGACAATGTCACCCTCTCCCAATCGCGGTAAGTATAGCATCGCGAGTGCAGGCTGTCTAACAACGGCGGCTACGGGTCGGAGGCCAGGTGCTGGTGGGACCGGGTGGAAGGATTGTTGACTACCGATAGGGCAGCCGATACAATGCAAGGCTGCGGGGGCCAGGTTTGCTCAAGGGTGACAAGGTACTTCTACGACAGAAGCGCGTCAGCGATGCTGACAATGACTACACATGGCGCTGTGACCCCGACCTGACGGTCCTGGACGCCGCTCCGCCATTGCGCCTGTCGCGACGCGAGTATGTAGCCTTCTCGACCGACGAAATGCGTTATCCCCACACGTACAGGCGTCGATTCGCCATCGACAGCGCGGACGGCGAGCACATCGGCAACTGCATGTACTACGACATCGACGATACCAGCCAGCAGGCCGAGATCGGCGTAATGATCGGCAACCGTGAGTATTGGGACAGGGGGTACGGGACGGACGCCGTGAGGACACTGGTGCGCCATATCTTCGGAACAACGCGCATCGACAGAGTCTACCTGAAGACCCTGGAGTGGAATCTCCGGGCCCAGCGCTGCTTCGGCAAGTGCGGGTTCGTGAAGTGCGGAAGGGCCTCTAAGAACGGCCACGATTTCATCATAATGGAGCTGCATCGCCGGTGGTTCGAGTCGCAGGAGGCCGGCGAGTCTGCGGGAAGCCAGGCGACCATCCCCGACCAGTCCGCTTGACGCCGCAAGAAACCACGGGGTATACTACTGCCGCTGAGCCGGAGGATAGGCTATGAAAGCATCGTGTTCTCAAGAGGATTTGAGCAAGGGACTGGCCATAGTAGGCAGGGCAGTCGCCTCGCGGGCCATCCTGCCGATAACTAATAACATCCTGCTGGCGACCGAGGGCTCACAGCTCCGGCTGTCCGCCACGAACCTCGAGATCGCGATCACCTGCTGGATTGCCGCCACAGTAGAGGACGAGGGCTCTGTGACCGTCCCGGCACGACTTGTCACAGACTTCGTCAACTCGCTTCCGAGCGGCAGGATCGACTTGGTGCTGTCTCCCAGGAGCCGCAGTGTGGAGTTAACGTGCGCCCGCTACGAAGCGCACGTGAGCGGACTCGACGCAGACGATTTCCCCCCCATACCGCAGATCACCGATGGGGAGTCCATCAAGGTCAAGGCCAGCGACATGAGGACGGCGATCAACCAGGTAGTGTTCGCTGCGGCCTCTGAGGAGTCGAGGCCTGTTCTCACCGGCGTTCATACGGAGTTCGACGGCGACAAGCTGACGCTGGCGGCTGCCGACGGCTTCAGGCTGGCGGTGCACACGCTTTCCCTCGAGGCCCCAGCGAAGGAGAAGACCGCCGTCATCGTGCCTGCACGTTCGCTCAACGAGCTGAATCGCCTCCTGAGCGATCACGATGAGGTCCTCGAGATCAACCTCAACGCACAGAAGACGCAGGTCCTGTTCAAGATGAGGAACATGGAGATGGTCTCCCAACTCATCCAGGGCACGTTCCCCAACTACTCCCAGCTCATCCCGCAGACGAGCACGACCAAGGCGGTCGTCAAGCTGGCGGACTTTCTCAGAGCGACGAGGAGCGCGTCCATCTTCGCCCGCGACGGCAGCGGCATAGTCAGGCTGCAGATCACGCCGAGGGACGGAAACGGCAAGATATCGATCTCAGCCAGGGCTGAGGAGGTCGGCGACAACCTGGGTGAGATCGACGCCAAGGTCAACGGCGAGGAGACCAAGATCGCCTTCAACAGCAAGTACCTTGTCGACGTACTCGGCGTCCTGTCCGAGGACGACGTAACGCTGGAGACCACCACATCCTCCAGCCCCGGCGTCATCAAGCCCGTCGCCAAGGACAACTACATCCACGTCGTCATGCCTATGTTCGTTCAATGGTAGTGCGAGTGGACGTCCACACTCACAGCCTCCGCGAGAGTGATTCCAGGTTTCTCAACTGTTTCCGGCCTGAGCCTTCGCCTGTTTTCAGGGCTTGAGGGCTTCCTATGTGGTGAATGTGTGGTGTCCTTCCAGTTCAGGGTCGATGGTTGTACAATAGGTGATCAATCGGGAGCAGGGGTCTGACATGCTCGGAGAGTTGGAGCATCAGGTAGCTAGCGATTCGAGGCTGATTCTGGGGGACGCCGCGAACGAATTGAAGAAGCTTGAAGATTGCCTAGTTCAGGTATGTATTACGAGTCCGCCCTACTGGGGGACGAGGGATTACGGGGTGGAGGGGCAGATTGGGGGGGAGAGTCGCCTGGATGAATACTTGAAGCACCTGCGCAGGGTGCTTGCGGAAACCAGAAGGGTGCTGCGGGATGACGGAGTATTATGGCTGAACATAGGTGACACATACACGAGCGGGGATCGAGGATGGAGAGCACCGGACAAGAAGAATAGAGCTCGGGCGATGAGTTACAGGCCGGATACGCCCGAAGGATTGAAGCCGAAGGACCTGATAGGCGTTCCTTGGCGTTTGGCACTTGGCCTTCAGGAAGACGGTTGGTATCTTCGATCCGACGTTATCTGGCACAAGCCGAACGCGCAGCCGGAGTCGGTGAAAGACAGACCAACCAGGTCACATGAATACCTGTTTCTGTTCTCAAAGTCGGAGCGGTACTATTACGACTTCGAGGCCGTTCGGGAGCGGTGCAACGGCGGACAGGCGATGCGGAATAGACGTACAGTATGGTCGATTGCGACCGAAGCGCGACACCCTTCTCATCTCGCGGTGTTCCCGCCTGATTTGGTCCGATTGTGCATACTGAGCGGATCAAAGGCCGGAGACATAGTCCTGGACCCTTTCATGGGTTCTGGTACAGTGGGTCTGGTTTGCAGAGAGACGAATCGGAGATTCATCGGGATAGAGATCAAGAGGGAGTATGTTGACATAGCAGCCGAGAGAATGGGAGTTGGAGACGGTGGTGAAGGAAGATAGGGAAGGGATTCCGATCTTCGAGCCGAACTTGCAGGTATCATTTTACGTTCGGCTTCAGACTTTCCGACATTCTCATCTGTCTGAGGCTCTGGGGACGACTATCAAGAGCCTGGATATCTCCGAAGTCGATAAAGAGCTTGGCTTGTATGTGGAGTCGGGTGACTTGGCGAAACTTGCCTCGTTCGGTCTTAGAGGAGAGATAGTCTTCCCGGTCCCGTATGTGCTGAGAACTCGGCCCTCTCTGTTGGGATACTACCGACTGTTGTACGGCCTGTCGCAGAAGGAATTCTACAGGAATAGGGTGATGAATGGCTTCAAGCGTTTAGAGGATAGGAATGAGATGGTGGATGGTCCTGGAAGCGGTTTGGAGGCACTCTGTAGGAGTCTGAGTGCAACGGGTGGATTGCTGCTGGCAGCAGTCGATGAGCTTGACTTGAGAACGGTAAGAGACCTGCAGCTTCTGACACTTGGTGCGCAGCTGCGCGGAGGGCAGAACACGAAGGTTGGTAAGGATGCGGCGGCAGAGGTGTTCAGTATCATTCAGAAGCTGGTTGAGGGGAGCGTAGTTGAGGAAGGGGCGAAGAAGCTGGTTGTGAAGAACGCGGCTGGCAGGGAAGTGATTGTGACATTTTCGAGCGATCCTGACATCGCGGTGAGCGTGGCTATGACGAGTGAGGTCAGGCCGCTGGTGTCGATTGAGATCAAAGGTGGGACGGACATATCGAATGTTCACAACCGAATCGGAGAGGCGGAGAAGAGCCATCAGAAGGCGAAGAGCCGGGGGTTCTTTGAGTTCTGGACGATTGTGGGTGCAGAGATAGACCTGGAAACGGCGCAGCGTGAGTCGCCTACGACGACTAGGTTCTTTTACCTGCGGCAACTACGGATTCCGACTAGCGCTGAATATGATAGCTTCCGAGATCATTTCCAGTCAGTTGTCGGAATCAAGGCTGCGTAATTCAGGCTTTCGCGGGTAGGTCGCGGGGTAGGACTTCGAGTGACTGCTGACGCGAAGCGTCGTCATAGTACAAGACGATCAGACATTCCGACGTTCGTTCAATGGTGACAATCGTCTAAGAACTCCGACAGAACCAACGGCATTGCTTCGGGCATTGTGTTTTCCTCACTACTCATGTTTCTTTACTACATAAAACATTCTTCTTGCACCACTTTGAATCTCGAAGTAGAATACCTCAAGTTGTGATAGGGAGGTTTACAGGATGACCAGATGTCTACTTGTCTATTTTTCACAGAGTGGAACGACCGCGCAGGTGGCTGAGAATATAGCTTCGGGATTGCGTGCAGAGGGGTGTGAA
>CAZGDV010000048.1:0-21698 GCA_964524995.1 uncultured Dehalococcoidia bacterium | reverse complement strand
CGTTGAGTTGTTCCCTGGAGATCTTGGCACAAAAGGTGGGCTGGTCACCGACGAAAATGCCCGTGTGCTAAGAAGCGATGGCTCTGTAGTTGATGGACTATTCTCAACTGGTAATAACTCTGCTTCGGTAATGGGCAATTCCTACGCTGGTCCTGGAGCAACAATTGGCCCAGCAATTACTTTTGGCTACGTCGCCGCGATGTATATGGCACACAATGGTATATTCCCCGATTAGTGTGTACACAAAGGTTCCGGTTATACTACCTTCTCGGCCAGAAGCCGAGCCACTTGTCCTTGCCGCACTTGGTGCACCTGTAGACGGTGGCCACCATGCCCTGGGCCCCGCAAGAGGCGCACTTGAAGGAGTTCCGTGCCCCGAATCCGGGTGTAGCCCGCGCCGCCTTCGTCAGGCTCTCCACTTGGGCCGTCAGCTTCCTCACCTGGTTCAGCAGGGCCTGGTACTCCCCGGCACTCGGCCCGCATGCACTGGACTGCTGCAGCCCTGCGACCGCTGCCTCCAGCTGTGCCATCCTCGCGACCATCCCCTCCACAGCAGCCAGACGCTTTGACAGGGCGGCCAGCATCGCATCGTTCGCAGCCGGTGCCACCGGAGATTGCATCATCGGCGGCGCCTGCACCATCGGCGGCGCTTGAGGGGCAGGCTGGGCAGCCGGGGCTGCCATCTCAGGCTGCGGTGCGGCAGCAGGAGCTGGTTGCGGCTCAGGAGCAGGTGCAGGCTCCGCCGGCGGCGGGGCCGCCTGCGCAGCAGCACGCTTCGGCGGTGGCGCAGCTGCCTTCAGCATCGCGTCTATCTCTTCCTGAGATAGCGACCTGCCGTCTTCCTCCATCACCATTAGTAGGCCAGCACCTCTACTATCAGCTTCCTCTGGTTGTCCACTGTCTTCAGGTCTATCTCATAGGGTTCTTTGATCGGATTTGCCTCTTCATCATAGACCACTCTCACGACCGGCCTCCCTACAAACCCTATGTTCGCGTCCGTCACGAACCCCACCTCTCCACTGTTGAATCTCACTGTCACCCCTTTGGGATATAGGGGCACCTGCCTAGAGAAGAGCCGCACCAGCTCCGGATCGAAGAGATCCCCGCCATACGCCATGATGAACTCTATGGCCTCATGCGGCAGAAACTCCCTTCGGTGCGGCCTCGTTGATACCAAAGCATAGTACGTGTCTGCGATCGCGATGAGTCGGGCGAACAGCGATATCTCCTCTCCCTTCAGTCCGTTCGGATACCCACTCCCATCCCACCTCTCATGGTGCTGCAACACCGCCTGTGATACCTCTGGCAGAAACTCGCCGCTTTCGCTCAGTATCTCACAACCATACTGGCAGTGCTTCTTCAACTCTGAGAATTCTCTCTCCGTCAACGCGCCCGGCTTGTCCAGTATGCTCGGTTGCAGCATCACATGCGGCAGCCTGATATACCCCACGTTCATCAGCAGCGCCGCCGCTCCCAAGGAGGCCAGTTGGGCCATATTGAATTCTAGGCTGCTTCCCATCAGCAGCGACAGCCCAGCCACCTTCGCTGGCTGCACGTAGCCATACTCCTTCAGGTTCAGACACCCGGCTACGTTCGGATCACCCATTGGCTCCGGGAACAGCGTCCTGGTCATGGAGTTGATGGAGTTCCTCACCTCATGTATGAGCATGGGCTCTATCTCCCCCCTACACCCGCCCTCCTTCATCAGCTCTCTGAGAGCCTGTGACGCTCCTGCCTCCACTTCAGGAGGAATAAGCGGCTGCACCAGGACATCAGCTACTCGAGAATCATCTATCGTCAGTTCTCCGACTCCGTACGCGGATAGGGTTCTTATATGCCACTCGGTTAACTCAGTCCTGGCGTCGCATATCATGCGTCCATGGCTGTCGTAGACCGGCCTGCTCAAGACCATCCCAGTCCTTGCATGCTCAACGGCTACACGGCGCAACTCGATCACCCCCCTCTATCCTCGAAGATGCCGCCCTCTCCACCCGGCCCAGCACCGCCTCAGCGGCCGGAACCCTCCGATGAAACGAGACGCATACCCTCTCCAAAGACAGGTCCGAGGTGCCCAGCATGGTCTCCGTCCCACCTATGAAGAGATACCCTCCCTCCTTCAGCGATTCGTAGAATCCCCGGTACAGCATCTTCTTGGCATCGTCAGTGAAATAGATAACCACATTCCGGCATACCAGCAGATCGAAGTCCTTCTCGAACGGGTCCTTCAACAGGTTGTGCATCCGGAACTCTACCTTCTTCTTCGCCCTGTCATTGACCCAGTACGACCCCTCTTCGCACCTGAAGTACTTCGCCAGCAGCCTCTCCTCTACGTTCCTGACGTCCGACGCTATGTAGGGCCCACCCGCCCTCGCCTTCGCCAGTATCCCCACGTCTATGTCCGTCGCCAGTATCCTGTGCTTCTGATACGGCGATGCCTCCTCCAGCAGTATCGCTATCGAGTACGGCTCCGACCCGTTCGAGCACCCCGCACTCCAGATGTTCAGCCTCGAGTTCTTCTTCAACAGCTCCGGCAGTACTCGCCCCCGCAGTACCTCGTACTGCTCCGCATCGCGGAAGAACTCGGAGACGTTTATGGTCAGAAAGTCCCTCAGCTTCTGGCAGGCCCCCCTGTCCCTCTCCAGCATCTTGCAGTACGCCACCACCCCCGGTGCCTGCGCCCTCGCTATGTAGGAGTCCAGACGCCGCCTCATCTGGTGGTCCTTGTACCCGCTCAAATCGATATCCAGGAGATAGTGTATCTTGTTCTTGAGCAAAGTATATTCTTCTTCGTTCATCGATCTATACCCTGGCCTTCGTTCTCTGCCTCGGCCTGGCTGTACGCTCCCGGCACATCTGCACTATCTCGTCCGCTATGTAGGGCAGCGGCAGTACCTTGTCCGCCTTGCCCGCCTCCACCACGCTCGCAGGCATCCCGTACACCGCGCAGGTGCCCTCGTCCTGCACTATCACCTTCCCACCAGCACCCTTGATCAACGTGGCCCCCCTCGTCCCATCGGAGCCCATCCCCGTTAGCACCACCCCGACTACGGATGCCCCATACACCCTGGCCGCCGATTCCATCGTCACGTTCACCGATGGCCTTACCCCACACTCAGTGGCCCCCTGGTCCAGCTGAATCTCCCCCTTGGTGGCTACCGTCATGTGATATCCCCCCGGAGCCAGGAAGGCCATCCCCGGCCCTACCTGGTCCCCGCTCCTCGCCTCTCTCACGTCCAGGTGCGACAGCTGGTCCAGCCGGTCCGCCAGCGACTTCGTGAACCCAGACGGCATGTGCTGCACTATCAGCACCAGCGCCGGTATGTCCCCAGGTATCGCCGGTATCAGCTGGTTCAGCGCCTGCGGCCCACCCGTAGAGCTCCCTATCACCACTACCTTGTTGAAATCGTTCGCCTGCCGCCTGGCTCGCTTCGCCGACGCTGCCACCGGCTGCCTGAGCCTGGTGTCTCTCCTCCTGGTGGATACCTTCACCTGAGAAGCCACCCTGATCTTCCTGACCAGCTCCTCCGTCGACTCGTCCCGCCCCACAGGACTCGCTATCGACGGCTTCAGAAAGAAGTCCACCGCCCCCAGCTCCAACGCCTTGATCGTGGCGTCGGCCCCCTTCCCCGTCAGCGCGCTCAGCATCACCACCGGCGTGGGGCACTCGTGCATGATCCGCTCCAGCGCCGCCAGCCCGTCCATCCTCGGCATCACCACATCCAGAGTGACCACGTCAGGCCTCAGTTCCTTCGTCTTCTCTATCGCGTCAAGCCCGTCCTTCGCCTGTCCCACTACCTCTACGACGGAGTCCGTACCCAGCTTCGACGCTATCGCCGAGCGGGCAAACGCCGAGTCGTCGACTATCAGCACCTTTATCTTTTCGCCCATGTCCGCCTCCTCCGGCACGAAACCACATGCCTACCCAAGCAGCTTCTTCACCGCCGACAGAACCCGCGCCGCATCAAACGGCTTGACCACGAAATCGCTCGCACCCGACTTCAGAGCCTCCATCACTATGCGCTGCTGCCCCATCGCTGTCACCATCGCCACCCTCGCGTCCGGGTTGATGCGCTTCATCTCCTTCAGCGCCGCCAGCCCATCCATATCGGGCATGGTGATGTCCAGCAGCACCCCATCCGGCTTATCTGACTGATATTTCTCCACCGCCTGCGCTCCTGTCTCCGCCTCCAACACCTCGTAGCCATTCTCCGCAAGCAGCTTCGCGCACTTCATCCTCATGAAAGCGGCATCGTCTACCACCATTATCTTCGCCATAACCTGTCCCCCCTATAGCTCCTTGCTCTCGCTTCCCGCTGTAGTAACCACGACCCTGCCCGTGTCTACGTACATCCTCACCGTACGCCCCTTGCCTCCACCCAGCTCCTCCGCCTTCACCTTCACGCCCTCCTTCGAGAGCGCCAACTTCACCGCTTCCTGGTTCTTCTCTCCTATCTTGAATGCGTTGTCCAGCCCGGGTGCCTTCGACAACTCCGCCCCACCGGCCAGTCTAATCACCATACGCGTCTTGAGGGCTCCGTTCTTCTGCAGCTCCTCAAACAGCATCGGCACCGCCATGTCCGCATACTTCGGATTCGGGCTCAACGCCCTGCCATTGCTGTTCGGCAGCACCACATGGGCCATACCACCAACCTTCGCCACCGGATCGTAGCACGCTACGCATACGCAGGAGCCGAGGCCGAGGCACATCAGAACCGTCGACGGCTCCTTGGAGACCTTCAACTCCCCGAGACCCACCACCATCGTCCCGTCTTGCGTCTGCACCGCCATCAGTTGCTCCAGTGCTGGGTCAGCGCCCCCAGCAGAGCGGGACTCGGTATCACCAGAAACGTCCCCGACACCTGCTTGTCCTGCGTGCCAAACGTCGCCTCCACTATGCAGGCCTCATCCGTCTCCATCATGACCTCCGCCAACGCCACGTCCAGCACCGCACCCGCCATGTCCATCATCACCGCTGGCGGCGTAGGGTAGAAGCTCATCCCCGTCGCGTCTGCCAGCGAATTGAGAAAGAACGACCCCATTATGTTCCCCATTTCGCCCAGCGCGGACTCCTCCATCTCGCCAAGACCCTGCGTCGTCCCGGGATCAGATCCCATCAGCATGTCCAGCAGCTCGAACGCCGCCTTCGGCTGGTATACCAGCAGCATGTGTCCCGTCGCCGCACCCATCACCCTAAGGTATATCCCCACCGCCACCGTCTCTGCCCCCCCGATGATGCTGGGCACTTCCCGTATGTTCACCACCGTCGGTCTCAGGGCTGTGGCCTTGATCTCCTGCCCCACCATCTGCGACAGGCCCGATATCGAGTTCCCTATCCCCCTGCTCACCAGACCGGCCCATGCCAGTTGCTCTATCTCGTTCATCGCTATCTTCTGCTCCGCCAACTCTCACCTCCTGTTGTCCGTATCCATCAACCTCAACTGCGCGCCCCCTGTACTACCGATTTGATCAGGCTCGGTACGTCTATTATCAGCGCCACTTGCCCATCTCCCAGTATGCTCGCCCCCGCTATGCCCACCACCTTCCCCAGATTGTCGTCCAGCGACTTCACCACGATCTCCTGCTTGCCAACCAGCGTTTCCACCGCTATTCCCACCTGCTTGTCCCCGGCACGCACTACAACTATGTTCATCAGCCCACCCTCGGATCCCTGCTCCCCCATCCCCAGGCCAAAGAACTCGCCCAGCCTCAGCAACAGCAGCACGCTACCCCTCAGCCGGATGACCTCTCTATCACCAACCCTGTGTATGTCCTTCGGCGTTATCCTCACCGTCTCCCATACGTTCACCACCGGTATCGCATACAGCGCGTTGCCGCACGTGATGAGCAGGCTGTCCAGCGTCGCCAGGGTCAGCGGCAGCCTCAGCGTGAACTTGGTGCCCGCTCCCACCTTCGTCTCCACAGTGACATACCCATTCAGCGCCCCTATGTTCTTCCTGACTATATCCAACCCAACGCCGCGACCCGATACATCAGTCGCCTGTTCCTTCGTCGACAAGCCAGACCCGAATATCAGATCAACCGCCTCTTCATCGCTTAGCCTGGATGCCTCCTCAGCCGAGATGAATCCCTTCCTCACCGCCGATTCCCTGACCAGGTTGGCGTCTATCCCGCCACCATCGTCCTCCACAGTGATTACCACATGGCTCTCCTCATGACATGCCGAAAGCCATATCGTTGCGGTGTCTGGCTTACCCAACCGAGTACGTCGCTTCGACGTCTCTATGCCGTGGTCTACTGCATTCCTCAGCAGATGCACCAGCGGATCGCGTATATGTTCGATTACCGTCCGGTCTATCCCCGTCTCCTGCCCCTCCATTATGAAGTCGACCTTCTTCTTCGACTTCTGCGCCAGGTCCCTGATCATCCGGGGGAACCCGCTGAACACAGTTCCCACAGGCAGCATCCTGACTCGCATGATGTCTTCCTGAAGCTCGTTCACCACCTTCGCCGTCTGCGACGACGATCTGCTCAGCTCGTGGACCATGTCCTCCTCACGATACTTCAGCTCCAGGCTCTTGCCGATCTGCACTATTCTCGACGTCGCTATAACCAGCTCCCCGATCATGTTCATAATGCCGTCGAGCCGATCTACATCTATCCTCACCGTCTGATACTGACGCGCCTGTGAGGTCTGTCCCTCTCCCAGACTTGATCTCCGTGCCGGCGAGCCCGCCTGCACCTTCATCTGTCTAGTCTCCTGAGCGTGGTAGTCGCCAACGGTCACGCCCTGAATCTCGGGTATCGACTGGACGGCGTCCACAAGATGCTCCTCGGATTGAAGGCTGGAGACAACAAGCTCCAGCGTGCTCCCTACCTTCTCCTCCTCTATCTCCTCCATCGTCGGTGTCGACTGTATGACCTCCCCTACCTGCGACAGATCAGTCAATATTTGGAAACACCGTACAGCCGTCCACGGACTATCCTTCTCCAGATCAACATGTACCTCAAAGGCATGCTGGCCCGCCGACACTGCCGTGTTAAGCCTCTCTTTGCCGTCTTCGTCCAGAACCAGAGAACCACCCTTCTCCTCCAGACGCTGGCTCCCGGCAGAGCTGCTCTCTCCCACCATGGACGCCTCGAGCTCGGCCACCATGGTGGATATGTCGTACTCCCCTTCACCGGACGACGTCAGCTCTTCCTTCAGGACCCTCAGGCCGTCCAGGCTGTGGAGAAGGGCATCGATCACCCCACTGTCCGGGGACAGCGCGCCTTTCCTCACCCTGTCCAGTACGCTCTCCATCGCGTGGGCCAGCTCCGACATCCGGCTGTGTCCCACCATCGCCGAAGAGCCCTTCAGGGTGTGCGCGGCACGAAATATCTCCTGCAGCAGCGCCCCGTTGTCGTCCTCCTTCTCCAGCCTGATGATGTCCTCGTCCAGCAGCTGCAGCTGCTCGTCCACCTCCTCGAGGAATACCTTCAGGTCATCCGCAGTTATGTCAGGGGCCAGTTCCATATGCCAGTCCACATCCCTGTTGAGTATTGCCTCCAGCTACCTGCTCTTCTTGGATTTGGCGGTGGTTCTCTTCGGCGCTGATGCCGGGACTGCTTGCACCTCAGTCAGAGACGCCGATTGGGTTGCAGCCACTGTCTCCGTCTGTGCTTGGGGCTCTTCCTCATGCTGACTGCCGGAGGTCGATTTCCCTCCGCTGTCGTTGAACAAGCACTCGAGGTCTAGAACAACAATCAGCCGACCTTCGAGCCTCGCGATGCCTGTTAGACACGCCAGCGATGTGGCAGCGATCACCGAAGATGGCGGCTCGATGGCGTCGGCTGCGACCCGCAGTACCTCAGTTACAGCGTCTACTATCATGCCGATCTTGCGACCGCAGATGTCGGCCACGATAATCCGGCTGTCCTTCGTCACCTCCGTCACCCTTAAGCTGAACCTTTTCCTCATGTCCACTACGGGGATTACGTCACCCCTGAGGTTGATCACACCCTCCACGAAGTCGAGAGTCCGCGGCACCTTAGTGATCGTCTGCATCCGGATGATCCCATCAATGGCGCTTATGTCGACGCCGTAGATCTCGTCCGCCAGATGAAAGACTACCAGCTGTCGCTCTTCCTGTGCCGACTCGTTCTCTGACATCTTCGCCTTACCTCCATCCGCACAGCCTCTTCAGCGCGTGCTGGATGTCAAGCCACACCAGGCCGAGAATGAAACAGCTAGAGCTGTCTAGCTCGTCAAAGCTCCATCGCCTACGTTGCTATCACTGTTGAACTTGAATGTAGCCATGGACTCCTGCAGTTCCCGCGCTATCTGGGATAGGGAGACGGATGCTGCCACGACCTCCTGTACCTGTGCGCTTATCTCCTGGGCGGACGCAGAGATCTCCTGTATCGCAGCATTGTTTTCCTCGGAAATGCCTGTCACAGACTCTAGCGACCTCGCCACCTCCGTGCTGCCTGCTGCCATTTCCTCCGTTGCAGATGTGTTCTCCTCGACGATGGCAGTCACCCCATCCATCGCGTTGACCATCTCGGCGCTGGAAGAATCAAGCTCTTCGGAAGCCGCCGATATCTGCTCGATCTGCGAGCTGATGTCGCTGGCAGCGGCGACAATCATCTGAAGTGCGTCAACAGCCTCCTCAGCGAGCGCGTTGCCGGAGTGGACCTGGACATTGCCCCCCTCCATGGCCCTCATCGCCTCGTCGACTCCCCTCTGAATGCCTGCAATCAAGTCCGCGATCTCCTTGGTGGCTATCGAAGATCGCTCCGCCAGTTTCCTCACCTCGTCAGCGACCACGGCGAAGCCACGGCCCTGCTCTCCAGCCCTGGCTGCCTCGATCGCGGCGTTTAAGGCCAGCAGATTGGTCTGCGCAGCGATATCGTCAATCGTGGCTACGATCTTGCCAATCTCACCGGACCGCTGTCCGAGATCAGTCACTTTCGCAGAAACATCGCTCATCGATGTCATGATTCTTTGCATGCCGTCGATAGTCTTCCGGACGGTCTCGGCACCACCTTGGGCTGCCTCACCGGCCTGTCTCGAGCGCTCGGTGACCGCTTGGGAGTTGCTCGCGACTTGGCTCAAGGCGAAGGATACCTGTCTCACTAACTCCATGGCCTGCTGCAGGCCTTTTCCCTGTTCGTGAGACCCCACAGCTATTTGCTCGATAGCTCCAGAGAGCTGGTCCATGGAGGTGCTCGTGGCTTGGACGCTCTTCGCCTGCTCCTCTACACCCATAGCTACTTGCTGGCAAGCGCTGGCGATGCTCTCAGTTGCCCGGCTAGCCTGCTCCGAGGCGCTTAGAACCTGCCAACTGGCCTCACTGAAGAAGTCAGCGTTGTTCTTGATTTGCCCAATCAGGGC
This sequence comes from uncultured Dehalococcoidia bacterium, assembly GCA_964524995.1. Taxonomy (GTDB): domain Bacteria; phylum Chloroflexota; class Dehalococcoidia; order SZUA-161; family SZUA-161; genus CAZGDV01. The sequence goes on along the minus strand of CAZGDV010000048.1, from coordinate 12,364 downwards.
GATCAGATTATCAATTGCGCCGTTGACAGCATTCTTGATGTGTGCGTAATCACCCAGGTAGTCACCCATGACCCTTAAAGTCAGGTCGTTCTTAGCGACTCTGTCTAGAACAACGCCAGCCTCTGTCGTTAGCGCAGAGACTGCGTCGAGCAAATCATTGATGCCCGAGGCAATCCTCCGGAAGTTGCCATCACACTTGCTGAGGTCGGCCCTGTTGTCGAGCACCCCGGAGACTGCACCTTCCAACAACCCCAGGATTCCATCCGTGGCTTGGAGTTCTCCACTAATGTCGAGCACCCATTCAAGGCCGCCAACGATGTTGCCCTCCTCGTCCTTAACTGGCGCGCCGGTGTAGCGAATCGGAAGATCGCCGGACGACAGTCTAGCTACAGTATCAGCTGTGAAGCAGCCATCCTCTTTCATCGCCTTCGAAACCCGGCAGTCGTCAGTGTTGCAGTGTGGGGTTCTGAACAGGTCGAAGCACTTCCTGCCCTGCACCTGGGCTACAGGCATGCCGACTAACTCAGCACCAGCGGTGTTCACGTAGTAGACACTGCACTCCCGATCTATGCCAATTACCGGCGTCGGAAGGCTGTTCAAGAGGTCAAGTTTGCACTGCGCGTCTGCCATTGCGCTTCGTGCCTCGCCTTTCACCCTTTCCACCTCGGCCTGGCAATCCGCCAGTTCCGCCTCGGCACTATGGGAACTCACACTTGCCTCTCTGGACACCTTGCTCTCCACCGCTTTCTTCTTGGTCTTTCTGGACTTGTCGGTTCCCTTGGAAGCCATCGCCGCTCCTCCTCAGTTGGATTGTCCGTGTCGTCCGCCTACCTATCAGACCGGCTCATGACCTCATGCTCATCCCGTTTACACATATCGCTCCTGCAAAGGCACACAGCCCGCGCAGTGGTCTGATAATCCGTTGGCGCATAGTCAATGTTCCACACTTCGGGCCAGTATGGGAATGCATTCCCAGAGGGAATGCTTCCACTTGTCTCTGGTGTCAACCCATCTCTTCGTTTCGCAGGCATACTCCCTCTGTGTCTAATACGCTCAAAAAGTATCATGGGGCGTCATACGCGCCAATCACCTAACCGTCCTAGACAAGGGGGGAAAATAGTCTTGCTCGCGAGCGACGTCGGCAACCCCCTAGAACGACGTCAACGATTGTGGCATCATACGTGCCAGGCCCGATGCCGCCGCCCAACGACGATTTGGACAGACGGACGCAGATCGAAGCAGCCAACTTGACAGCAGCCGACCCCGTGATTATCATCGGCAGTACACTCCAGCCCTAGTGCGAAGGCAAGCCATGCAGTTCAGCGCAACGGTTGAGATCGAGGCACCTGTGGGCAAGGTGTGGGAGCTTGTCGACGAGCTCGAGCAGTGGCCACAGTGGATGCCCTCTATCAAGAAGATAGAACGCGTCACAGAAGGGCCGCTCACCACAGGGTCCCAACTGCTGGTAACAGCCAAGGTGAGCAGGCTAACGGTCAACCTGCTTATGACAGTCACCGAGTTCGAACCGGAGAGAATCGCGGTGATGACGGGCAGGGCTCTCGGCACGAACCTGACCCGGTTCTACAGGTTCGAGCCGCTGAACGGCAAGACGAGGGTCACGATAGGCGGTGAGGTCTCCGGGCTGCTGGCTCCGCTGGCCCGCCGGGGCGGCAAGGCCGTGTCAGAGGAGATAGCTCAGGCGACGAAAAGGAGAGTCGAATCCTCCCCCTGAGGCGACAGTTGTCGCCTATCTCTCGACGGTGAAACAACTAAAACGATGGTTCGGATCACAGCAACAGCAGCCCCACGCCACCCCCCGTCCGACACATCCCCAGCCAGTGAACACTCCGTCACAACCAATGTCACAACACGTTGCCAATACACGCAATGAGCGCATTCCGCTGAATTGCGTTGACAAGTGCCTCGTGGCCCTCGACAGCATCAACGAGCCGATGCTCATCCACGCCGTAGTCCTCCTGGACGGCGATGTCGATCCCGCCAAGCTGACGAAGGCAATACTGTTCGCCCAGGAAGCCCACCCGGTCATGAAGACCATCGTGCGCACGAGGCTATTCAGGACCTGCCGAGAGGTAAGCGACATACAGGGAGAGGTGCTGACCGTCCGTGATCTCCCGGACGCGGATGAGACCGAGCGGGAGGCCTGCATCACCGAGTGGCTCAATCGCCGCCTCGATCCGACACGACAGCTGCCGGTACGTGTGCTGTTTCTGAGAGAGAGGTCCAACGCGACAACCCTCGTCTTCACCTTCCACCATACCGCCACCGACGGCCTTAGAGCCGTCCTCTTCGTCAGGACAATCATTGAGAGCTACAACGATAGTCTCCCTGAGGTGCCTCCATCGCTGGCCAAGGTCCGCATGTCCCGACAAGGAGATGAGTTGCTCGCGTTTGCTCACAGCCAGAGGTCAAAGGTAGAACAGTACTATCGGAAGATGCTCTCCAGCATCCTCCGCCGCTTCGTCATCGACTTCTTCAGGCCCCCAACGCGAGCCTACCACGATAGATCGGGGCGCTCGAAGGAACTCAGCCTGGTATACGAGACACTAGACCCCCAGAAGCTCGGCCTGGTGGAGTCGAACGCCCGAACGGCGGGCGTGGAGCTGAATGATCTGCTTCTGGCGGCCTGCTATCGTGTCGTCGATGACTGGAACCGGGAACACGGGAGGCCCGTCAACCGTGTACGCATAATGGCGCCCGTCAACATAAGCCCCAAGGGGTTCAGGAGTATCGTATCCAATCAGGCGTCCTGGCTGTCCATCACGACCACGCCGGAGGAGCGGGCCGACCCCGAGAAGCTTCTCAAGAGGGTACGCGAACATTCCGTCATGGCCATAAGAGATAGAATACCGTTCTCGCTTGTCTACTTCTTCTACTTCTGCTCGCGGTTCCCTCTATTCGTAATGAGGTGGATGTGCATCTTCCTCATGGTCACGAGAACCTATGTCGACACGATTCTTATTACGAACCTGGGCCTGACCTGGCCTCAGCCGGGCACGGACGAACCAGCCATCACGCACATAGGGAGCGCTCGAATAGTCAACGCTGTTGGCTCCGCGCCCGTCGTAACGCCAATGGGACTGAGTATCTCCGTGGGCATCTACAACCGGCATCTGAACATCTCGCTGACCTACCGACCGGGGATGTTCTCGAAGGAGAAAGCCCGATCCTTCCTGGACATGTACGTTAGGGAGATACTAAGCTACGGGTCGGGAGCAACCAGCTAGACTCCAATAGCATCCCCACAAAACCCGACGAAGCCGCACCTATTGACAACGAAGTTGAATCGTGATAGATTATCGCTCCAAACTCCTCTAGAGGACTACTTGGCCTTGTTTCTGCCGTGACTCGTGCCGACACAAGGGTGAACACAGGGTCACGCCGTACTGCGAAGGGCGAACGCCATAACAGAACCGCCTCGCTGCCTTCAGACTCGAGCGCAATGCTTCAGAGATTATGAAGGGCACGGGCATAGAGATACCCCTCAACTGCGTTGACAAGTGCCTCCTAGCTTTGGACGGAATCGACGAGCCCGTCACTACGTATGCCATCCTGGACCTGGAGGGCGAGGTCGATCCGGTAAGGCTGAACCAAGCCATCCGACACGCCCAGATGATCCATCCCCGTATGCGGACGCTGCTGCGCAGGAAGGGCCTGAGGGCCTTCCGTGAGGTCCAGGAGGAGATAGAGCCCGACGCCCTGATCACCAAGGACCTGACTCAAGCCGGCAGTCCTACCTATAACGAGTGCTTTGCCCAAATCCTGAGCCAGCGCATCGACGTACGGAAAGAGTTCCCTTTCAGAGTCCACCTCGTGAAGAAGAACCCTTTGGAGTCATTCCTGGCCTTCACCTTCAACCATTCGGCGCTCGACGGCCTGCGCGCCCTGCTCTTCGTCAGGACCGTCACAGAGAGCTACAACGGCGACATGAGCGAGCCGCCCGAGGTACTGGATGACCCGAGGATGTACTCCGACAAGGACGAGCTCCTCGAGTTCGCCAAGTCGCAGACGGCGCGGGTGGAGAAGTACAAGCGGAAGATGGTCAGCTATCTCTTCCACAGGTTCGTGACCGATGCCTGGCCTCCGCCTACGCGGGTGTTCCATGACAGGAACAGCAAGTCGAAGGACCTGGCCCACTGCTCACGAGCTATCGTGCCATCGGAGTTGGACGAACTGGTGTCCAGAGCGACCGCAGCTCGTGTGGAGCTCAACGACATACTGCTGGCTTCGCTCCACAGGACCGTGGAGAAATGGAACAGGCTGCACGGCAAACCCAGCAACAAGATACGCATCATGGCCCCGGTTAATCTCAGCCCAAAGGGGTTCCGCAACATCGTGTCCAACCAGGCCTCGTGGCTCTCGCTGTCGACGTGGCCAGAGGACCGCGCCGACCCCGTGCAGCTTCTGCGAAAGGTTAGAGCCGATGCCGTCGACGCCACACACAATCGCATGGCCTTCTCGCTGGTCTACTTCTTCTGCTCCTGTGCCCGATTCCCGCTGTTCGCTATGCGGGGCATGTGCAGGTTCCTGATGGTCTCGCGCACTTACGTAGACAGCATACTCCTTACCAATCTGGGACCTACATGGTTGAAGGTCGGCTCGGATGAGCCCGCCGTGACAGGCCTGGGAGATGCACGCATAGTCAACCTCGCCGGGTCAACCTCGGTCGTCTCCCCGATGGGGATCAGCCTCTGCCTCGGCAGCTACGGCAAGAGGTTCACGGTCTCGGCGGCCTACCGACCGGCCATGTTCTCCAGAGAGAAGATAGAGAGATTCCTTGATCTATACGTTAGCGAAGTACTCAGCTACCCATTGGGCAAGGCGCAGCCCGTACCTGAACTCGCGGTCAGCCAGATAGCGTAGTGATTCTACGACCCCAGACCTGTGCGGGGGGTCTCCGGCGGGCGCGTCCACTACTGAGGCACGGAGGTAACAGCAATGCCGAAGAAGCTGCTAATCGTAAACCCGGTTCAACAGGTAGAGCACCAGGAGTTCTGGAACGAATCAGCCGTTTCGGTAATGCGGTACCCGCCGACCAACCTCGCCACGCTAGCTGCTCTGACGCCGGAGGGCTGGGACGTCAAGATAGTCGACGAGACCCTCGAGAGCCTGACATACGAAGACGCCGATGTAGTCGGCATCACCTCCATGACGCCGACCGCTACCAGGGCCTACGCCATATCCGAGCAGTACAGGCAGAAAGGCGTCACAACGGTGATGGGCGGCATCCACGCCTCGATGTTGCCTGATGAGGCCATCAGTTACACAGACTGCGTGGTAATGGGTGAGGCCGAGTCGGTCTGGGCAGACGTGCTGAGGGACTTCGAGAAGGGTGAGCTGAAGAGCTTCTACAAAGGCGAGCACAGGCCGTTGGACAACCTGCCCCTGCCACGACGTGACCTGCTGAGGCACAAGTACGCGCTCGACCTGGCCAGCATTGAGACGGCAAGGGGCTGCCCCAATGACTGTGAGTTCTGCTCCGTTACGGCCTTCAACGGACGGAAATACCGGCCGAGGTCTGTCCGCGAGGTACTGGACGACCTGGAGAGCATAGCGAGCAAGAACATCTTCTTTACGGACAACACAATCCTCGGCTATGGCAAGAAGGGTGAGGAGAGGGCTATCAACCTCTTCAAGGGCATGATAGATCGCGGGTTGAAGAAGCGATGGTTCTCACAGGTCGGGATCGACATCGCTTACAGCGACGACGTGTTGAGGTGGGCCAAGAAATCGGGATGCTCCGGTCTCGCCATCGGCTTCGAATCGGTAAGCGAGGAAGCGCTGCAGGCCATGAACAAGGTGCGGAACCTGAAGATTGGAGTTGCGCGATACAAGGAGGGCGTCGAGCGCATCCACGACCATGGGATCGCCATAGCCGGGGCCTTCGTACTGGGGAGCGATGGCGACACCAAGGACGTCTTCGACAAGACAACGGAATTCGTCCTCGATGCAGGCGTCGATGCCTCCCAGTTCACTGTACTCACACCTCTGCCGGGGACCCGGCTGTTCAACACCCTGAAGCAGGAGGGCAGGCTGCTCCGGACGAACTTCCCCGACGATTGGACCCACTACGACTTCACCGAGGTCCTCTACAAGCCTAGTCACATGACACCTGACGAACTGATGGAAGGGCTGACCCGAATGTACAAGGACACAGGCTCACGCGTCATGTCCGTACGCCGGGCTCTGAAGACGCTGGTGGACTCTAGAAGCCTCATAGGCACCGGTATCGCCTATAAATGGAATCGAGAGTCGGCGAAGATGTGGATCGAGAAATACAGCCACACGAAGGAGGAATTGCCGCTGGAGTTCAGGACGTCGTGCCTGGACCTGGAGCCGAGCGTCGACGAAAGCGAAGCCCTCCAGACAGTCTGAGATGGTATAATCCTTGGACAACCCGGCACTGGCGTACCGAGACTCAGCTTGTGGAGGCCTCCAGATAGCACAGCCAGGTCCGTACCCACTACTGTTCTCAGTCGAGTATCCAGACAGGAAGCTCAACAGGCTAACCACCTTCTTCAGGATTCTCCTGACGGCTCCGACAGTCGCCTTCTTCGTCATACTCGTCGACCAGATTGTCCTTGTCTTCGTCGCGGCAGTCACCCTCGTTTGGGCGACAGCCGAATGGAGATACGAGTTCCTGCTGGCCGGATTCATCGCGCTTCCGACGGCAGTGATGCTTCTCGTCAGGCACAAGTACCCCCGATGGTGGTTCGATTGGAACCTCAACCAGACGAAGCTATTGGCGCGCATCTACGCCTATCTGACGCTCATCACCGACCAGTTCCCGTCTGTTGACGAAGACCAGTCCGTTCATCTGGAGATACCCTACCCGGACGCCAAGGCGGAGTTGAGCCGCTGGCTGCCGATGGTCAAGTGGCTCCTGGCCCTTCCTCATTGGGTAACCCTGCTGTTCCTGGGCGCAGTGCTTGTTATTGCCGTCGTTGCGGCATGGTTCGCCATCCTCGTCACCGGCCGATACCCCACATCACTGTTCAACTACGCAGTCGGTGTGTTTCGGTGGTTCCTTCGCGTCGGCGTTTACGCTATAATATTGACCACCGACCGCTACCCGCCGTTCAGGCTCAACACCTGACGGAGCAGCCGAGCAGCGTCATTCGCACCGACGGGACCATCGGGCCTTCCACAGACACCGATTCTCCACACCGGTGTCATCCAGCTCCTCCCCGCGCGGTATGCGATTGTCTCTGTATGACGCTCAAGGCATTCGTGCGGGCAGCACTAACCGGGGGCTGTGAGGGAAGGTTGAACGGGATCGCGAATACGAGTTCGGCCCCAGCGAGGGATTGAATGAGCAACAGACAACTGCCACTGAACTGTGTCGACAAGTGTCTTCTGGCGATGGACCGGGCCAACGAGCCCATGATCATCCACGCCATGCTATGCCTTGAAGGAAAGATTGATTCCGAAAGGCTGGGCTCGGCTGTAGCACAAGCGCAGGAGATCTATCCAGTCATGAGGACACTCATCCGATCGAACGGCCTGAGGACCAGCCGGGAGATTCAGGATGGCTCCAGAGACGGCGTTCTGACGGTCCAGGACCTTTCTGGAGACGGAGAGGTTGACCACAATAGCCAACTGTTCGACTGGATGAACCAGCCCATGGACCCGAGGGAGGTCTCTCCGCTGAGGGTATTTCTGCTTCGACGCAACGGGCGCGAGTCACTGCTGGTCTTCAGCTTCCACCACTCATCAACCGATGGGGTGCGCGCGACGCTCTTCGTGAAGACCGTAGTCGAGCTGTATAACAACGGTACCGCCCAGGCAAGCCTCGAATCCCAGGAGATACGTATTACTCGCAAGGGTGACGAACTGGTTGAGTTCGCGAACAGCCAACGCAGCAGAGTCGGCGGCTATTATCTGAGGATGGCCTCAGCCCTGTTCAAGCGGTTCGTCATCGATGCGATGGCACCACCTACCAGGGTGCACCACGACAGGACGGGGTCTTCAAGGAGGCTGCACTACTGCTTTGAGACCATCTCCACTGAGGAACTCGATTCCATCGAGTCCAAGGCCAAGTCCGTTGACGTGATGCTGAACGACATCATCCTGGCTGCCTGCTATAGGACGGTTGAGAGATGGAACCGCAAGCACGGGAGACGCAGCCAGAGGATATTCATCATGGCCCCCGTGAATATGCGACCCAAAGGATACCGCAACGTAGTCTCGAATCAGGCCGCCTGGATATCACCGTCAACTTCGCCAAGGGACAGACAGGACCCGGTCCGGCTACTGCAGAAGGTAAACGCGGACACCAGGGAAGCCGCCAAGAACAGGACCGCATTCTCACTGATATATTACTTCTACCTCTGCTCACAGTTCCCGCTGTCCATAATGAGGCTGGTATGCAGATTGCTCATTGTCAGTCGCATCTATGTGAACAGCATCATAGTGACCAACGTGGGCGTCATATGGCCGAAGCCCAACTCGGAAGAGGCGGCCCTCACCAATCTCGGAGACGCGAGGATAGTCAACTTCACCGGCTCAGCGCCCGTGGTGACTCCCATGGGGCTGTGTGTCTGTGTTAACCTCTATAACAGGAAAATGAATGTTTCCCTGACCTACAGGAATGCCCTGTTCTCGGATGAGAAGGCCCAGGAGTTCCTGCGCATGCTGGTGGACGAGATAAGGGACTATAAGACCGAGCCGGAGGCCGCATGACGGTTTCGATCGTCAAATACAATGGCTCGCTCGACTCTGTCCGCAAGGCAATCGATCTGTGTGGCGGCTTCGAGAAGCTGAAACCGGCGGACAAAGTGCTGATCAAGCCCAACAACTGTTTCCGCCATGCAATCACTCCTCCCTATGGCATGGTGACCACTTCGACCATGCTGGACATGATCGTCCGGCTTCTGAAGGAGCACGGCTGCACCGACATCTCCATAGGCGAAGGCGCGATCATTGGCATATTCGATGAGTTGGACCCTTACACGAAACACGGCTTCAAGGGCACCGGCATCGACAGAGTAGCCAGGAAGCATGGAGTCAGGCTCATCGACTTCAACGAACACCCATCGCAAGAGGTGGACCTCGGCGGCCTCAAGGCCCGCGTCGCCAGTCCGGCTCTGGAGACAGACTTCCTCATCAACGTCCCCACCCTCAAGACCCACTTCCAGACCATGGTATCTCTCGGCTTCAAGAACCTGAAGGGTTGCCTGAGCAAGGACTCCAAGAAGAAGTTCCACCGCTCCAATCGCCTTGACATCTCCATCGCCTACCTCAACGAGACCATCAGGACCGATCTGGCCATAGTGGACGGCATATACATGCTGGAGAGGGGACCGGAGGCACTCGCCGGTGTAGCACACAGGAAGGACCTTATCATCGCGAGCCCTGATGTCTTCGAGTGTGATGTCGTAGGTTCGACTGTACTCGGCATCGACCCATCCCAGGTCGAATACCTCCGCCAGTTCGCGGAGCGCCACGGCCGTTCGTTCGACATCGGTGCGATAGACATACGCGGGGAGGAAATCGAGTCGGTCAAGGAGAACCTGGAATGGCGATTCCACCCGCAGGAGGAGCTGCTGATGCCGGCGGGGGTCACCGGCCTGTCCGCCCCACCACCGGGGCAGACGCTGTGCTCGGCATGCGGTGCCACGCTGGCTCTGACTCTGTCCATGCTGGCCAAAGATAATCCGGGGGTGGACTTCGGCGGTGCAGCATTCTACTACGGGCTCGAACTCGAGGCTCAGGAGAACGACGCCCGAACTGTTCTCTACGGGGACTGCGCGATCGGGGTCAACAGGGGTCTGGGGAAGGCGACCAGAATCAAGGGATGCCCACCATCCCTGACCACCACGATGCTTGCGACGACCAAGGCCCTCCTGAGCAGGCCAAGACGGATGAGGATGCTCGCCATCAGATTGCTCAAAATGATCGGCATCAGACTCGGCCTGTACCACGAGCTGTTCCCCAGGTGGGATCGATACCGGTCAGCGGAGTTCGACGCAAAGGACTTCTCATTCAAGTAGCGAACTCGCTGCCGTACGACCTATTGCGACACCGAGAACACAGTGTATGACAGACCCTGCCTACATCAGAGACTACGCGCAACATAGGCGCAATGCGGAGACGACTTGCGTGAACTGGGCCCGTAGTCTCGGCGTGAACCTGACCGAACCCTCAACGGAATTGCTAACCACAGTTGCCCGCACTGAGGTAGGTAGGAAATGTAAAGGATAGTTAACTCGATGACTCTTGACAAATGGCCCCAGCAATGTGATAGTTTTTAGTTACTGCTGGCCTGTACATTGGGGGTATTCCCTTGTGAGGGGGATTCTATGTCGTCTGAGCAGAGAGTATCCACGCTTGAGGCACCGATTCGGTTTCTCTTGCCCCGCGGTCTGAGGCTGATCAGGAAGAGCTATCGCTTCGAGTCCCCCTTGTGGTTCCTCTCGGAGCGTCTGATTCTACTCCAGGTCAAGATAGTTGACCGCTACGTCCCGGACAGAGTGCTGTTGTTCTCAATGAACGTGCTTGACAAGCATGTGTCATCCAAGACTATCGATGTCGTCTTCGAGGAATTCGGGAAGCGTGTTCCGCCCAAGGTACTATCGTCGCTGATAGCGGCGGCGGACGAACTGGTGCCGGACTCAGCCGCCAGTTCCAGGAAGTTCTCCACAGTCGTTGCCGGCATCGCGAAGTATGTTCCCGACAGGCTAATCCCGGAGGATTCCCAGAATAGCTGGTCCAATCTCAAACTCAAGTTCCATATCCCGACTCTACTGTCAAGAGGGGAAGCCAATCCACCGAACAAGTGAGAAAAGCTGGCCCTTCTCGAGCCACAAACCGCGCTGACGCAGAGACAGGTCGCGGTCGAAAGCTTGAAGTGTAGGATGTGAGCACGACCAACACTGCGTGCGTTCAGTCGACAAGGACTGTGCAGACCAAGGAGCTGAAGGGTGCTATACAAGAACGTCTGCATTGAGGCCTTCGGCTATCAGCTTCCGCCTCATGTGGTAACGTCGCTCAGCCTGGAGGAGCGGCTGGCTCCTGTCTATGAGCGATTGAGGCTGCCCTATGGCCGCTTGGAGCTGATGACCGGCATCAGGGAACGCCGGTTCTGGGGTGAAGGTATGCCCCCGAGCGAGGCGAGCGCGGTCGCAGCGGAGCGGGCCATCGCCAACTCCGGTATACCGAAGGAGGAGATCGAGTGCCTTCTCCACACCTCGCTGAGCCGCGATTTCCTTGAGCCGGCTACGGCGTTCCTGGTGCATGATCTCGTGGGGCTGCCGCCAACCGGCACCATCTTCGATATCTCCAACGCGTGCCTTGGCTTCGTGAATGGCATGGTAACGCTCGCCAACATGATAGAGTTGGGCCAGGTCAAGGCCGGCATAGTCGTTGCCAGCGAGAGCAGCAGGCACATAACGGATTGCACCATCGAGGACATATTGGATGATCCGACTATGACGAGGGAAAGAATCAAACCCTCACTGGCTTCGCTGACGCTCGGTTCGGGAGCAGTGGCAGCAGTGTTGACTCACTCATCGATCTCGAATTCCGGCCACAAGGTCATCGGTGGCACGATACGCACGGCCTCGCAGCACAACGGCCTGTGTCGAATCACAAGCGACACCTTCTTCTTCGAGCAGAACTCCAGGCCACTCATGAAGACGGACTCGGAGGGGATATTGAGAAACGGGCTCGACCTCGCCGGCGATACGTGGAAAGCCCTCAAGAAGGAAGTGCACTGGCATAACGCAGACGTCAACAAGGTGTTCTGCCACCAGGTTACCGCTGTCCATCAACGATTGCTTTTCGAGACGCTCAAACTGGACCCGTCCACTGGATTCTCCAGTGTGGAGTATCTCGGAAACGTCGGGCCGGTCTCTCTGCCGATTACGCTCGCCATCGCCCTCGACGAGCAGGCGCTCGAGCCAGGGGACAACGTCGCAATGCTTGGTATTGGAAGCGGTCTTTCCTGTATAATGCTCGGCGTCAAATGGTAGTCCTCGGATTCCCGCAAAGGGGCAACTGCAGACATGAATACTGACAGAAGGATAGCTATAACTGGCGTCGGGCTTACGGCTCCGAACGGAAACAACCTTGCGGAGTATCGCCAGAATCTGCTCGCCGGTAAGTCGGGCGTGACTACGGTAGACACGCACTACATGGGCGAGATGATATCCGGCATATGCGACTACGACCCGCTCAAGTACCAGAAGAAGAAGGAGTTGCGCCGAGGCACACGTGCGGGCTCGATAGCTATCTACTGCACCAACGAAGCACTCGCTGATGCAGGACTGACGCTGGAGACAATCAACAAGGCCAGAACCGGGATATTCCTCGGAATCACCGAACACGGCAACGTCGAGACAGAACA
>CAZGDV010000047.1:0-21760 GCA_964524995.1 uncultured Dehalococcoidia bacterium | reverse complement strand
CCAACGGCGCCGGAAAGACGACCCTCTTCAACCTCGTCACAGGGGTCTATGCTGTTACTGAGGGCGAGATCCACTTCAGGGGCAAGCCTCTCAGGAAGTCGCCCCCTCACAAGCGGGCCAAGATGGGCATTGTGCGCACGTTTCAGAACGTGCAGCTCTTTGGCAACATGACGGCCATGGAGAACGTCATGACCGGACAGCACCCCAGAAGCAGCTATGGGTTCCTTGAAGCTGCTCTTCGGCTGCCCAAGTCGTGGCGCGAGGAGGAAGATATAAAGCTCAGGGCCATGAAGTACCTCAATATAGTGGGGTTGGGCCAGTATGCCAGACACAACGCGCTCAGCCTGCCGCTGGGTCAGCAGAAGCTCCTTGCCATCGCCCGCGCCCTGGCCACAGAGCCACAGTTACTGCTGCTGGATGAGCCCGGAGCCGGGCTCAACACGCTGGAGAAGCGCGAGCTGAGCGACCTGATCAAGCGCATTCAGGAGATGAGCATAACGGTGCTGCTGGTTGAGCACGACATGCCGCTGGTGATGGGCCTGGCTGAGTGGGTGATTGTGCTCGACAGCGGCAGCAAGATAGCGGAGGGCACGGCTGCCCAGGTGCAGAAGGACCAGAAGGTAATCGCCGCTTACCTGGGCGAGGAGACCGACTGATGCTGAAGGTCGACAACGCATCGGTAGCATATGGGCGTGTTACCGCGCTCCGGGAAGCCTCGCTGGTCGTGAATGACGGCGAGATCGTGACTCTCATCGGCACCAACGGGTCCGGCAAGAGCACCCTCCTCAATGCGATCACCGGCGTGGTGTCCTTGAGGGGCGGTGATATATGGCTCGACGACAAGAGGATCACAGGCATGCCGAGCCATAAGAGTGTGAGGCTGGGCCTCGGCTACGTCCCCGAGGGGCGGGGTATCTTCGGGGGAATGTCGGTCAAGGACAACCTGACGCTGGGGAGCTACACCGAGTGCGCCAAGACCCGCTTCGGCACCCTGGGGTACGTGGGCTGGTTCATGCGTCGCCCCACGGTGCAGAAAAACCTGGAGACGGTATTCCGCCTGTTTCCCATACTGCGGGAGCGACAGAAACAGCACGCAGGAAGCCTCAGCGGTGGCGAGCAGCAGATGCTGGCCATTGCCCGCGCCCTCATGTCGTCACCCAAAATGCTGTTGCTGGACGAGCCGTCCCTCGGGCTTGCGCCAAACCTGGTGCGCGAGATCCTGAGGCTCCTTGTACGCCTGAGACAGGAAGGGCTGACTATTCTGCTCGTCGAGCAGGACGCCACGGCCGCCCTCAAGATCGCCGACCGGGGCTACGTCATGGAACGAGGCCGCATCACGATCGAAGGTACAGCCAAGGAACTCCTCGGCGACGACAGGGTGAGGCAGGCGTATCTGGGCAAGAGTGTGGCGTGAGTTACCATAAGCGTGCTAAAATGGCCCCGGAGGCTTAGGCAGTCATGAAGCAGCTTCTGTCAGGCAACGAAGCGATAGCACTCGGGGCCTATCACGCGGGCGTGGCGGTGGCCACGGCCTATCCGGGCACACCCAGCACCGAGATACTCGAGAACATGGCCCGTATGGACGGCGTGCACGCCCAGTGGTCGGTCAACGAGAAGGTGGCGCTGGAGGTGGCGCTGGGGGCGGCGATGGGCGGGGTGAGGGCCATGGCATCGATGAAGCACGTTGGTCTCAATGTAGCCGCCGACCCATTCTTTGCGGCCTCAACAACCGGCATCAACGGCGGGCTGGTGGTGGTATCGTGCGACGACCCTGGCGAGCACAGCTCCCAGGGGGAACAGGACAACCGTCACGTTGCCAGGTTCGCCAAGGTCCCGATGCTGGAGCCTACGGACAGCAACGAAGCGTACCAGCTGATGGACTGGGCTTTCAAGATCAGCGAGGAATATGACACCCCTGTCCTCCTCCGGGGCACGACCCGTATCTCGCACTGTAAGACGGTTGTGGAGGTCGACAAGGAAAGGCCCCCAGAGCTGCGGCAGCCCGGGTTCCTGCGCTCTCCCACCAAGTGGGTTATGGTCCCTTCGAACGCGAGACCCAGGCGTACGGCCATGGAGGACCGCATAGCCAAGCTGTGCGACTACGTCGAGAGCTTCCCGATGAACGAGATCATACCTGGGAACAAGAAGCTCGGCGTGATATCCAGTGGGGTAGCCTACCAGTATGCGCGGGAGGTCTTCAAGGATGCCTCCCATCTCAAGCTGGTCACCTTGTACCCGCTGCCGGTGAACCTCATTCGGCGCTTCGCCGAACAGGTAGAGCAGGTAATCGTAATCGAGGAGCTGGACCCGTACCTGGAGGACGCGGTCCGCCAGCTCGGCATTCCGGTCCGGGGCAAGGACTTCATCCCTATCATCGGCGAGCTAAACCCTGAGATCGTGGAACAGGCAGCCGTGAAAGCCGGCCTGCTGCCCGCGCCGGCGAAGCCCGCAGCTGAGACCAAGCCCCCACCCGCGCTTCCGGCGAGGCGACCGCAGCTATGCGCCGGTTGCCCGCACGTCGCCACCGAGTACGTCTTGAGACAGATCGGTTTCAAGGCCCCTGACGCCAAAGAGAGGCCACTCAAGAAGGACGAGATAGTCGTCACCAGCGACATCGGCTGCTACACGCTGGGGGTTTATCCACCCCTCGCCGCCCTCGACACCTGCGCCTGCATGGGGGCCAGCATCGGCCAGGCGCTCGGGATGGAGAAAGCAGGAATCACCAACAAGGTTGTTGCAGTGCTCGGCGACTCCACCTTCATGCACTCCGGCATCACGGGTCTCGTGGACATCGTCTACAACGAGGGGAACTCCACGGTCATCATCCTGGACAACGGGACGACCGCGATGACCGGACAGCAGGGCCACCCTGGAACAGGGATCGCCGCCACGGGCAAGCCGGCGCGACAGGTGAAGCTGGAGACCCTGTGCAAGGGCATCGGAGTCGAGGACGTCAATGTGGTGGACGCCTTCGACGTCAAGGCGCTCGAATCCACGATCAAGCGCTGCGTCGCGAGCGACGAGCCGTCCGTCATCATAGCGCGCGGCCCATGCTCCCTGCGCGTCAAGGACCGGAAGAAGTCCCTCTTCGTCGACCCCGACGAGTGCGGGGGCTGTCTGGTATGCCTGGACCTCGGCTGTCCCGCCATCATCAAGACAGAAGACGATAAGGTTCGGATCGACGGCAGCGTATGTGTTGCCTGCGGAGTCTGCGCCCAGGTGTGCCCTCAGGAAGCCATCAGGGAGAGCGAATGATGAAAGACGTCAATGTGCTGATGGTGGGAGTTGGAGGACACGGGGTGATACTTGCCAGCGACGGCATGGCTGAGATCGGCGTGAACAACGGGTTCGACGTCAAGAAGACGGACTCCCTGGGGATGGCGCAGAGGGGCGGCAGCGTGGTGAGCCACGTTCGCTGGGGAGAACACGTCTTCTCGCCCATGATCAAGAGGGGCGAGGTCGATTACCTGTTGGGATTCGAGGAGCTCGAGGCAGCCCGGTGGGCACCCTACCTGCGGCCCGGAGGGGTAGCCATAGTTGCCGACGTGGTAGTGATCCCTATCTCAGCCATTGGCGGCGCGGCGTCGTACCCATCGTGGGACGAGATCAAAGACCTGTTGGGGCAATACACCGACAATATCTACCTGATCCCGGCCACCCGAATCGCGCAGGAGGTGGGCAATCCCAGAGCCGTCAACATGGCGATGCTCGGCTTCCTGTCCGCTTTCCTGGAGCTGAGTGCGGAGGCGTGGACCGACACCATGCGAGAGAGGCTGCCTGCCAAGTTCGTGGAGTCCAGCGTGCAGGCCTTTCTGAAAGCGAGAGACGAAGCAAAGGCAATGATGCAGTGAAGGGGGAGCCGGTATGATCCGCGATCCTGAACACGAGAAGATGTCTCGTGAGGAACTGGAGAAGCTCCAGCTGCAGCGTCTACAGGAGAAGGCGGCGTATGTTTACGAAAGGGTCCCCTTCTACCGTCAGGCGTTCAAGGAGAAAGGGGTTGCCCCCGGTGACATACAGTCGCTTTCCGACCTGGCCAAGCTCCCCTTCACCGCCAAGGTGGACTTCAGGGACAACTACCCATTTGGCCTGATGGCGGTTCCGCAGGCAGAGGTCGTCAGAATCCACTCATCCAGCGGCACGACCGGCAAGCCCATCATCGCGCCGTATACGAAGGGCGACATAGACACCTGGGCCGAGATCATGGCGCGTGTCCTCGTCACCGCCGGCGTGACCAAAGAGGACGTGCTGCAGAACGCCTACGGGTACGGTCTTTTCACCGGCGGCCTGGGGTTCCACTATGGCGCGGAGAGGGTCGGTTGCTCGGTCATCCCGACGGGCGGCGGCAACACCAAGAGACAGATACTCCTTCTGCAGGACCTCGGGACCACAGTCATAACCTGTACACCCTCTTATGCCCTGATCGTGGCAGAGGCCGCGCTCGACGTCGGCGTCGACCTGCGCGAGACGCAGTTGCGGCTCGGCGTCTGCGGCGCGGAGCCGTGGTCCGAGCAGATGAGGAAGGACATAGAGACGAGGGTCGGTATCAAGGCGATCAACATCTATGGCCTGACCGAGGTTATCGGACCCGGTGTCTCGACCGAGTGCCCGTACGAGTGCGGTATGCACATCCAGGAAGACCACTTCCTGGTAGAGATAATCGACCCGGCTACGGGCGAACAGCTTCCCTACGGCTCCGAGGGCGAGCTTGTGATTACCACACTGACCAAGGAGGCACAGCCCGTCATCAGGTTCCGGACCAGGGACATCTGCAGCCTCAACCCGGAGGCATGCGAATGCGGCCGCACATTCGTCCGAATGTCCAGGATCACCGGACGCAGCGACGACATGCTTATCGTCAGGGGCGTGAACGTCTTCCCGTCGCAGATAGAGAGCGTGCTTCTTGAGGTCGAGGGGGTGGAGCCGCACTATCTGATCGTTGTGGACAGGCAACACCAGTTCAAGTCGGACGAGTTGGAGGTGTGGGTCGAGGTATCCGAGGACGTCTTCTCAGACGAGCTGGGTAAGATGGAGGGCCTGGAGAGGAAGCTCAGGTCGGAGATGGACAGCGTCCTCGGCATCTCCGCCAAGATCAAGCTGGTGGAGCCAAGGACGATAGCGAGGACCGAGGGCAAGGCCAAGCGGGTGGTCGATCGAAGCGAACTCTAGCACGTCTCGAAGAGAACAGGGCTGAAGGAGGTACAAACCATGAGAGTGGAGCAGCTTTCCGTCTTCGTGGAGAACCAGGCCGGTCGGCTTGTGGCCATCCTCGAGGCCCTGAAACAGAAAGAGATAAGCATTCGCGCCCTGTCGATCAGCGAGACAGCTGAGTTCGGCATCGTACGCATGATTCTGTCCGACCCTGAGGCGGGCCACGAGGCCCTGCGCAAGGCGGGTTTCACGTGCCGCACCGACTGGATTGTGAGCGCTGAGATCCCCGACGTCCCCGGCGGGCTGCTCGATTCGGTCGCCAAGCCGCTGGCCGATGCCGGGGTCAATCTCAAATACTTCTACGCCTACATCGAACCCAAGACCGACAGAGCGGTTGCCGTTCTCAAGACCGATGATCTGGAGCGGGCTGACGAGGTGTTGAAGAGACGGGCAGAAGGGTAGCTGCCAGCGTATCGTCTAGCAGAGACCGTATTCCTTCGCGATTGCCCTGAAACCGGGCAGTGAACCTTCGAGAACCCAGTCCTCCAGACAATAGCAGACCCTGAAGTAGCCCGGTGCGCCGAATCCCTTGCCGGGCACAACGAGAACCCGGTGCTCCTGCAGCTTCCTCACGAACTCCGTGTCGTCCTCGATCGGCGACTTGGGGAAGATGTAGAAAGCGCCCTGAGGCTTGACTACAGAGTACCCCATCTCCACCAGGCCGTTGTACAGCAGGTCCCGCTTCCTGGCGTACTCCGCAATATCGACTGACGCATCTTGAAGGCTCCGTATGACGTTCTGCATCAATGCCGGGGCATTCACGAAGCCGAGGACCCTGTTGCAGAAGACCAGGCCATTCATCAGCTCCTCGCGCCCTTCGTACCGGGGATTGACCGCAATGTAACCGATACGCTCGCCCGGCAGTGCGAGGTCCTTGGAGTGGGACGTGGTGATGATCGTCCTCGTGTGATACTGGAAGGGATAGGGGCACTCAACCCCATCGTATACCAGCTTGCGGTAGACGTCGTCGCTGACCAGGAAGACCTCGGTGCCGTGCTCACGCTCTTTCTTCGCCAGCACCTCGCCCATGGCCCTCATCATCTCAGCGCCGTAGACCGCGCCGGTGGGGTTGTTGGGGGAGTTGACTATGACAGCACGGGTCTTGGCGGTGACAGCCTTTTCGAGCGCCCCGATATCGGGCATGAACCTGTCGTCAGCAGGCACGACCCTGTAGACGCCCTGGTGGTTGTCGATGTAGTAGATGTACTCGGCGAAGAACGGAGAGAAGATGATAACCTCGTCGCCCGCCTCAAGGACGGTTTTGAGCACCACGTTGAGCGCCCCTGCGGCCCCGCACGTCATCACTACCTCGTTGGCCGTGAAGGGCAGGCCGGTTTCAGCCTCGAGATGCTTGGCTACAGCAGCCCGCGTGTCCGGGTAGCCCGCGTTGGGCATGTAGCGATGCTGGCCGGGCCTCGGCTCGTTGACCCACTTGCGCAGCTCCTGCCGGAATGCCTCGGGAGGCTCGAACACGGGGTTGCCCAGGGTCAGGTCGAAGACGTTCTTCTCGCCGTGCTTCTGCTTGAGGGCTATCCCCTCCTCGAACATCTTCCTTATCCAACCACCCTGCGCCATCTGCTGCTGCAGCTTCTTTGACACGGCCATCTTCCGGCCTCCTCACGGCGAGGAGGGCGCTCCACCGAGCGCCCCTCCCCCTCCTCCTGCCAATCTGGTGACTGAGAACCTTACAGCGTCCGGCCCACAGCCTCGGCGATGGGCCTCAGCTCTTTCATGAGCTTCTCGAAGTTGCGGAAGTTGAGCGACTGGAGACCATCGACCAGGGCCTCCTCGGGCTGGGGGTGCACCTCTATCAACAGGCCATCGGCCCCCGCCGCCACCGCCGCCTTGGCGAGCGCCGGCACGTAGGAGTAATGCCCAGCCGCATGGCTCGGGTCCACTATTACCGGGAGATGGCTCGCGTGCTTGATCACAGGTATCGAACTCATGTCCATTGAGAACCGGACGGTGTCCTCGAAAGTCCTTATCCCGCGCTCGCAGAGTATGATCCGCTTGTTCCCCTGGGCCATCAGGTAGTCCGCGGCGGTGAGCCACTCGGTCACGGTCGCGGAGAGTCCCCGCTTCAGCAATATAGGGTGTTTGACCTTGCTCAGCTCCTTGAGGAGCGCGAAGTTCTGCATGTTACGCGCCCCGACCTGCAGGATGTCCGCGTGCCTGGCGACCAAGTCTATGCTCTTGATCTCCACGACCTCCGTAATGACCGGGATACCCAACTCTCTCTTGACCTTGGCCAGCAGCTTCAGGCCCTCGTCCTCCAGTCCCTGGAAGCTGAAGGGCGAGGTCCGGGGCTTGAAAGCGCCACCCCTGACGACCGCAGCCCCCATCCGCTTGACTTCCTTGGCCGTGTCCATGAGTTGCTTCTCGCTCTCGACCGCACACGGCCCGGCCATGACCACGAAACGCGGGCCGCCTATCTCGACCCCGTCCACCTGAATCTTGCTGGCACGCGGGTGAAACTCCCTGGAGGCCAGCTTATAGGGCCTCATTACGCGGGTGACGCTCTGTACACCGGGCAGGACCGCGAAGGAGTCCGTGGGGGCCTTGCCCGTGTCGCTACCCAGGATCGCGACAACCGTCTTCTCGGTTCCGATGTTCAACTGCACTTCGAAGCCGAAGGAATGAGCACGCTCCACAACATGGTCAACCTGCTCCTTCGAAGCCCCCTTGGTCATCTCGACGATCACTTCAAGTCACCTCATACTCTCAATATCGAGAATCTCCCTGCCTATGATCTCTTTCCCAGTGATACGGTTGTCCCCGTCGCCCGAGCGATCACCTTGCCACCGGCATCGTAGACTGCCATCTCGGAGGTGCCTATCTTGTTGCCTGCCCGCAGCACCTTCGACTCTGCGTAGACCGTGTCCCCTACCTTGGGTGCGATCAGGAAGTGGATGTTCATCTGCACCGCAACGTGGATGTTCTCCATGGTGTTGCAGGCGCAGCCGAAGGCCTGGTCGAGAACAGTGGCGATGACTCCGCCATGAATCATGTTCTCCCAGTTGAGAAACTCCTCCTTTAGTGTCAGCTCAACCCTGGCATAGCCCTCGGACAGGTCCACGAGCTTCATACCCATGCTCGCGGCGCAGGGCGACCGGTCGAACCTCTCGCGCATCTCCTCAAGCGACAACATCCGATATTCTCCCTCGCATTGACATAAGCGAATTGTAGCAGCAAAGGAGACGGGGGACAACAGCGGTCATCGCGGTACCGCCTTCGACGCTTCACTACCACGCCAATTGACCAGTGCTTCAAGTAGTTCAATGCGATGAGGCTAAAGGTGGGGTGATTCCGACGTGTGCTAGAATGGCTTCATGCTCAGGACAGTTAAGGAGTATCTTCGACAGGTAATCGTCCAACGCTGGCTAATAATACCCATTGTCGCAGGGATCGGGCTGGCCATTGCCGACCAGATCGTGGACAGCTTCAGCGTGCCTGCCTGGGGATGGATTCTGACATTTGCTTTGGTACTATCTGTGGCTCAGTTCAGAGCCTTCCTCATGGTTAGGCATAAGAGCAACAGGTCACTCAAGGAGTATCTTCAGGTGCTAGTCGGCCGATGGTGGAATGTGGTGTTCGGTGTTGTGCTCGCAGGATTGAGTGTGGCCAATTTTGTCACAGATAGCCTCAGCATGCCCGATTGGGGTTGGATTCTGATCGTAACAGCGGGACTGTCCGTAGCACAATTCAGGGCCTACCACGCGAAAGAGCGGTCACGATCATTCTTGTTCACCGTTGGGGAGCTGAATTGGAGGTTCGAGAGCCCTTCGCGGCTGTACGTGGAAGTCGACATCACCGCAACGCCTCAGATGTTGGTAGACAATGTCGAACTGCTAGTCCTTGGCAGGACCATACCCTCTGATTGGGGGCCGGAGAAGATTCGGGGGAATCTGGGGCGCTCAGCCTACTTCGACATTCCGGATTGGGTAGGTGCGGGTGTGCACAACGTACGGCTCGTCGCGCATGCGGAGGGGCATACGGAGAAGTCACAACCGTTTGAGGTGCGCTTTCCCACCCGACAGTAGTTACCTCGAAGCTCAATCGTGCAAAGGCACCCCGCAGAGATCGGGAGGTTATTCGTATTGACAGTCGCAGGCCTACATGTTAGGATGAAGCCCTCCCGCGCCTAGCGCTCGTTTGTTCCCCACGCTCGCCGCCGATCAGTGTATGCCTGTGGGCGGAGCACAGCAGCCCAATCCTGGTCTACGTACGCTCACGGCAGCCCTGAGGCGGCCAGACCATATCTCGATTACCTGGGAACCCAGGCGTAACGTCGATTTCACCTGCGGGAGGTCAGAGATGAGAGCGCTTATTGCGAAGGCCCTGGTGACTACAGTGGCCGTAGTGGTCCTGCTGGCTATGCTCGCGCCGGTCGCGGTGGGGCAGGGGAGCACACACTACGTAAGCCCGGGGGACGACATCCAGGCGGCCATAGATGGCGCTGATCCGGGTGACACCATCGAGTTCGCGCTCGGCACGTATGTCCTCCCCGACACGGCGAACGTCACCAAGTCGCTCACACTCACCTCAGCCGATCCCTATTCGGCAACGAAGCCGGTCCTCAGCGGCGGGGGCACGCTGGACAGGATCATCTACATCGATGCCGACGACGTAACCGTTGACGGACTGGAGGTAGCCTACGGCACCGGCGACCTCATTCGCCAGAGTGGTAACTATACAGGGACGGCGGTAACCAACTGCGTAGTCCATGACTCGACCGGCGACGAAGCCATCCAACTAGCGAACTGCAGCAACGGCCTGATCAAGTGCAACAAGACCTACAACACCGCTCAGGACGGCATCTGCGTCTCATACGGCGACACGGTCGAGGTCAGGAACAACGAGATCTACGGCAGCGACAGCGAGAACGCTGCCCTTTTCGTGTATGAGTCGACGAGTATCACGATCAGCGGCAACTATATTCACAGCACGACGGCGGCGAACGGTATCAAGATCGACGACAATTACGGTGGTACCCACACCATTACCAACAACCTTATTGTGAACAACTCCTGGCAGGGGGGCAAGCGAGGTTACGACGAGGCGGACGGTAACTCGATCAGTATCTACAAGCCACAGGCTGCAGGCAACTATGTCATAGCCCACAACACCGTTGACTCCAATACCGGCCAGGACGGCGCTGCCAACCCGACAGGCCATGCCATTTACCTGAACGACGGTGTCAGCACGGGCTCGGACTTCGTCACCGATATCGATGACAACATACTCACGAACCACAACGGCTACGGCATACGCACCTACTACTGGACCTCAGGCGCCACCGCCACCTACAGCTACAACGACATCTGGCAGAACGCCATGGGTGCCACCGACGGCAATCCCATAGACGGCGGTAACAACATCTCGGCCAACCCGCTCTTCAACCCGGACTACACCCTGCAGGGCAGCAGCCCGTGCGCCGGCACCGGCAGCGGCGGCAGCGACATGGGGGTGGTCTTCGGCGACTGCAGCTGTGAGCCACCCGAGCCGCCTGAGACAGTGAGCACACCTGACACGCCAACCGGGCCGTCGACAGGCCAGGTGGGACAGGTGCTCTCCTACTCGACCGGCGGCGCCGTCTCCAACCTGGGGCACACGGTCGAATACCAGTTCGACTGGGGCGACGGGAGCTTCTCGAGTTGGTCAACCTCCACCACGGCTGACCACTTCTGGACATACGACAGCGTCTTCACGGTGAGAGCACGAGCGAGGTGCGCGACACATACGGACGTTATCTCCGACTGGTCAGACGGCCTGAGCGTGACGATTGAGATGATCCTGGCCGACGGGCCACCGGACCCACCCACCAATCTCACGGCCACAGGCTTCAGCGATCCGCGGATCGATCTGAGCTGGCAGGACAACTCAAACAACGAACTCGGATTCAGGATCTGGCGCAAGAACAGGCCACTGGGTTTCTTCTACGAGATTGACGCAGTTGGCGCCAATATCACCACGTACTCCGATACCGATGTGGTGGCAGGTAAGCGGTGCTGGTACCAGGTGAAAGCGTGGAACTACACGCAGGGGCCGCTAGGGCCGCAGGAGACGTTCTCGGATTACTCCAACGTGGCCACGGCGATTGCCCCGTCCGGAGGTGGCTGCTTCGTGGCTACAGCGGCCTACGGGTCCTACATGGACGCGAACGTGGAGGCCCTGCGATCATACAGAGACACCAGCCTGCAATCCAACCCCATTGGACGTAGTCTCGTCTCCGTATACTACGAAATCAGCCCGGGGATGGCACAGTTCATCGACGATCACCCCGCCCTCAAGCCCATCGCGAGAGTCGCGCTGACACCAGCAGTGACTGTCGGCGCTACCGCAACGGGAATGAGCGTGACCATCAAGGCATTGCTGGCAGGTGTGGCCATTTGCCTGGGCTTGACCGGAGTGCTGTGGATGAGAAGGCGGTTCGGACAGATTTGCCGCTAGTAACTGTGGAGCCTCGTCTATCCCAACGACGGAGCCCGCACATGTAGCACCATACAGGTGCGAATACGCGATTATCAGGTCGGGCAGCCGACTATCTCAATACAATCGTCTTTCGTAATAGTGTCTACATCCTCGGGCAGTGGGCCCCGGACAGTCAATGTCACAGTGTATAGTCCGTTCTTGCTATATTGCTTGCGGGGGTGTTGTTTTGTACTATCGACCCTACCGTCTCCATCCAAGTCCCACTCCCATTCCATGACAGGCCCAGTAGACATATCTGTAAACTGCACAACCTTCACGCGTTCAGTGAAGTAGGGGACGATTTCACTCGCGAAGTCAGCATGGACATGGCTCGTCGGCGTCGAGCCTAGCGAGTTGCAGGCAGCAAGAGAGGCAACCAGCATTGATACAAAGCCGATCGCCAGCAGACATCTGAACATCGCTCTAAGCCCCTTGTTCTCGGGGCAACAACCCATTCCACGAAACGATTGGGCTCCGTCGCTTACACTAGCGCCGCACGGGCGCTTCGTCCTACCCCCCTCAGGTAGGACACCCGGAGATGTGAATGTAGGCCACCTTGGTCTCGCTATCTGAACAGCCCATCCCCGTCACGGTGAGCGTGACACTGTAGACACCATCCTCTGTGTATCTGTAGCTAGGGTTTTGTGCCGTGGCATCGACATCGCCATCGCCGTCCAAGTCCCACTCCCACTTCGTTATGCTGCCGGTCGAGAGATCCGTGAAATTAACCCACGTCCTTCCCTCACCAACAGTCGGATTGGCTACGAAGTCCGCAATGCAGATGCCCGGCTGAGGCGTAGGTGTCGGACTGGCGGCCACGGTCACATATCCGCTCTTGATCTCCCTATCATTCCCACCAGGTCCGGTTACCTCCAGGATCACCGTGTAGAGCCCAGCCGCCGCATATGTGTGCTGGGGGTTCTGCTCGTTGCTGTCGATCTTGCCGTCGCCGTCGAAGTCCCATTCCCAGCTCGTGATCTCGCCCGATGACAAGTCGGTGAACTGCATCAGTGCCGGAACCTGGGCGCTGGTACGATCAGCCTGGAAATCAGCTACAGGACAGGGCCTGTAATGCACGCAGTCCTCCTTGGTGACACTGTCCTCGCAATACGAAGAGGTGACCACAAGGCTCACCGTGTAAGGCCCATAGCCAGTGTAGACGTGAATGGGATTCATCTCATCGCTGGTCTCGCCATCCCCGAAGTCCCATGACCAGCCCGTAGCGCCTGTGGACTGATCCCCACGGAAGGCCACCCTGATGCCGCCCTCCACAGGTACGGGATTCAAGGTGATGAAAGCAGCCTTGCATGGATACCCTGAGAGCACTATGTAGTCTTCCTTGGTCTCAGAGCTGCTGCCGCCGGGGCCCCCGACCGTCAGGCTCACCGTGTAGTTGCCCGGCGTCTCGTACGTATGCCTCGGATTCGGCACGGTGTCATCGACGATACCATCCCCATCGAAGTCCCACTCCCACGTGTCGATTATGCCGACCGATATGTCAGTGAACTGCAGCTCGACCGGCGCATAGCCAGTTGTCACGGAGGCCTTGAAATCGGCGCTCGGAGGAGGCTGGCCCGACCCCGTGCAGCCTGCCGCCAAGCCCACGACCACGCCAAGCAGTAGAATGAACACCACCGTTCTCATTCTCACCCTCAAGTCAGATCAACTTACGTATATTATAACTTAGACGGCCAAAGGAACCTACGCGAATGCCGTTCTTTGCCACAGACCGGGATATACGGTATACTCGGGATACTCTTGAATTAGCACCCAGAGGAGCGTCTCGATGAAGGCCCTGATTCTTGCCGGTGGGACGGGAACGAGGCTGAAGCCGATAACTCACACGATCCCCAAGCAGCTCCTGCCGGTTGCCAACAAGCCCATCCTGTTCTACGTGCTCGATCAGATCAGGGAGTCGGGTATCGACGACATCGGCATCATCATCTCGCCGGAGACGGGGGCCGCAATTCGGGACTCGGTCGGCGACGGATCGCGGTGGAATGCCCGGGTCACATACATCCCGCAAACGGAACCAAAGGGCCTAGCGCACGCGGTCAAGACCGCAGGAGAGTTCCTCGGAGACTCACCCTTCCTCATGTTCCTGGGTGACAACCTCATAGAGGGGGGCGTGAAGGACTTCGTGGGCCAGTTCGAGATTCACAAGCCGGACGCGCTCATCCTGCTCAAGGAGGTACCCGATCCAAGGCTCTTCGGCGTGGCCGAGCTCGACGCAAAGGGCAACGTCACGAACCTGGTGGAGAAGCCCAAAGAACCCAAGACGAATCTTGCCCTTGTCGGCGTCTACCTGCTGACCCCGGAGATACACAGGGCCATAGACCAGATCAAGCCCTCGTGGCGCGGGGAGTTGGAGATTACCGACGCTATTCAGAAGCTCCTGGACATGGGCAAGAACGTGATGAGCCACGTGCTGACCGGCTGGTGGCTGGATACGGGCAAGAAGGACGACTTGCTCGAGGCCAACACCATAGTCCTCGACAGCCTTCTGCAGAGGAACGTGCATCCCGAAGCCAGCATAGACGACGCGAGCAAGATCACAGGCAGAGTCGAAGTGCAGGCGGGGACAAGGATAGAGAGGAGCACCATCAGAGGCCCTGTATCAATCGACAAAGGGTGCAAGATCAGCAACTCATTCATCGGCCCGTTCTCGTCCATCGGAGCCGGAACCATCATTGAGGACTCCTCTGTTGAGCATTCTGTGGTCCTGGAGCAGGGGCGAATATATAAGATAGACAGGCTGGCCGACAGCCTGATCGGAACGTGCGTCGAGCTGAAGAAGGATAACGACAGATTCAAGGCCTTGCGGCTGTTTGTCGGCTGCGATTCGAGACTGGAGCTATAAGGGGGTTCACATGGACTACATACATGGTGTGAAGGTTAGGAGACTGCGCCTCGTGCCCGACGACAGAGGGTGGCTCATGGAGCTGCTCCGTAGCGACTGGGAGGAGTTCGACAAGTTCGGCCAGGCCTACACGACGACATGCTACCCAGGGGTGATCAAGGCCTGGCACTACCACAAGCTGCAGACCGATCACTTCACGTGTGTATCGGGGTTGGCCAAGCTGGCCCTCTACGACCCCCGTGAGGACTCTCCAACCAAGGGCATGGTTAACCAGTTCTTTCTGGGCACGCTCAATCCAACGCTGGTGAAGATCCCCAACAACGTGTACCACGGCTTCACAGCCGCAGGCACGGAGCTGGCCATGATCGTCAACTTCCCGACCGAACTCTACCGGTATGAAGACCCCGATGAATACCGCCTCCCCTATGACGACCCCTCCATCCCCTACTCCTGGGAGGTGAAGATGGGATGAGAGTGCTCGTGGCCGGCTCCGCGGGCATGCTGGCGAAGGATCTCGTTCCCATCTTTACGCAGCGAGGCCACGATGTCGTCGCTCCGCCCGAGGCGGAGTTCGATATCACAGACCTTGAAATCGTCTTACGAGAGGTGAACAAGCACAGGCCTGACCTGCTGATCAACTGTGCCGCCTACACTGCCGTGGACGATGCAGAGACCGAGGAAGAGCTGGCTCTCAGGATAAACGCGTACGCGGTGCAGAACCTCTGTCTGGCATGCCAGGAACACGACGTTCCTCTCGTCCATTTCAGCACCGACTACGTGTTCGACGGCACCAAGGAGGGCCCATACACGATTTACGACCAGCCCAACCCCACCACCGCATACGGCCGCACCAAGCTCCTCGGTGAGCAGTACGTGATGTGGCTGCTGACCCGGTTCTTCCTGCTCCGCACGGCATGGCTGTTCGGACACCACGGCAGGAACTTCATCGAGACAATGCTGCAGCTCGGCTCGCAGAAGAAACAGCTCTCCGTTGTCAACGACCAGAGAGGCTGCCCGACCTGGACCCGTGACCTGGCCGAGGCTGCGGCCGACCTCGCTGTGACAGGGCGCTACGGCGTCTACCACGTCACGAACTCCGAGCCCACGACCTGGTACGACTTCGCCGTGGAGATCTTCCGCATGGCCGGCATGGACGTGGATGTCTCGCCGACAACGACAGACATGTTCCCCAGGCCTGCGAAGAGACCGGCCAACAGCGTGTTGGACCCCTATCCGCTGCCGCAGGTGATCGGCAGGGAGATACCCTCCTGGCGGCAGGCCCTGAAGCAGTACATCGAAGGCCGGGGGTAGAAAGCAGGAGTCACCATGAGGATCCTCATGACTGGTGGAGCCGGTTTCATAGGCTCCAACTTTGTCCACTACATGCTGGACAAGTACCCGGATTACGAACTCACCGACGTGGACGCCCTGACATACGCCGGTAACCCGGACAACCTCGCCAGGGCCATGGACAACCCCAGGCATCGCTTCGTGCAAGGCAGGATCGAGGACGGTAGCCTCATCGATGGCCTGATGAAGGGCATAGACGTAGTCATCAACTTCGCCGCGGAGTCACATGTCGACAGGAGCATCCTCGAGCCGCAGGTCTTCATCACAACGAACATACTCGGCACGCAGGTCCTGCTCGATGCATCTCTGAAGCACGGAATCAAGCTCTTCTGCCAGATCTCCACCGATGAGGTATACGGAGCGCTCGGTCTCGAGTCCAAGGTGAGCTTCACCGAGGAATCGCAGCTTCGCCCCAACTCGCCCTACTCGGCCAGCAAGACCTCAGCCGACCTCTTGGCGAGAGCCTACTTCCGCACATATGAACTGCCCGTGGTAGTAACGCGGTGCAGCAACAACTACGGGCCCAGGCAGCACCCGGAGAAGTTCATCCCCACGGTGATCCTGAATGCCTACAACGACCGGCCGGTGCCGATCTACGGCGATGGCCTGTACGTGCGCGACTGGATTCACGTTCTCGATCACTGCAGGGCGATAGATACAGTGATCCACAAGGGAAAGCCGGGAGAGATATACAACATCGGCGCAGACCAGGAATGGGCCAACATCGAGCTGGCCAAGACCATTCTCCGAATGCTGGGCAAGCCGGAGACCCTGCTGACCTCGGTACCCGATCGCCCCGGCCATGACAGGCGCTACGCGATAACCGCCGAGAAGATTAGAGGCGAGCTGGGCTGGGAACCTCAAGAGACCTTCGAGAGCGGCCTGAAGGCAACTGTCGACTACTACTGCGCTATGTACCCCAAGGGCTAGGAGGCTACGCGAGCCCCTTCTTGTGGAAGTAGATAGCGTATCCACCCACCGTCATCGCGAGATCGGTATCATCGAGCTCCTGGCCATAGAGACGGGCGACGTATTCCCTGATGCTGTTGCCGATGGTCTCCGAGGGCTCGCCGGCCTGCATGTGCTCCAGTATCATCTTCCCGAGTGCCCGCGTATTGTCCATGGCCATGGCTATGACCTTGTCCGCGTCGTCCGCCACTCCACCGTGCGAGAAGAACAGCTTCTTCGCTCCAAGCGCCCGAAGGCTCTCCATCGTCTCCAGATACAGGTCCTGATCGAAGCTCGGCGGAGCCACGGCGGGCAGTGGCAGCGCCTGCGGTCCCCGCCCCGGCAGGCCCAGGGCCTCCCCGCAGAACAAACCCTTCACCTTCCGGTCAAAGATCGCCATATGATGGGGCGCATGGCCGGGAGCATAGACGAACTCCAGCTCCCTGCCGTCAACCACCAGCACTTCGTGGTCCTCGGGCACCTTGATGCGTGACTCGGCGACAGGCAGGACCGGCCCAAATCTCTCCTGGAAGCTCGCGCCCCAGACCGACCTGGTGCTCTCGATCAGGTTGGCAGGATCGATGGCGTGCTTGGCTCCGCGCGGATGCACTACCACGGTAGCCTCCGGATGGAGTTCAGCCAGCTTGCCCATGCCGCCTGCGTGATCCACATGGACATGGGTGGGAATGATGTAGGACAGGTTCTTCATGCCGAGCTGCTGCATGGCTTCCTGCACAGCAGGCAGGGTCGCGGTCGGCCCCGGCTCGATCACAACCCCCTCCCTGATCAAATATACCGAGAAAACGTTGTTGATGCCTTCTATGGTAGGCTCAATCCAGAATACCCCGTCTGCGACTTCCTTCAGATCAACCATACTGCCTCCACAGGCTATTATCCCATCCACCCCACCCAGTGTAAACACGCTCGATTGGGCAGCACGGCGGCGCAGGCTTCACTAGCCGTGGGCCCTCAGGCGATCGATCAATAAGGCAGCGGCAACCATGACAAGTGCCCCCGCCAGGAAGGCATAGCTGTAGCTGCCCCCACTATCGTAGATCAGGCCGCCGACCACGGGCCCGACCGCCGCCCCAAGACCCCACCCCACGATCAGGCACCCCATGATAAGGCCCACCCAGCGGAGACCGAAATGGTCTCCGATCAGCGCCACGACGGGGGGGTCTATCCCGCCATAGGCAATCCCGTATACCACAGCGAAGACGTAGAACATCCAGACCTGATCGGACGGTATGAGCCACAGCATCGCAGCGGTGTGTCCCAGCGCGCACACGACCCCCACCCGTGTGCGGCCCAGCCGGTCGGCCATCATGCCCACCACGACTCGTGAGGCGACGCTCATCGCCCCGATCAGACTAACGATGGCCGCCGCCCTCACCGGCGAGACGCCGAGGTCCTGCGCCCTGGGAACGACATGAGTGATAACCAGGTGCAGACAAAACGAATACGAGAACCAGATCAGGAAGAAGTGCCAGAACGTCCGTGTGCGCAGCGCCCGTGCCAGCGAGTACTGCTGCGCCGGCGAGCTCTCCCCCGCATCCTCCACATCATGATCGTCGGCAGCCAGCCCGTCGGGCTGAGCACCGACATCGGCTGGCTCCTTCTTCAGGAAGAGCGAAGCCGGCAAGACGACCGCCCAGACCACCACGCCAAGAACCGTGAAGCACGTCCGCCAGTCGTACGTGTCTATCAGGTGAGCGGCGACAGGAGCCATGATGATCGTCCCCAGCCCTGCCCCTGTTCCGATGACGGCCAGAGCAGTGGCACGCCGCCTCACGAACCACCTGGAACCAGTGGACATGATCACGTTGTAGGTGGCTCCGGTGCCGGCCGCGAGCAGAAGGCTGTATGTTATGTAGAGCTGCCACATGTGCTCCACACGGCCCGTCAGGAACAGGCTGACGCCGGTGATCACACCCATCGCCGCCAGGACAGACCTTGGCCCGTATCGATCCAACGCCCAGCCTCCCACAATCGCAAACACAGCGCCCAGCATCATGTAGGCACCGAAAATCCCCGAGGTCGAGGCGCGAGACAGGCCGAACTCAGACTGTATGGAGGAAAAGAAAACGCCGAAGGAATACGTGATTCCGAAGAAGGCTATGCCGACAACGAGGCACAGGCCTACGACCGTCCATCCGAAGAAGGGGCGACCCCGCTGCCGGATCAGAAGAGGCTTCATGGCAGCACTACGCGGCAGAGCCTTTCACGCTCTCATGGGCTGCCAGCGAACGAAACTGTTGAAGCATGCCATCATGGTAATGGCGAAGCGGTACAATGGCAATCGCAGCGGGTCGGCATGGCGCGGTACAGGTGCGTGAAGCGTGGAGCGACTATCTGCGAAGTCGCAGGAAGGGAGCCTTAGCTACAGGATCGACTGCCGGGGCCAGCTTCCGCTCGGTGAAGTAGTGGTGTATGAGCCTATCCACGGTCTCACGGGTGAGGTTCCCATGCCCCAGCAGGTTGGCCACTACCTTCTGCACCAACGGATTGCCCGAGAAGTTGCCGTGCCCGAGATGGAAGCGTATGTTTCGCTCGCCCAGGCTCGGGATGTAGCCTCGTTCCCTGTTACCGGCGAAGAAGAGGAACCAGTCCCTCTTGGTGTACAGATTCCACAGTCGCCCCTCCGACCACCTCTGCAGGGAGGTCCAGCCCGGGTCGTCCGGGGAAACAGCGGGACAGGCGGTGACTGCGATGATCCTCGTATCGCTTATCGCCTCCGCGTCCGCAAGCAGAAGGTGCTGGGTGCTCGCATCGAGTCGTTTCCAGCTGTCCATGAAGCCGGGGATCTGGGCCCAGACTTCATCGCGGCGGTCGGAGTCCTGCAAGTGGGTGGTGGCGGCCAGACCCCGCCACAATATCGACGCCTTCGCCAGGATAAGCGCACCTCTGGAATGGGCCACGAGGACCGGAGCCGCCTGTGTTCTGGAGCATACTTCCACGGTCGACATGAGCAGGAGGCTCGCCTCATACGCCGCATACGCGCTGTGCAAGCCCAGCGGGCTGTCGTGAAATGGCTGCAGCCTCGATAATCCGCGCCAGCGACTTGTGCGGCTCTCAAATGACATATAAGCCTTGAGACCGCAGTTGGCAGCCAGGCTCTCGGCTATGTGGGCTTCGAGCACGGAGTCGGTGCCCACGCCGTGTACCGAGATCAGGACCGACCCGATGTCCTTCGACAGCTCGCTGACGACCCGGTGACCCATATCCCGGGCATAGCCCCACACGCGGTTAGCATAAGATATCTGGAAGACCCTTACTAACTGCTGGGATTTGGGGTCGGTGTCCGGAATCGGCACGTCCATACCTTATCCATTCTTGGACATGCCGAAGCTGGGGACAAGATGACTATGGTACCGACACCGAGGGTATTTTCGCCACTACGGCACAGTCATACGTAGCAAGTGCATGATCACATGGAATCAGCGCCGCATTCAGCAGACTCCGGGTGAAGCCCAAGCATACGGCCCGGCACCCCGACTGGGGTCAGGTGCCATCACTATGTGGATGCGTACCTTCTCTGCTTCGCGAAACACTCAGAGCAGTAGACCGGCCGGCCATCGCGCGGCTCGAACGGGATCAGCGCTTCGTTGCCGCACTCTGCACAAACCGCTGAGTACATCTGCCTGCGTTCCCGATAGCCACCATCGCCCATGCGGCCACTTCTCCTCGATGAGCGGCAGGCCGGACAGCGCTTCGGGTCGTTGGTGAAACCCTTGCTGGCGAAGAACTCCTGCTCCGAGGCAGTGAAGGTAAAGGGTGCGCCACACTCAACGCATTCGAGGGTCCTGTCATCGTAGCTCATGGATGACCTCCCTAACTTTTATCACCTGGTTCAAGCCTGGTCATCCATGGCCTGGGGAATCCTCTGGGGAACCTTGCAGGTTGGGACGCGCAAACTAGAAACCGGCTCCGCGATTGAGTATAACACTACTCGCGTCATTGTCAACCAGAACTAAAGTACTAGGACGATAGTAATCCACGAGCACCGCGGCGTATCTAGGGTGATTTCCCTCAAGAGATATCACTCGGTGGCAGATGGTAAGGTAGCGGAAGGATAGCTGACCGCGTTACGAGGCTGTAGGTTTTGCGGAAGCCCCTTCTACAAGAGACGCGGGCACACGTCTGCCATCATGCAGTCGTCGCAAAGCGGCTCGCGCGGGTAGCATGAGCCCTTTCCGATCTCCCAAGCTGCGATATCCATCACCCCAGGGAATTCGGGATGCAGACTACGTGCGCGAAAGATGACCTGTTCGACCGTCGCGTGTTCTGGAGTAAGGCCGAGACGCCTGAATACTCTCCTCACGTGCACATCGGCGGAGACATCGATCGAGTAGTAGTCCGAGAATTCCACCTTCAGTTCACGGGCGAGGATGTTCGTCGCCATGCTCGCGATCTTGGGACCGACCCCGTCGAATTCAAGAAACCGGTATATGACGGTGGCGCTTGGTGGGCGATTGGCCCAGATTCTTGACGCGTCACCTTCGTACTCTCCACGAATGCGAGCGACGGCTTCGTAGAAGTACTTGGACATATTATCGGTGAACCGATGAAGTTTCTTGGGTCCCTCCCCCATTATTCGCCGTATTTCTCCCTCCGACTGTTGATTCAAGGTCTGCATGGAGAAGTCACCAAGCTCCTTCTGGAAATGGTAAGGGATCAACCAGGCTCTCTGGTACTTAACCTGCTGGTCCATTATGCACGCGAGCACAAAGGCATGGGGATGGTTCTCGATATCATTCAGGAGGCGATTCGCAGCTTCGTTGTCGGTCGGGCCGTCTCTGAGCCCTTTCTCTGGGGCTTGCCAGAGACGTTCGCCATAATCCACGAGTCGATTCGTCACTTGTTGATCACTGATCACTTCCAGCTCCTCCTGCGAGCAAATCGTAGCAGCTTTGATCCCCC
>CAZGDV010000046.1:0-21816 GCA_964524995.1 uncultured Dehalococcoidia bacterium | reverse complement strand
TGCACCACCTTTCGAACTTGCGATAGTCGAGGCTATTATAGTCTCGGGGCGGAGAACCTGTCAACGCTCCACACTCGTCGGGTATCCCCATGCACGCGCCCGCTACTTCTCGTGAGCAGGCTCCATCTCAGCCTTGACATAAGCCTCGTTGACCTGTTTCGCCGGGTAGTCCTGCGTCTTGAAGTTCTTGGGCCCGGCCACCCTGACGAGGTTCTCCAGCCTGCCCTGCTTGCTCAGTCGATCGTAGATCAACGCCCAGGCGCAGTCCCGCGTGGGGTCGGTCTCGCACTTGCCTCCCTGGCTTCCTCCGCAGGGACCGTTGAGGATGCTCTTGGGACAGCGTGCAACGGGGCAGATGCCGGCGTACTCTCCCAGCACGCAGTTGCCGCAGGCGCGGCAACGCTCCGACCACGTACCCTCATCCTCGGCTATGCCGATGAAGCGAGTGTTCAGTGCCGGTATGACCGGCTGAGGGAACAGCATGTCGGCCAGCAACTGGACGCCGGCCCCGCAGGCCATCGAGACAACGACGTCATAGCTTTTCGCCTGTTCCAGCACCGGCTCGATGTACTCCTTATCGCACTGGCGTTGTACGGTTGCCTCGCCGATCTCTACCTCCGTACCGTTGATGTTGCTCGCCATCCTCAACTGGCTGCCGAGCAACTCGACCTCCTTCTCCCCCCCGGCCATGCACACGCTGACGCAAGTGCCGCAACCCAGCACTAGCACTTTCTTGTAGCCCTCCAGGCTCCTCTGTATCTCATCGAAGGGCTTCCTTTCTCCAACGATCATGATTTCACCTTGTCCTTCTTGAGAGGACTGGGCCCCAGGTTTCGTGCCCTCTCCGTCATGTCGTTTACGGCGCTGGCGAATAGCGGTGCATCGGATGCACCTATATTATACATCTCTACTCGTTCGGGCTCTATACCGACCTCCGCGAGCAGATCCTTGGCCTGCTGCACCCTCTTCTTGGCTCTCAGATTTCCTTCCAGGAAATGACAGTCGCCTTCCTCTCACCCGGCAACGAAGGCAGCATCGGCCCCGGCCTCGAATGCCTTGAGCAGGTGCAGAGTGTCCACCTTGCCGGTGCACATCAGCTTCACCACACGCACGTTCGGAGGGTACTCGAGGCGCATGGAACCGGCCAGGTCAGCCGCCGAGTAGGCACAATAGTGGCAGCAGAACGCCACTACCGTCGGTTCGAAGTCTTCGCCCATTTCCTCTTCCTCTTTCCTCTAGGCCGTGCACAGTACGGCGGTCTTGGCAATCACCTGCTCGTCCGAGTAGTGCCGCAGCTTGATTGCCTTCCGCGGGCAGGCGCTGGCACATATGCCACAGCCCTGGCAGGCAGCCGGCTCGATGTATGCCGCACCGCGCTCGTTGATCCTCGGGACATTGTAGGGACAGGAGCGCACGCAGGTCAGGCAGGCCACGCACATGTCCTCGTCGACCTGGGACACGACCCCCCCCACCATCAGGTACGGCTTGGACAGGATGGTTATCGCCCGCGATGCGGCACCCCTGGCTTGCGAGATGGACTCGGAGATGGTCTTGGGCGCATGAGCAAGGCCGCAGAGGAACATGCCTTCGTTCACAAAGTCCAGAGGCCGCAGCTTCATGTGCGCCTCCATGAAGAACTTGTCCTGGGTCAGCGGGAGCTTCAGCTTGCTCGCGAACTCCTCGGCATCGGGCTGCGGCCGGATAGCGGCGCTCAAGGCCAGGATGTCGGGGGTGAGGAGGATGTCGGTTCCCATGACCATGTCACGAACCTTGACCTTCAGCAGGCCGTTCTCCTGGGCAACCTCCGGAGGCCGGTCCGCATCGAAGCGAATAAAGATGACACCCTTCTCACGGGCCTCGCGGTACTTCAGCTCCTTCATCGAGTATGTCCGGATGTCCCGGTACAGAACGTAGACCTCAGTCTGCGGGTCGGCGTCTTTGAGTCTGATCGCGTTCTTCACCGCCTGGCTGCAGCACACGCGGCTGCAGTACATGTGGTTTTCCTCGCGCGATCCGACACACTGGATCATGACCACCGATTTCAGCCCTTTGACTTCAGCGCTGTTCTTGGCGATCTTATCCTCGAGTTCGACCTGGGTCATCACGTGATCGGACTGGCCAGCCAGGTACTCCGTGGGCCCATATTCGACTCCTCCGGTGGCCACGACAACGACAGCGTGCTCCAACTCCATCGTGCTCCCATCCGCCATGACGACGGCGGACCGATAGT
Organism: uncultured Dehalococcoidia bacterium; assembly: GCA_964524995.1. Taxonomy (GTDB): domain Bacteria; phylum Chloroflexota; class Dehalococcoidia; order SZUA-161; family SZUA-161; genus CAZGDV01. The sequence goes on along the minus strand of CAZGDV010000046.1, from coordinate 19,586 downwards.
TGCCAACGTACCCGGAGGTCTCCTTGAGCTTCGCGCCCAGGTACACAGTGACCCTAGGCTCCTTCTCCAACTCCTCTTTCAGGGAGGACAGGAGGGCCTGCGGGTCGCCTCCCTCAATCGTGTAGTGGATGTGTCGGAGGTTGCCGCCCAACTCGCTCTCACGCTCAACCAGATAGGTCTCATACCCCTGCCTGGCGATACCCAGAGCCGCCGTCATGCCGGCCAGGCCGCCCCCGATGACCAGAGCGCCACTCTTGATAGGCGAGGGGGACTCGCGGAGCGCCTCGAGCGTAGCCGCGCGGGCGACTGCCATGCGCACCAGGTCCCTGGCCTTGTCGGTAGCCTCCGTGGGGTGAGTCCCGTGTACCCAAGAGCACTGGTCCCTTATGTTCGCCATCTCGAACAGGTACTTGTTCAGACCAGCCTCACGTATGGTGTCCTGGAACAACGGCTCGTGAGTCCGGGGGCTGCAGGAGGCGACGACCACCCGGTTGAGCCTCTCCTCCTTGATCACGTCCATTATCTTCGTCTGCGTGTCGGTCGAACAGGTGTACAGGTTGTCCTCAGCGTAGACGACGTGTGGCAATGACCTTGCGTACTCCGCGACCGAGGGCACGTCCACCACCCGCCCGATGTTGACTCCGCAGTGACAAACGAAGACGCCGATACGCGGCTCCTCGGTGGACACATCGAGCTCAGGCGGGTACTCCTTGTCAGCCACCATTGAGCCGCGAGCCCCGGCTATGCCTTGCGAGGCCAAGCACGCGGCACTGCTCGCCTGCATCACCGACTCGGGTATGTCCATGGGGCTGTCGAAGACACCGGCAACATAGACCCCGGCTCGCGAGCTGACGTTCGGGATCAAGTCGTCCGTATTGCAGAACCCGAATCTGTCCACACTCACGCCGAGCGACCGGGCAAGCTCCCGCGTGCTGGCCGACGGGACCAGGCCCACCGACAGCACCACCAGGTCGAACTCCTCCTGGGCTCTACCGCCGTCTTCGTTCGAGTACTCCATGATCAGGTTCTTGGTCTGCTGGAGCTCCTTGATGCCCGACACGATACCTCTAACGTATCTTATGCCGAACTTGCTCTTCGCCGATTCGTAGTATCGCTCGAAGCCCTTGCCGAACGCCCTCATGTCATTAAAGAAGATGGTCGGCTCGATCTCGCTGGCATGCTCCTTGGCTATGATGGCCTCTTTGGTGGCGTACATGCAGCAGACCGACGAGCAATAGTCCCTGTCACACGTCGTGTCGCGTGAGCCGACGCACTGGATCCAGGCTACCTTCACGGGGTGCCGGCCATCCGAAGGCCGCAGAATTTTCCCCTGGTAGGGGCCGGAGGCCGATAGTATGCGTTCGAACTGTAGACTCGTGACAACGTTGGCCATACGGCCATGCCCGTATTCGGGCTTCAGGGCCGGGTCGAAAGGCTCGAACCCAGGGGTGAGTATGACCGATCCCACTTCGACGGTGCGCACCTGCTCACTGTCCTGGAGCAGGATGGACTCGGTGCCGCAGATACCGAAACAGCCCTTGCAATCCAGACACCCGTTGATCTTCAGGCAGTTCTCAGGGTCCCTCGTGTACTTGAGAGGAATCGCCTGCGGGAATGGGATGTGGACGGCCTTCCTGTAGGCCAGGCCCTCGTCGAACTCCTTGGGTAGTACAACAGGGCAGACGTTGATTCTCTCGATCGCGTTCTCGGGACAGGCCTCCATGCACTTCCAGCAGCCAGTGCAATCGAAGACGTTGTAGCTCGGCTTCTCGCAGTTGCAGATATCGGCCTGCTCCTGACTGCAGACAATCCCTATGGTCAGGAGCTCATCTCTGTTGAAGACGCCCCTCTTCTCCAGCTCGCGCAGCGCGCGGACGTCGCAGCCCCTGACGACTGCGGCCAGCCTCTTCTGAGGCCACTTGTCCTGAATCCTGCGGATGAACGTGGCCATCTGGAAGCGAGGCTCGATTACCAGGTCTTCGAGCTCGTCAACGCTCGTGAAGAGGTGTGGGCCCACGTTGCCCCACCTCTCCCGCAGCCCCACTATGCCGTCGCAGCCGTCCCGCAGAGCGCGGGCTGCCTGCTCTCGAATTTCATCAATGCCGTTCTGCATTGCCCTATACCTTCTTGGACACGCTGACGGCGCAGACCTTCAACTCCGGTATCTTTGCCACGGGATCGCGCCTGTCTAGCGTCAGGATGTTCGCTGCGGCTTCCGCGAAATGGAATGGCACGAAGACCACGCCCGGCTTCACGCCGTCGGTCACCGAGGCGGATAGCTGGATCTGGCCTCGCCTCGACTTCACGGAGACGGTGTCCCCATCCGAGATGCCCAGCTTGCCCGCATCCTCGGCGTTGATCTCGACGAAAGCGGAGGGTGACTCTCTCTCCAATGCGGGGGTCCGCCTCGTCATCGTGCCGGTATGGTATTGGAACATTACACGCCCGGTTGTCAGGACCAGCGGGAATTGCTCGTCTGGGGCCTCGGCCGGGGGCGCGTAATCAACAGGGAAGAATTTGCCCTTGCCACGAACGAACATGTCCTTGTGCAGGAACTGGGTGCCCGGGTGCTCCTCGGTCGGGCAGGGCCATGCCGGCGTCTCGCCCCTGTCAAGCCGCTCGTGCGACACACCGCCGTAGCTCGGCGTCAGTGTCGCTATCTCACCCATGATCTCTGAGGCACTGCTGAAGCTGAAGCCCTGGCTGCCCATCGCCCGCGCCAGCTCACAGACGATCAGCCAGTCGGGCTTGCTCTCGCCAACCGGATCGATTGCCTTTCGGACACGCAGCACGCGCCTGTCCGTGCTCGTGAACGTTCCCTCCTTCTCAGCGAACGAGGCCGCCGGCAGCACAACGTGGGCCAGCTCCGCGGTCTCTGATAGGAATATGTCCTGCGCGACAAGGAACTCCAGCTTGCCGAGAGCCTCCCGCGCATGGTTGCTGTCAGGCTCACTCAGTACCGGGTTCTCGCCCATAACAAACATGGACTTGAGCGTGCCCTCATGGGCGGCATCGAACATCTCGGTCAACGTCAGGCCTGGCTGCGCGCTGAGATCGCATCCCCAGGCCTCCCCGAACCTGGCCCTCACCCCCTCATCGCTGACGCGCTGATAGCCGGTGAGCACCTCCGGGAGTGCCCCCATGTCGCAGGCTCCCTGGACGTTGTTCTGTCCCCGGAGAGGGTTGACGCCCGTCGACTCTCGCCCCACGTTGCCCGTGAGCATTGCCAAATTGGCCATGGCCTTGACGTTGTCCGTGCCGGTGGTGTGCTGCGTGATTCCCATGCAATAGACAATGCTCCCGCGCTTCGCGTTGCCGTACAGGAGCGCCGCACGCTTCACATCGTCGGCTGAGACACCACATATGTCCGCGGCCCTCTCGGGCGTGTACTCCGCCACCTTGGCGCGCATTTCGTCGTAGCCCTCGGTGCGCTCCGAGATGAGCGTCGAGTCTTCGAGACCGTTGGCGATAATGACATTCATGAATGCATTGGCCAAGGCTATGTCCGTGCCCGGCCTTAGCCGAAGGTGGATGTCCGCGAACTCGGCGAGGGGTGTGTTTCTGGGGTCGACGAGGATCAAGTGAGCACCCCTGTCCCTGGCAGCCATGATGCGGCTCGCAACCAGGGGGTGCTGTTCGGTGGTGTTGCTGCCGACGACGAGTATGCAGTCGGCATCCTCAAGCTCCACGATGGAGTTGGTCATTGCGCCGCTACCGAAGCTGGCGGCAAGGCCGGCCACTGTGGCCGAGTGGCAGAGACGCGCACAGTGATCAACATTGTTGGTTCCCACCACGGCTCGGGCGAGCTTCATGAAGACGTAGTTGTCCTCATTGGTGCACCTCGCCGAGGCAACGAAGCCGATAGAGTCAGGACCGTGCTGCGACTTGGCCTGGCGGAGCTTCTCCGCGACCAATGCCAGCGCTTCCTGCCAGCTGGCCTCCCTGAACTTGTCACCCTCACGAATCAGGGGTGTCCGCAGGCGGTCCTCATGGTCCACGAAAGCATGCGCGTTTCTGCCCTTTATGCATGGCTGTCCCCGGCTTATCGGGTCGGTCCTGCACGGGACGACGCCGGTCATACGGCCATCGAACACCTCGAGGAACAGCTGACAGCCGCATCCACAATAAGGGCAAGTCGTCAGCACGACGTCTGCGTTCATGCCCTTACCTTCCTTTCCCCTATCGGGTGTTTGTCGGCCCGTTCGATGATTTTGGACTTCCATTCCGCATCCAAGCCCGGCACGTATTCGAAGATCCTTTCCCTGTCAATACGCGCCAGATGCATCATGGTCAGAAGCGGTATGCCCATGGGACAGGTATCCTGGCACGCACCGCATCCGACACACCGGTCGGCCAAGTGGTAGGCCGCGATCAAGTGGAAGAGCGGGTAGTCCGCCGGTATGCGGCCCGGCTTGACCCACTGCGGGTCCTCCAGCTCACATTCCTCGCAGATGCATACAGGGCACACCTCCCTGCAACCGTAGCACTTGATGCACTTGCTCAGGTGCCTGCGCCAGAACTCCCCGCGTTCCTCGGTACTCATGCGAGCGATATCGTGCATCAGGGTTTCGTTCGGCGTCTTCTGCTCCGGCAGAGCCAGGAGGTGGGCTTTCCGCTCCAGAGCGATATCCGTGATCGCCTGCCTGCTCTCGTTTTCAAGCAGACATGCGTTCGCGCACTCGCCGCATTGGATGCACACCTGCTCGTTGACCCTGATCCTGTCCACCCACGTCTGCCCGTCCTTGAACCTCAGGACGTCTTCCCCGTACTCGCTTTGGGCACACAGGCCGCAGCCGGTGCACTTCTCGGCATCGATGTAGCGGGGCTTGACTTTCACCGTCGCCGTGAAGCGGCCTTCCTCTCCATCAAGCGATTCGAGCTGCGCGTTGGTGATGATCTCGATGTTGAGGTGCTTGCCGACCTCGATCAGCTTGGGGGATATCATGCACATAGAACAGTCGTTCGTGGGGAAGGTCTTGTCCAGCTGGGCCATCCGACCGCCTATCGACGGCTCTTGCTCCACGAGGTAGACCTTGAAGCCGGAGTTGGCCAGGTCCAAGGCTGACTGCATGCCGCATATGCCCCCTCCCACCACCATCACGGCACCGACCTTGTCAGGTTTGGCCACCCTTTCCGATTGGCTCTCCGCCATGATCCTGCGCCTCTCCTACAGTAGTCCTTTCCCTTGCAGAAACGGCCGCGGATCGACTGTATGCCTTCCCAGCCACTTCTGGACATCTAACTCGCCGAACGCTAGTCCCATCAACTCGGTGAAGTAGAATACGGGCATGGCGTAGGTCTTGCCACTCTCCCGCGATATCTCCGCTTGCTTGGAGTCCAGATTCTCGTGACACATCGGACACGCCGCTGCGATACAATCCGCCCCGGCCTCCTCGGCCATGTCCAGTATCCTCTGAGTCAGCTTCATATGTAGATCGGGACGAGTTAGAGTGAGATTGCCACCACAGCAGTCCGCCTTGAAGGACCAGGGCTTGACATCCGCGCCCAGCGCTGCCAGCACCCTGTCCATTTCCTTCGGGTTGTCCGGGTTCTTCGCGTCCGTAATCTTCGGAGGGCGCAAGGTCAGGCAGCCATAGTAGCATGCTACGCTGAGTCCGGTCAGTGGCTTCTTCACCTTGTCCCGCAGGGCAGCTTCCCCGACGTCCTCCAGGAAGAAATCGGGCAGCGTCCTGATACGGAACCTGCCGTCGTACCGGGGGACCCCTTCTACCGCTTTGCCGGCCTTGAGGTGCTTCTCTGCGACTTTGAGCCGCTGGAAGCACGCTGCACAGGGCACCACGAGATCGCTTCCCGTACGGTCGGCGATCGCAAGGTTCCTCGCGGCCAGGGCAACAGCAAGCTCATCGTTCGTGACATGAGCGGAGGAAGACCCGCAGCATGTCCAGTCCTCCAGCTCCCTGAAGCTGACCCCCAGGACCTTCGATGCCGCTTCGATAGACTCGCCGTACGCCTTCGCCAGCCCTTCGAGAGAGCAACCCGGATAGATCGAGACCTCCATGGCTATCCTTTTCTCTCCGTGACGCGGAATATGTCTTTCACTTCGCGGTTGGGCCTGTGTGGCAACATCTTCACTTTGCCCTTCCGGAACATGTCCAGGCCCATGCCCGAGAGCGACAGAAGGCCTTTCAAACCCCCGCTCTTCAGGGCGTACGTGACGGCCATCTCCCCTTCGTGCACCCTGCCGAAGCGCCTCATGGACGCCAGGAATGCGTCGTGGAAGACCGCAACCTGGGGTTGGGACGCCTTTGTCCCCTCACTACGTGCTGTCTGCCTCAGGCAGTCCATCACGTGGGCGATGTCTATGTCGTTGGGACATCGAGTCGTGCATGTTTCGCACGAGGCGCATATCCATATGGTATCGCTGGTCAGGACCTGTTCCTTCAGCCCCAACTGCACGGCCCGGATGACCTTGTGGGGGACGATGTCCATCGAGAACGCCAAGGGGCACCCGTTGGTGCACTTCTCGCATTGATAGCAGGCGCACACGTTCTCTCCAGACCTTTCCTGAACGTGTTCCCGGAACGAAGGGCTCGGCACTATCGTCTCAGGCAGACCTCTCTCCGGCATCGCCGTACCTCTCTCACCAGTGGCACAGGCCATCTACACATAATGCGCATAGCATTGGAAGAGGGATTGTTTTGTCAAGCCGCCGGCCTAGCAGGTGCAGGATGGGGGCTTATTGACTCTGTGGGAAACGGGCCTGGCATAGCAGCTGTTGGTGGTTCGTCGTCCCTACTCTCCATGAGCTAGCAAGGTGCAATGTTATCACATAACTGGCAGCTTGTCTATGCTGTGGTGAAGAGAACCGTCACCACATAGTTCGTAGGTCTACCCACCCAGGGATGGGTGGGTCTACCCCTCCCCCCTTGTGTATATCTGCTATAGAAAGAGGATGATGTGTCTGCTACAATATGTATTTGGTCAAAGAGCTTCCGACAAGATGGAGGGACTATGGCAAGCCAGAAGACGCAAGAGATCCCTGTGATATGGATCCAAGGTGCCGCCTGCACAGGTTGTTCGGTCTCGGTTCTCAACTCGGTAAGTCCAACAATCAAGAACGTGCTAGTCGATGAAGTGATCCCGGGCAAACACGTCAATCTCAGATTTCAGGCTACCGTGATGGCCGGGGCCGGGGACCTGGTGATCGAGGCCCTGGAGGAAACGTGGCAGACCAAGAAGGGCGGCTACGTGCTGGTCGTTGAGGGAGCGATTCCAACGAGAGGCGACGCGGCCTCCTACTGCTCACTCGGTGAGGATAAGCAAGGCAAGCCCGTCTCTTTCGCGTCCAGGGTGGAGAGCCTGGGCCGTGATGCTCTTGCGGTGATCGCTCTCGGGACTTGCGCTGCGTTCGGCGGTATACCGGCCGCAAAGCCCAATCCAAGTCAGTGTGTCAGTGTCATGCAGTTGTTCCAGTCCAAGGGCGTGTCGACCCCTCTGATCAATATACCTGGGTGCCCACCGCACCCTGACTGGTTCGTGGGCACCGTGGCAAGCGTTCTCATCGGAGGCCTGCCCAAGGCTGGCGACCTCGACGAGCTGAATCGTCCGAAGGCCTTCTATGGCCAGCTGATACATGAGAACTGCCCGCGACGCGCCTACTATGACGAGCAGAAGTTCGCGAAGAAGCTCAGCGATCCGGGGTGCCTGTATGAACTAGGCTGCAAGGGGCCCGTCACCCACGCGGACTGTGCCACGAGGACGTGGAACAACGGCGTGAACTGGTGTGTGCAGTGCGGCGGGTTGTGTATTGGATGCGCGTCGGAGGGTTTCCCCGACCTCGTATCGCCAATGTACGAGAAGACACCGGACGAGGTGTTGCCGAATATCGGTCAGAAGGTGGTTCAGTAACATGGGCAAGATCGTCATAGACCCGATCACTCGTATCGAAGGCCATCTGAAGGTTGAAGCCGTCGTCGATGGTGGTGAGGTCAAGGAGGCCAGGAGCTCTGGCACCCTTTTCCGAGGCTTCGAGATCATTCTCCGGGGCCGTGACCCGAGGGACGCCCAGCGGATCACACAGCGTATCTGCGGCGTGTGCCCGACGAGCCATTCCACTGCAGCAACCCTGTGCCTCGATAGCGCGTTCGGCCTGGGTGGCTCCATACCAGACAATGGAAGGCTGATGCGCAACCTCATACTGGGGGCGGCACACATTGCCGACCACATCCTCCATTTCTACCATTTGACTGCGCTGGACTACGTTGACGTCACCAAGGTGGCGAAGTATGAAGGCAACGACCCCGCATTGAAGTCCGTCAAGGAATTCATCGAACGCGGCGAACTGGGGCCGTTCGTGCCGCGATACGAAGGTGACTACAGATTCCCGGCGGAGGTAGACCAGGAGCTGGTGAAGCACTATCTCGAGGCTTTGAGGATGCGGCGCAAGGCCCAGGAGATGTGCGCCATATTCGGCGGCAAGATGCCGCACAACATGGCCATTGTGCCGGGCGGCGTGACAGAAGTCCCCACCGTGGATAAGATCGCCTCGTTCCTGTGGCGTCTCAACGAGCTGCGCGACTTCATCGACAACGTCTATCTGGCCGACGTTGTGGCTGCCGCAGAGGTATACAGCGACTACTTCGGTATAGGTGTGGGCTGCAAGCATCTCCTGTCCTACGGAAGCTACGAGCTGGACGGAAAGGAGCCCGACCTCACGAAGAGGAAGAGGCTGCTAAAGCAGGGGGCCGTCGGCCCCGACCTGAAGCTGCAACCGCTCGACGCCGGCAGTATCGCCGAGCAGGTGAAGCACTCATGGTACGAGGAGTCGACAAGCGGCAGGAAGCCGCTGGACAGCGACACAGTGCCGAACGAGAACAAGGGAGGCGCTTACTCGTGGGTGAAGTCGCCGAGGTACAATGGCGAGGTGTACGAGGTAGGCCCGCTCGCGCGCGTCATGGCCACGTACCTGGCTGGCGACGAGAACGTGAAGGCGATTGTTGACCCTGCGTTGGCCAAGTTCAAGGCCGGGCCCGAGGTGATGTTCTCGACGCTGGGCCGCCACCTGGCGCGAGCCGTGAGCTGCAAGGTCATAGCCGACACGATGCCGGCTTGGCTGCTGGAGTTGAAGCCGGGTGAGCCCGTGTATCAGGAATACGAGATACCTGATGAGTCCACGGGAATGGGCCTCGTCGATGCAGCCAGGGGAGCCCTCGGGCACTGGATCGAGGTCAAGGACAAGAGGATAGCCAACTACCAATGTGTCGTGCCGAGCACATGGAATATGTCGCCACGCGACGATAAGGGACAACCCGGCCCGCTGGAGCAGGCTATCACAGGAACGAAGGTCAAAGACGAGCAGAACCCGTTCGAGATCGTCCGCATCGTCCGTTCCTTCGACCCGTGCCTGGCCTGCGCCGTACACGTCATCACTCCTAAAGGAAGGACTCTCGGTGAGTACCGCGTGGCGTAGTCCCCTGGAAGCTGGAGAACGGCCTCTGATGGACAGGACAGTAGTATTAGGCAGCGGCAATGAGTTAATGAGCGATGAAGGCGTCGGCGTTCACGCTGTTCGTATTCTGCAGGAGCGGCTGGATTTGTCTGATGGAAGCATCGAGCTTATCGAGGGCGGAACCAGCCCAGACATAGGGCACCTGGTCCAGGGCGCCGGCAAGCTTGTCATCATCGACGCAGTCAAGGGCGGTTACGAGCCCGGAACCGTGTATCGGTTCACTCCCGACAAGATCGTGTCAGAACCGGGCATAGCCACGTCGGTACATCAAATCGGGATTGTGGACAACCTCAACATGATGAAGCTGATGGGCGACATGCCCGGGCAGACCGTCATCATCGGAATCGAACCGGCGAGCGTCGAGGTGGGGCTCGAGCTCTCACCGGCTCTGCAGGAGAAGATGCCAAGGCTTATCGAGACTGTGCTGGAGGAGATCGGTCTGTCCTCCGGCAAAGCCAATAACAAAGCGAAGGTGTGGAAATGCTGACGACCAAGCAGAAACCGCTCGAAGAGATACTCGAGTACACAGCTGGCGAGAAGAAGATATTCGTGGTAGGCTGTAGGGGTTGCGCCGAGGGTTGTCATACGGGGGGAGAGAAAGAAGTCCTGGAGATGAAGGAGCAGTTGGAGCAGGCGGGCAAGACGGTCACGGGCACGTCCCTCATTGACTTCATGTGCAACGACAGCCTGGTCAGAGTCACGTTAAACGCGCACGAGGGCAAGATAGTGGACTCAGACTCGCTTCTGGCCCTGTGCTGCGGGGTCGGCGTGCAGGCGACTTCGTCGGTCGTCGACCGAATGGTTCACCCGGGCTGCAACACTGTGTCGATGGGCGGGCGGCACGCTGAGTGGCGGCAAGGCGAGAGATGCATGGAGTGCGGGGACTGCATGTTGGAGTACACAGGCGGGATCTGCCCCATAGCCCGATGCTCCAAGATGCTTCTCAATGGTCCGTGCGGGGGCTCCGCCGATGGCAAGTGCGAGGTCTCACCGGATGTCCCGTGCGCGTGGCAGGAGATAATCGATCGGTTGACGAAGCTGGGCCGTTTGGATAAGCTTAGCCAGATCACGGCACCGAAGGATTGGAGCGTTAGCCTAATGGCTGGCGCAGCAACCAAAGTCTAGAGAGGTAGCTGATGAAGAGCAACAGCAGACTGGAGAAGGTGCTCGATAGCGGCAGTTTCGCCGTTACAGGGGAGTTGGGGCCCCCTGCAAGTGCCAACGGAGAAGTCATCAGGCAGAAGGCAAAGCACCTTCTGGGCAACGTTGACGCTGTGAATGTGACCGATGGACAGACGGCTGTGGTGCGCATGTCCAGCTGGGCGTCGTGCGTTATTGCCAAGGAAATGGGGCTGGAGCCAATAGTGCAAATGACCTGCAGGGACAGGAACCGGATCGCACTCCAGATGGACGTGCTGGGCGTCGCCGCGCTCGGCATCAACAACATGCTCTGTCTCACGGGCGACCACCAGATCTTCGGGAATCACCCGATGGCCAAGGGCGTCTACGATCTGGACTCGATCCAGTTCGTGAAGGTCGTCAAGGACATGAGGGACGACAAGAAGTTCCAGTGCGGTGATGAAATGGATGTCGAGCCCAAGCTCTTCATCGGCGCTGCGGCGAATCCGTTTGCCGACCCCTTCGAGTTCAGAGTACTCCGCCTGGCTAACAAAGTGGCCGCGGGTGCGGACTTCATCCAGACCCAGATCATCTACAACGTGGACAAGTTCGCCAAGTGGATGGAGGGCGTTCGAGACAGAGGCCTGGACCAGCAGGTCAAGATCCTGGCGGGGGTCGCGCCGATCAAGTCGATAGGTGCTGCTCGGTATATGCAGAACAAGGTGCCCGGAATGGACGTGCCGGAGCCGATAATCGAGCGCCTCAAAGGGGTGCCCAAGGAGGACGTCAAGAAAGAGGGCATCAAGCAATGTGTTGACATAATCAACCAGGTGCGAGAGATCAAGGGCGTGGCTGGCATACACCTCATGGCTATTGAGTGGGAAGAGGCCGTACCGGAGATCGTGGAGACGGCCGGGTTGTTGCCCCGACCTCAAGTAGCCTAAGCGAACATCGATAGTGCGTGATGAGTCGGGGGAGACCGCGCAGGTTTGCGGTCTCCCCCGGTTGCTACCTGCGCAGTAGGCTGGCTCAGCATCCCCCTCGCTGGTCGCAGGCGTTCGGTGAAGGCAGCCGAGTTTGACAAAAGCGTTCGGATATGGTTTCATAGTATGGGTTGTCTGCCTGCGCGTGACTCGGGTGGCAATCCGCTTTTTTGGCTATGAGCCCCTTGGAGATGCACCCTGCGGATCACGCAAGTTCCCCTTCGAATCGGATATTCGTCCCATCCTGGCCCCAAATCCATCAAGGAGGTATCGAATGGCTGCAGAGGAACTGAAGGTTCCCGACGAGCTGGCACAGTACATCGGCAAGATCGACCCGCCGCACGTACGGGAAGTCGAGAAGGGCTCTATACGCAGGTACGCTGACGCCTTGGGCAATCCCAATCCCCTCTACTACAACGAGGAGTACGCCGCTGACTCACCCTATGGGTGCATCATCGCTCCCCCCGGTTTCTTCGGCTGGTCGAAGCAGTCCATCCCGCAATCGGAGGGCATCATCGGGCTGATGGGAGCCATGATCAATGCCGGCTACGCGGGAATACTGGATGGCGGCATGGCCTATGAGTTCTTCCTGCCTGTGCGCGCCGATGACACTCTGATTGCGTACACGAAAGTCAAGGACATCCAGGCCAAGGCCGGCAAGAAGGACATGATGATCACCCAATTCGAGACGACCTATCTTAACCAGAACGGCGACACTGTTGCCAAGGCGTCTCAGACTCTCATCGGGCGCAAACTCTAACCCAGCGGAGGAGAAAATGGCTACAGAGCAGATATACTGGGAAGACATCCAGGAAGGTCAAGACATACCGACGCTGCCGAAAGTCGCCCACTCCTTGATGCTGGTGAAATGGGCTGGCGCGAGCGGCGACTTCAACCCGCATCATTACGAGCACGAGTTCGGGATGAGCCAGGGAACCAACGGAGTCATAGTACACGGGCTTCTGAAGCACGCCTGGTTGATCCAACTCGTGACCAATTGGATGGGTGACGAGGGCTTCATGAAGAAGTTCTCCTGCCAGTACCGGGGACTGGACTTTCCGCGCAAGATGAAGACCATGGACGAGCCCCAGGATGGCGAGACGTGGCTTTGCAAGGGGAAGATAGTCAAGAAGTACGTGGAGGGCGATGAGCATCTCGTCGATCTGGAGATCGGCGTGGAGAACGGCAGCGGGCAAGTGACCACGCCGGGGACGGCAACGGTGCTGCTGCCATCACGCGGCTAATTCAGCTAGCTTCAAATGCAAGGAGAGTTGACTGCCAATGGGTAGAAGGAAGTTCCATACCAGAATATGTGATGTACTCGAGATCGAATACCCGATAATCCAGGCGGGTATGGGCGGCTTCTCCGATCCCCCGCTGGTCATCGCCGTGTCGGAGGCCGGCGGACTGGGTACGCTCGGCGCAGCCGTCTATGAGCCGGATACCCTGGATGAGGCGATCAGGGAGATCCGAAAGGGTACCAGCAAGCCCTTCGCCATCGACCTGCTGCTTCCCGACAGCCTGAAGCAGATGGAGGGCATCAGCAAGGAAGGGCTGATGCAGTACGTCCCCGAAGACTACTGGGAGCTGGAGAAGGAACTCCGCGAGAAATTCCATGTACCTGAGGACTACCATACCAACAGGGGTGGCGCGCTGTGGACATCCGAAGGGACAAAGGCCCTGGTACAGGTCTGCCTTGACAACAACGTGCCGGTCCTGGCAGCCGGCCTGGGCAGGCTGGGCTGGGTCATGGATGAGTGCCGCCAGCGTGGCATCAAGACGATCGGAATCGGCGCCAACGTCAAGATGGCCCTGAAGCACGTCGAGGACAAGGTAGACGTCATCGTAGCGCAAGGGTTTGACGCCGGTGGGCACACCGGCGATATCGGGACCATGGCAGTTGTTCCGCAGATAGTGGACGCCGTCAAACCGACCCCCGTCTGCGCTGCTGGCGGTATAGCTGACGGCAGGGGCCTGGTTGCCGCTCTGGCGTTGGGAGCGGAGGGAGTCTGGTGTGGATCGATGTTCCTCCTCTCGCCAGAGGCCACCTTCACCGAGTTGCAGAAGGACAAGGTCATCAAGGCCAATGAGAGGGAAGCCGTCATAACGAGGGCGATCAGCGGCAAGACCCTTCGACAGCTCAGGACACCGCTCACAGAGTACTGGGACAAGGGTCCGAAGCCGCCGCTAGGGTGGCCGTTCCACAATCTGCTCATACTGGACATCGTCGACTACGCCTACGAGCACAAAGACCAGCCGGAGTACGATGACATACTCGTGACGCCGGCGAGTCAGGCCACGAGGTTGCTCAACAGGCGGCGGACCTCCAAGCAGATCATCGACGACATGATCGAAGAGGCGAGTCAGATACTGGAGAATGGTCTGGCCAAGACTGTTCAGCTCAAGTAGACGAGCGATCTGCAAAGTAGTGTAGGAAGTGTGGCGCTTCCGTTCCGGAAGCGCCACACTTCTGCGTCTCTACTGGCGACTCTGTCTTGTACTGCTAGAGACCCGCGATACAGCAGCTCACTGTGGAGGTCGCCGGGAATCCGCCGAGGTTGTGTGTGAGGCCGAGCTTCGGATCCTTAAGCTGCCGCTCACCGCACTTCCCCTGTAGCTGCTTGTAGCACTCGTACATCATCCTCAAACCGCTTGCGCCTATCGGATGGCCAAATGATTTGAGACCGCCATCCGTCTGCACGGGAAGGCCGCCGGTCATCTCGAAGAAACCAGCGTCGATGTCCTGCTTGACCTTGCCCCGGGGACTGAACTCGAGGTCCTCCATGATAACGGCCTCAGTTATGCTGAAGCAGTCATGCACCTGGGCCATGCTCAACTCCTCACGAGGGTTCTTGATGCCCGCCTCCTCGTACGCTCTCTTGCCGGCATGGACGGTCTCGTATACGCTGGTGAACTCGAAATCGGAGCGGCAGAAGCCCTGCGACTGGCCTACCGAGATCTGCAGCGCTTTGATGCGCACGGGATCAGGACGGAACTTCTTGGCGTCCTCTGCCCGCACCAGGATCGCAGCCGCCGCGCCATCGGTGACGCCGCAGCAGTCGAAGAGGCCGAGCGGCCAGGCGATGATCGGGGCGTTCATCACCTGCTCGATTGTGACCTCGCGGCGCAGGTGCGCCTTGGGGTGCTTGGAGCCATTCTTGTGGCTCTTTACGGAGATCATGCCAATCATTCGCTTGCCCTCTTGAGGGCTTAGTCCATACTTCGCGAAGTAGGCTGTGGCCAGCAGGGCAAACGCGCTGGGACCGCTCATGCCCTGTGAGCCGATAATGCCCCTGCTCGTGCCCGGGAATGGCACGTCGCCGAGCCCGCTCCAACCGGTGTCCTTCAGCTTGTCAAAGCCAAGCGCAAGCACGATGTCGTAGACGCCGGCGGCAACAGCGTATGCAGCGTTCCTCATCGCATCCGACCCGGTGGCGCACATGTTCTCGACGCGCGTAACCGGTATGTAGTTGAGCTTCAGGGGCTCCGACAGCAGCCTGCCGGTATCGCCAGAGAACATAGTGCCGACCCACCCGGCCTGGATGTCCTTCTGCTCGATACCTGCATCCTCATAGGCCTCGAGAGCCGCGTCGATTATCAGGTCATCGCCGCTCTTGTCCCAAAGCTCACCGAACTTCGTGCAGCCCATCCCCACTATCGCAACTTTATCTTTGATGCTCTCCATTTCTCCTCCTTGACAGACTCACGGGGTCCTAGAACCTCACAGGCTTACACTTCCACCAGTAGCTGTGCACACCACCAACGAAGTGCATCCACCTGAATGACATCTCGACATCCATTCCCTCTTTGGTCTCATCCGGTTCGCGGTCAGTCATGTTGCACGTGAGTCTGCCGCCGCCATCGAAATCGACCACCGAAAGCGTTATTGGCGGCACCTCGGTGATAGCAAGATGGTCATGCGAGAAGCTTGTCAGCTTGGCCCTCCTGTCCGCGAAATCGTATGTCACGTACTTGTCAACGGCCTGACATACCTGGCATACTCGCTGCACCGGGTACTGCGGCGTGCCACAGTTGGTGCACTTGACGCCACGAAGCGCGAGGCCCCACTCCTGGTCCCGCCACAGTGCTGAGAGTGAAACGGTCGGCCGCGCCGGCCTCGACTGGGGCTCCATGTACATGAGGCCGCGCCAAAGCACGTATTGACCGTAGTTGGCCATCATTCGTTTCGATTCGAGGTGCTTCTTGACCCCGCCATGGTCCCTCACCTTCTCAATCTGATCGTTCACCTTGAAGATCAGTGCGTCACAGCCGTCGCCGTACCCACAGACCATGACATTGTCGCCAGCCTTGGCATCCTCGAGAGCAGCCACGGCGACCATCAAGGGCACCGCCGTACCGGCGTTGCCCACACTCATGAACATCGTATCTTGAACCTGCGCAGGGTCGAAGCCGATGATCTTGGAGGCTGCGTTGATGTGTCTTGGATCGTCGGTGTAGCACGCGAACCGCGCCACGTCCTGCGCCTTGAGCCCACACTTGCTCAGAGCACCGTTCACAGCCTCCGGCACCATGCGCGTGTAGCCGCGCTCGCGTATGAACCGCTCTTCATAGGATCGAACGAATTCATCCTTGTTCGATCTCCACTGGTCGAAGAAGTCTTCCGAGACCGTGTGCGCCCCGGCGAACTCGGCGGCCACAGCCTGCTCACTGATCAGCAGGGCTCCTGCCGCGTCGCCGAAGAACATCTCGTTCAGTCCGTTCGCGCCGGCAAGGCGCAGATCGGAAGCCGTCACCAGGACGTTCCTGGCGGAACCCGCCTTGACGGCGTCGACAGCAGCTCTCAATGCGATAGTGCCGGCCCTCAACGAGCCTGCGAAGTCGGCACACTGTATGTCTCTCCGAAGACCCATAGCGCCCGCTATGGTTGTGGAAGCCTGCTTCTCCTTGTATGGTGAGGATGTCGAAGCGAAGAAGAGGGCATCAATCTCACTCCGATCGATGCCCCTGACGCAGTCCCAGGCGGCTGCGAAGCCCATCGTCAGGGCGTCCTCATCGTAGTTGGCAACCGCCTTCTCCCCCGGAACAGGGAACGGGCTTCGCCATGCTTTGACTATCTCTGCTCGATCCAGCCTATACAATGGTATATAGGCACCATATGACCTGATCCCTACCATGTATCGTGCCTCCTTTCGGTCTCGCAACCGAAGCATATTGTAGCATGAATCGTATTTACTCTCAACGTTGCTGTACGATGCCCCACCAACCTATACAGAGACGTACAGACATACTCACACGAGCGTAGCCCGGATGCTTGCTCCAGCCACCAGTACCCCCATGGTGTATTACCATCTTCTGACGGGATGGAAACCATTGGGTGATTGTAGAGTGGTCGTAAGCGTACATATACTGGGTTTGTGGAATACGTCAGAGACAGCCGGTCGAGCCTAGAGAGCCCGGCGGCACATCACCAAGAGGTGGGTCAGTCAAGGATGACGCTCAGGAACATGATAGCGTTCAGTCTGGTCGTGGCCCTGGGCATCATTCTCTCGGTTCACTTCGCGTTGTTCTGGATATATGGTGGAGTCTTCATCTACGAAGACAACAAGGTCATCCTGGTGCTGGAGACTCTGATGAGTCTCTCCATAATCGTCTTCGGCATCGAACGCTTCGTGAGCCTCTACACGGGCAGGTAGTCACCCGGCATCAGTTTTCTCAACGGACCCCCGAGCTTAACCCAGTGCCCCCTCTATATCTTCTCGACCAATGGTGAACATAGAGAAAGGGGACCGTCCAAGTGGACGGTCCCCTTTGTTGCGCTTGTCTCCCGGGCTATCCCGCTACATTTCCCCTTGGGCGGGCTGCCCTAAGCAGGCGCTCCCTCGGTTTCCTGCTTCTTTTTCCTCCTTCGCCATCCTCCGATGAGGAAGAAGAGGAACCCGGCAGCCAGCACGCCGCCAATGATGCCGCCGATCATGCCCCAAGGCACACCCGGAACGACACTGAGGTCGACGGGCTCGCTGGTCACGCCGGCAAGACTGGCTGTCACTTGGGTGTCTCCGCCGGCCTCACCGGTTGCCAGACCGGCATCATCGATGGTCGCGATGTCACCGTCGGCGACAACCCATGTCGCCTGGTCGGTAACATCAGCCGACGTGCCGTCAGAGTAGTATGCAGTTGCTGTGTACTGTTGTGTCTGCCCGACAGCGATGGAAGCCTCTTCAGGCATTACCTCAATCCGCATCAGGGTCGCGGCAGGAGCCACTACGTCCAGCTGTACCGGCTGGCTCGAGATGGCCCCGAGGGCGGCAGTGATGTCGGTCGTGCCTACTCCCACCCCGGTGCCCATAGCCTGGTCGAAGTCGACTATGACTCCGTTATAGCTCCAGGCGACCTGGCCGGTAACATCCTGGGTGCTGCCATCGGAGTAGTTGGCGATCGCCTGGTAGGCCTGGCTCTGGCCGACCTGAATCGTGTCGCTTGGCTGTATCACGTCGATCGACAGTATGAACGGAGCCGGAGTCGGCGTGGGAGCCGGGGTCGGCGCCTCAGTCGGCTCAGGAGTAGGTGTCGGTGTAGGCGTGGCCGTCGGTGGCGCAGGTGGAGGCGTTGTCGGTCCTGGCGGTGGAGGCGGAGGCGTTGGTACAAGCGTAGGCGTAGGCTTGACTGTCGGAGTTGGAGTTGGCGTTATCGTGGGCTCCGGCTCCACCGAGCAGACCAGCGTAACCGTGTGGTCAGCATCCATCACCACTTCTATGTAGTCGTAGCCAACCACCGGACAACCATCAACTATCCACTCGATGTCTACCTCGCATCCCTCCACGCTCGTGGGCTCGTACCCGCAGCAGTAGTAGGTGTCGGCGTAGAGCCATACCTGCGTGCCACATGGGATCTCATAGTACGTCTCCTGCCCGCCAGGTTCGACGTATATGACCTCCATACCGTAGATTCCGCAGCAGCCGTCCGAGATAAGAGTCAGATCGCAGGTCTGCACACAGACCTCCACAGAGTCACTCGCCCAGTCGACTGCGTATCCCTCACCCCAAATGAGAGCAGCGCTGAGGTTGAATAGAGTGACCCCCGACACCCCGGACTTTACCTCGACCGTGACTTCCGGTCTCTCCGGGACTTCCTCGTCGCTGAACTCCCAGGTGACGGTGTGATCGGACGGGTCATAGACGCCCTCGGGGGAGGACGATACGTAGCTGACCTCGGCGGGCAGCCAATCCCGGATCATGACGGGGACTCCCACCTCCCCTATGGAATTGTAAATGGTGTAGTCGAACTGATCACCCGGGTTGACACACCCTTCAAGCTCGGTCCACTTGTCCAGGTCTATCGAATTCTCGCAGTAGGAACTCGCGGACACCACGGTGTAGTTGCCATCCATGGTGATCGCGAGCGGTCCCGGCGGCAGAGCGGCGAAGTCCAACTGCATGGGATCGGTCGCGCCCTCAGCTATCAGCCACCCCTCGTCGTCGCAGCAGTCCCCCGGGGAGAACGTCAGCGTGACTTCCTCACCGTCCGGGATCGTGGTGAACTCGCCCCGGCTCCATGCGTTGACCTCACCGTACGTACCCACGGTGACGTTGCCGCAATCCGTGGAGTAGACAACGAGGGTCCGGTCGGGAACTGGCACCGAACAGACGGCCGTCACTGTCCTGTTGCCATCCATCAGGACGTAGGCCGACGAGCCCTCTGAATCGTCAACCCCTTCCCAGCGGACGAAGTTGCATCCCTCGCCTTGCCACGCTTCGAGGTCTACCTGGGTACCGCAGTCGAATGTGAACTCTGCCGAGCTGTTGGGTTCAACCGTGTCCCCACCCACGATATACACTTCGCAGCAGCCATCGGAGACAACGGTCAGGGTGCATTGTGGTGTTGGCGTAGGTGTAGGTGTAGGCGCTACCGAACAGACGGCCGTCACCGTCCTGTTGCCATCCAGCAGGACGTTGGCGAGCCAGCCCTCCTGCTCATCGACGCCAATCCACTCGACGAAGTTACATCCCTCGCCTTGCCACGCTTCGAGGTCTACCTGGGTACCGCAGTCGAATGTG
>CAZGDV010000045.1:0-22392 GCA_964524995.1 uncultured Dehalococcoidia bacterium | reverse complement strand
GCGATACACAGCTGATAGAGGCCGACACTGTGGTGCTGGCTACCGGTTTCAGTCCCAACAAGGGGCTTGAAGTTGTGGTGCCGGGAGGGGGTGTGGAGGTCTACCGCATCGGAGATTGCGTGCAGCCCGGAAAGGTGCGGGGTGCGATCCACGCCGCCTGGCGCGTGGCGATGCGCATCTAGCGAGATCGATGACGGAGGCTGGGAGTGTCCAAGACGATAGTGCTTCCGGCGACGCTGGACACTAAGGGAGAGGAAGCGGCCTTCATTCGTGATCGGATCGTCGAGAGGGGTCACGTAGCGCTCGTGATCGATGTCGGCGTCCTCGGCGAGCCCCAGATCGAGCCCGACATCACTCGATCACAGATCGCTGGGGCCGGGGGGAAGTCGCTGGCTGACCTGGTCGATGCCGCGCGACACGGCGCTGACAGGGCTGAGGCAACCAATGTGATGATGCTCGGCCTGCAGAGAACAGTGATGCGGCTGCACTCGGAGGGCAGGCTGGATGGGATTATCGCTGTGGGTGGCTCAACGGGGGCGGCGATAGCTACGTCGGCCATGAGCGTCCTGCCGGTGGGCGTACCGAAGCTCATGGTCGGCACGTGGTTCGAGACTCAGTTCGTGGGGGCCAAGGATGTCACCATCATGCAGGCCCCCGCCGACATGATGGGGCTGAACTCGGTCATGAGGCAGGTGCTGGCTAGCGCGGCCGGGGCCATCGTTGGCATGGTGGAGGCCGAGGTGCCCGGCCAGGCGAAGCCCCTCGTGGGTGTCACAGCGCTTGGGGTTACCACGCAGGCTGTTATGAACATGAGACCTCTGCTGGAGGCGATGGGCCTTGAGGCCATAGTCTTCCATTCCAAGACGCAGATACTGGACGAGTTGATCCAGGAGGACAGGATCAGCGGGGTTATCGACCTGACGACGTTCGAGGTCATGATTCCGATATCATTTCACCTGCCCGAAGCCATGTCCGCCGGGAGGCTCGCGCTTGCCGGCGATAGGGGCCTGCCCCAGGTCATCGTCCCCGGCGGTCTGGACATGTTCATCTTCCCCGGAACGAAGGAGCAGGTGCCCGAGGAGTACAGGGACAGGAAGGTTCACGCCCATGGTCCCGACAAGGTGCTGGTACGCACCACACAAGCTGAAGTTGCGAGTGCCGCCGCTGTTCTCGCCGGCAGGGCCAACTCCTCGGCAGGGCCGGTTGCCGTAGTGGTCCCGTCTCGGGGTTTCTCAGCGGCCGATGCGGAGGGCCTGCCTTTCCATGACCCGGCAGCCGATGCGGCATTCATTGACATAATCAGGAGCAAGGTGAAGACAGAAATCGAGGTATTCGAGGTCGATGCGCATATCAACGACGAGGCGTTTGCGAGAGAGGTCGTAAGTACCTTCTCACGCCTGTCGAAGAGGGGGGGCCAGCTGATTTGGTGAGGCGCTTCACGAGAGAGGAGATACTTCAGCGACTCAGGGTCACAATCGACTCCGGGAGGGCCATCATTGCGGCCGGGTGCAGCGCCGGGATCATAGCGAAGTGCGCGGAGATCGGCGGGGCCGACCTGATAATGGTCTACAGCTCGGGCAGGATGAGGATGAGGGGGCTGCAGACGTCGTTTGTGGAGAACTCCAACTCGGTGACACTGGAAATGCTCGCCGAGATACAGGGCGTAGTCGAAGACACGCCGATCATATGCGGGATCGATGCGACCGAGCCGCCCGCTGGCAGGGACCTGGGCGAGCTCGTCAGCAACTTCGTGGAGGCCGGGTTCTCGGGGGTGATCAATTTCCCCACGTACGGCTTCTTCGACGATGAGAAGTGGCGCAAGGATAGAGAGGAGCAGGGCATAGGCTTCTCTCGCGAGGTGGAGCTGATCCGGGTGGCGGGGCAGATGGGTGTATTCGCCATGGCGTACGTGTTCTTTCCAGCAGATGCCCGCACTATGGCGGGGGTTGGGGTGGACTGCATGGTTCCACACACGGGCGGTACCGCCGGGGGGCTTGTGGGGTTCGACTCGCTCGCCGCCCCGCTGGAGGAGGCGGCCATCAGCGTACAGCGGATCATAGAAGCGACGAGGGAAGTTAATCCGAGCATAATCTGCCTTGCACACGGCGGCAGGATCGCGACACCAGAAGACACCAGGTACCTCTATGAGTACACCGATGCGCTTGGCTTCGTCGGGGCCTCCAGCATCGAGAGGATTCCCGTGGAGAGGGCTGTCATCGGTATCGTGGAGGAGTTCAAGAGCGTGCCGTTGAGACCGGGACGGGCAAAATGACTGCCTGGTACGAGCGAGATGACTTCTGGGAGACGATGGCTCCCAAGATATTCGGAAAGCTGCATTGGTCGGCCGCGCCTGCCGAGGTGGAAGACATCGTGAGGCTGCTCGATATTCCCCCGGGGGCCGACGTTCTCGATCTCTGCTGCGGGCCGGGAAGACACTCGCTGGAGCTGGCACGCCGAGGGTTTCGTGTTACCGGCGTGGACCGGACGCCGGCCTATCTGGCGCAGGCACGCGAGAGGGCGGGGGCGGAGGGCCTGTCGGTGGAGTTCGTGGAAGGGGATATGAGAGAGTTCCGTCGACCGGACGCGTTCGACGCCATTCTGAACATCTATTCCTCCTTCGGCTACTTCGAGGGTGCGGATGACGACAGTCGGGTACTGGATAACGCCTACGCCTGTCTGAGAGGCGGTGGCAAGCTGCTCATGGACATGATGGGCAAGGAGGTGGTGGCACGCATCTTCAGGGAACGGGACTGGCATGAGGAGGGCGGCGTTCTCTTCCTGGAGGAAAGGAGTGTTGATCCGGGCTGGGGCGCGATGCGTAACAGGTGGATCATGGTCAAGGATGGCGAGCGCTTCGAGTTCGAATTCCACCTGCACCTGTTCTCGGGCGTGGAGCTGGACTCGCTGCTGCGAGGGGCAGGATTCGGCTCCGTGAACCTGTTCGGAGATTTGAAGGGCAGGCCATACGATCAAGCCGCGGGGAGACTAGTGGCTCTGGCCCGGAAGTAGCACGGCGGGATCGTTCGTGATATGCTTTGCCAAGGACAAGTGTGGAGGATGACATGGAGAAGAGGCTCTATCGCAGCAGGGACGAGAGGATGCTGGCGGGCGTGTGCGGCGGCCTGGCGAAGCACTTCGACCTGGACCCGACGATCGTGCGCCTCATCGCAGTCCTCACGTTGTTTCTCGGGCCGACCGGTGTGCTTGTCTACTTGATCCTGGCGATCGTGGTGCCCCTTGAGCCCGCAGATTCCGACATAAGCTAGAACAAGGTATCACCACGTCCCTGGCGCTCCGCACATCCTATTTGGGGTTTGCCAGCTGCAGGGCCAGCTCCCTCCCCAACTCCTCGGCCCGCTTCAGGGCCTCCGGGCGCTCTTTGATCTTTCCCTTGTCGAAGATGCCGAATACCGGAAGCTCGCCGATCACCTCGTAGCCCAGGGCCTCAAGCGACAGGCTCATCGCTTCCAGGGTGAAGCCCATGCCCTCCTCACGGTTGGCCTGCTCGCACACGGCGGCCACGACCGCCTTGCGGCCCTGCCCCGCCAGTCGGCTTGACCAGCACCTCGGCCTGTCGTCAGTCCAGTCATAGAAGCAGTAAAGGCGGTCGATAAAGGCCTTCATCCAAGCGGTCACGTTGTAGTGATGCGTGGGGGAGACAAGCACCAGCCCCTTGGATTCGATGACCTTGGGATACAAAGTCTGCATCTCATCCTGGACGCCTGTGCAGACCAAGTCCTTCCGGCACCTCTCACAGCCCTGGCAGGGCTTGTAGTCGAGATCCCGCAACTGGACCTCCTCCACGCTCGCGCCTGTGCCCCTTGCACCCTGGAGTATATGCTGCAGGAGTATGTCCGAGTTGCCTCCCTTGCGGGGACTGCCACCTACGCCCAGAATTTTCTCCATATCCTATCGGCCCCCTTGAGATACTGTCGGCTAGGCGAAGCCGTGCCAGGTCGTGAAGCTCTCCACAGGCTCGCGCTTGCTCTCCAGTCTATTGGCCGGGAACTCCCAATCCGGGTATCCCAGCGCTATCGATATCGTGATGCGCTTCGACTCCGGTATGCCAAGGTGTTTCCTCAATACCTGCGGGTAGCTGACGCCCTGAATCTCTACGCAGGTGCCCAGCCCGAAGTGGAGGGCGGCGAGGCAGATCGTCTGGGCGAAGCCGCTGATGTCGAACTGCGTGTGAACATCGTCCAGCGATCTGTCGCCATACAGGATCATGGCCACCGGGGCGTCGAAGTAGCGGTATCCCCTCTGCATCCACTCCGCCCGCTTCTGCTTGTCCTCTCTGGCTATGCCCATAAGCTGGAAGATCTGCACCGCGACCTCGATCTGTCGTTGCCGATAGATGCCCTGAAGGTGACTCATGAGCACGTCGGGATTGGGCATGGTTCCCGATACGAGCGCCTCGACGTTCTCCCTTCGGATTCGGTCGAGGACATCGCCGGTGACCACGGCAACCTCCCACGGCTGCGAGTTCTCGCGGGATGTCGCCCGCCTCGCTATGTCCAGCATCTCTTCCACTATCTGGCGCGCGACCGTGTCGGGCCTGAAGCTCCTTATGCTCTTGCGCTGGCGTATGGCATCGGTCAGGTCCATGCAGTAGCTCCTTTGACGATATGGGGGTTGTCGCGTGGTTAGCATAAGGGAGGCCCGATGGGGTGTCAACGCGCGCCCCCGCGGTCAAACGCCGGTGGGCGGTTTCCCTGTGGCAGCGGCCTGGTGTAGAATTGCCGGGGTGCGAAACGAAATGGCCGGAGAAATGACGACCATCGACATCAAGGTGCAACCGAACGCCAAACGCGGCGAGATCGTCATGGGGCTGGATGGCCGCGTGTACGTGAAAGTCCCGGCTCCTCCGCGTGAGGGCAGGGCCAATCAGGCCGTGGTCGAGCTGATCGCCGATAGACTGGGGATTCGGAAGAGCGCGGTCACGATTGTGCGCGGCCACAGTGGCCGCAACAAGACCCTGGCTATAGCGGGACTCGGTCCTGAGGAGATTCAGCGGAGGCTCGGGCCATGAGACCTGCCGGTGAGGAGTTGGACCTTCACCGTATGACCGTCGATGAGGCTATCCCCTGTCTGGAGGAGTACCTGTATCGGGCCTACCAGTCCGGGCTGAGGCGCGTGTGGATAGTGCACGGGAAAGGGAGCGGCGTTCTTCGGAGGGAAGTCGGAAGGTATCTGGGGAAACATCCTCTCGTGGAGTCCTACGCGCAAGCCGATTCCCGCCACGGCGGTGCTGGGGCTACCGAGGTGAGGCTTAGCGACAGGTGAGAGCCGGGCAGAGTGGCATGGCTGCCGACCACGATTTCAAGGGTGCCGCAGGGGGTAGACAAACAAGAACTGCGCCCACAATATCAACGGACGAACCGAACTCGGAGTGGGCGCAGTTATCGTCTTTCGAGCCTGATACCGACTGGCTAGACCTTGCCGATTCTGAAGACCTTTGTGCCGCAGGTCGGGCAGACGCCCTGTGTGGCGGGCTTACCGTTCTTCATCGTAATCTGCTTGGGATTCTTGATCTCCTTCTTGGCGCGGCACTTCATGCAATATGCTTGCATCGTGGGCCTCCTTTCCTCTACGATTCTGCGAAGGAGGCTAGCAGATAATTGTACACTTGTCAATAGGTTTGGCGAGTTTGTCCGAGAAAACGTGCATCTCGTGGATGGTGTGTACCACTGATTATGGCATAATGGCGGCTTGCTACGATGTCCGGGCCGGTATCTTGATGCCAGCCGTCCCCTGGGAGCCGTTCTGAGAAGGCGTTAGAGAGGTTAGGATGACCAGCGTAATCTTGATCAGGCACGGGCAGACCGATGACAACATGGCCAAGTTCTTCACCGGATGGGGTGACGTTGATCTCAACGCGACTGGCTACGATCAGGCCCGCCGGCTGTCGTCGAGGCTCGCGAGTTGGCAGGTGTCGGCAGTCTATTCGAGCCCGCTCAGGAGGACCACCACCACGGCATCCCTAGTGGCCGCACCACATGGACTGGAGCCCTTTCTTCTCGACGACCTGATCGAGATCAGGCTGGGTGACTGGGAAGGCCTCCAGGAGGATGAGGTATGGGAAAGGTGGCCGGAACTCCGGAGGCAGACGTTGGATGACCCCTCCGAGGTCGCATTCCCCAATGGCGAGAGCTTCCCGGACGTTACTCGAAGGGCTATACGTGCATTCGAGGCTGTGACGTCAGCGAATCGCGGGAGGCAGGTTCTGGTGGTGACCCATGATATCATCATAAGGCTCATCGTTGCCTATACCCTGGGGGTGGGGAACAGCATCTATCGCAGGATGCAGATCGACAACGCGTCACTCACGGTGATCGGCGTGTCAGAGGGGAAGAGAGTACTGCTGACTCTGAACGATACGTCGCATCTGGGGGGCTAGTCCTTCGTCTCGGGCGGCGGTACCTCATCGAGATGAAGCGCCTGCTTGAACTCCAACTCCTCGAGGAGTTCCGGAGTGGTTCTGCCAAACGAGGTTGTAATGCCGTATATCTCGGCGAATGAGAGCTTGAGCAGGATCACCTGATCGGCCCTTGCGAATATCAGGGGCAGGCCGCTCCAGGGTACGGGTGCCGATGGACAGTAGAGCCTGTACATCTTGTGCATCTGTCCGGTCTTGTCGCGGAACTTCTGCTCGCCCATCAGAGCTGCGATGTAGTAGCTCCCGTCGGAGAACTTGACGAGCGCACCCGGCATGTCGTGTACCGACTGCGGTATCCTTCTTTCCCCCATGAACCAGTTGATAACCGGTACTCGACCCCAGAGTCGTCCCCATCGTCCTGTGAGATTCTGCGGCGAGAAGAGGAAGCCAACGGCCCATATCAGGAATATGATGGCCGCGACGGCCATAATGGTCACAAGGTAGTCAGAGCCAACCAAAGGCTTGAAGGCGGGCCTGAACAACTTCGTAATGAAATCCAGAACGAAGTACAGCAGGAATGTGATAACACCCAGGGAGAAGATGATCAATGCTCCTCGGAGGAACATACCCTTCATGTTGGGGACCCCTCTCGCCGCCTCCATTGTACCCCTGAGACATTTATATCATTGTTTCCGGCCACTGTCGATGACACTTTAGTACGGTGCAATTGACAGGCCGCGCTGACCCGTGTCAGAATTGCGGCGGTAATCGAAGCTGCTTGGAGAAGGGGGGCATCTTGGAGACGTGGGATCTGACGTGGCAGCTTACGCCGTGGCATGAGTTGGACGTCGTTCTGCAGCTGCTCATAGCCGCCATGATCGGCGGGCTCATCGGCTACGAGAGAGAGCGGGCCGAGAAGCCCGCAGGCTTCCGTACCCACCTATTGGTGTGTGTTGGGGCCGCTCTGTTCACGATTGCCTCCATCCATGGCTTCGCGGGTAACGCCGACCCGTCAAGGGTAGCAGCGGGTGTGGTCGTGGGGATGGGCTTCCTCGGGGCCGGGACGATCATACGCGGTGGACGCGGTGTCGTCGGGTTGACCACAGCGGCTACGATGTGGGCGGTCGCAGCGGTCGGGTTGACGATCGGGGCTCGTCTCTATCTCGCCGCTATAGTTGTGGCAATCATCGTCCTCGTAGCCCTACGGCTACAGAAGTGGATAAGTCCTGAGGAGGATGGGGAAACGAGGGGCACATCTGACACCAAGGAAGACTAACCGCTGAAGGCTGTGACGGATGAAGGAATGCAGTATCGAGAGGAACAAAGCGAGTTGCCCCTGTACCTATGAACCGTGCAGAAGAAAGGGCATCTGCTGTGAGTGCCTGGAGTACCACTGGCGCTCGGGCGAGTTGCCGGGCTGCATGTTCCCGCCCGACGTCGAGAAGACCTACGATCGGTCGATTGAACGCTTTATCAGCACCTATCAGGAGCGCGGGCGCTGGTGGTGAGGCTCAGCCGTCACTTCGAGAAGTAGAGCTTCCCCATCGTCTGCAGCACTCTTCCCTTCCCTCCGCGCCCGTGTGACAGCGCGTCGAAGAGGGCCTTCGTGTCGTCGAACAGGTCGTACGCCTGCTGAAGGCCCCTCTGTATGTCTCCCTCCGGGTCTTCGGACAGCCTGCCGTGTGCCGGATACATCTCCTTGACCCTGAGGGATGCCAGGCGCTGCAGGGAGTTCATGTAGTCGCTGATACTACCCGATGACGCGATCTGTGAGAGAGTGCCCCCGCCGAAGACGGTGTCACCCGAGAAAAGGATCCTCTCTCTCGGCTCGTACAAACATATGCATCCTGACGTGTGGCCTGGTGTGTGGACTACGTTGAGCTTGTAGTCGCCGAGGTCTATGATGCTTCCGTCCTCCAGCCACAGGTCGGCACGGAAGGGCCTGCACGAGGCAGTGCAGGTCTTGATCATGGTCACGAACTCGTCCTGCAGCTCGATCTTGTTGGCTGCAAGCCGGTGGGCGGCGACCACCGCTGTATCGTAGAACAGCATGGTCGCCCCTATGTGATCGAAGTGCTCATGCGTGAGGATTATGAAGTGGATGTCCTTGGGCCTCAGGCCCAGCCGCTGCAGCGAGGTCTTGAGATAGGGGAAGAAGGCAGCCATGCTGGTGTCGATGAGGACGTTCTTGCTGGTCCCCTTGATAACGTATACGTGGCTGCCCGGTCTCACTGCTTTCAACTGGTACAGGTTGGGTCTGAGCTCCACGATCTCCATTCCGGTCGTAGCTGTCGTCATCTCGTGCCTCCGGATGTAAGTGTGTTGAACATGGTTAGCGGCGATGGGCCTTGGCCTCCGCCAGCTGGGCGTTGGCCTCGCGCAGGCGCTTGCTCAAGGTCTCCATTATGGTGAAGGCGAAGATGGGTTGCTGCCTGACGAGATACAGGAACTTGGGTTTGTCGAGGGCTACCAGGCGCGTGTTGTCCTGCGTTGCCATGGCTGTCGCGGACCGGGGACTGCTGTCGACCAGCGCCATCTCGCCGAAGTGCTCGCCGGGCTTCAGCACGGCGAGCACGGTCCTTCTTCCCTTTTCCGAGGTCGAATACAGCTTGACGCGGCCGGACGCGACGATGTACATCTCGCTGCCGGAGCTGTTTTCCTCGAATACCAACTCGCCCTTGTGGTACACCTTGATGAACTTCTCATAGCCGATTCCTTCTTCGTCCATGCGCGCCTCGCTAGTCGCGGACTCCCAGCACTTTGTAGACCTCGACTGCCTCGGCCTTGCCCTTGAACTGCTGGGGCTCAAGTTTCTCAGCGTCTACGCTCTCGCGAACCAGGTCATACGTCTGTCTGCCTATCCACACTTCTTCCCCCGGCGTGTTCGCGCAGATGCGCGAGGCCAGGTTGACGGTATCACCGATGAGGGTGTACTCTGAGCGCCCCTCGGAGCCGACGTTGCCCGCGACGGCGGGGCCGGTGTTGATCCCTATGCCGAACTGCACGGCTGTTCCTGCCGCATCCTTCTGTGCCTCGCGGATTCGTCGCTGGCCCTCAAGCGCCGCCTTCACGGCCAACAGTGCGTGATCGGGCTGGTCTTGAGGGGCGTTCCACACCGCCATTACGCTGTCGCCGGCGAACTTGTTTATCATGCCGTCGTTGGCCAGGATGCTCTCAATGAGCATGGACAGGTAGGTGTTGAGCATACTCACGACGGATTCGGGCTCCTGTTGCTCGCTCAGAGTTGTGAATCCCCTGATGTCGGCGAACAGCACAGTAGTCTCGCGCCTCACCCCGCCGAGCTTGAGCTGATCCGTGTTGGCCATGCTGAGTATCTCGCCGGCCACCTGCAGCGACACATACCTCCCGAACAGGTCTCTTATCTGGCGCTTGTCGGACTGCTCGGCGACTACCCGGCTGACGATCGCAGTGGCCCAGACCAGCAGCAGGGCTATGAGCGGGTATGGTACGTTGAGAACAACGCCGCCGTCGAAGGCGAAGAAGGCCGCGATGAGGTAACCTCCGAACAGCAGGACTGCGATGAGCGCACCCCAACGCAGCCGGACCACTGGAAGGAGCAGTGCCGAAACGCCTGCCATCCCCAGCACGATGAGCCCGGTCATCAGTCGGCTCGCGTCCGTCAGATACCGCTGGCCGAGAATCGTGTCTATGGCGTTGGCGTATATCTCGACCCCGTACATCTTCTCCTCGGACACGGGGGTGACCCAGGAGTCGGGCTGGCCTGTCGCCGTCATCCCCACTATCACGAATCTGTTCCTCACGTCCTCTTCATCGAACTCGCCGCTGACCACGTCGCCGTAGGAGACGCGGGTGTAGGCCAGGCCCGGCCTGTCAACGAAGTTGACACGCATCTGCAGCTTGCTGTCCACAGGCATTGTGTAGTGATCGAACTGCAGCTTCCCTGCGGCCACGTCGTAGTCGTCGGGGATTGGTGAATCATAGTAAGCTGCGTGGAGGATTGCCAGCACCAGCGCTGGATACGCAGAGCCGGTCGAGTCGCTGGCCACCAAGGGGATGCGGCGTACCACACCGTCGCCATCCGAGGCGACATTGGCGTGCCCGATGGCTGCCGCAGCCTGTTCCAGGGCGGGCACAGGGTGGATGAACTCGGTGTAGACAATGCCCTCGCTTGAATGCCCTGTTGGGACATCACCTGCAACCGGGAGCACGACGTTGCCTGCCCTGGACATGGCCTCCGCAAGCTCGGCGTCGTCTGATGATTCCCCGGCGAACAACACGTCGAAGGCGATTACGTGTGGACCGGCCTGGCTCAGGTTGTCGATCGCCTGCGCGTGGAGCGACCGTGGCCACTCCGACCACTTGAGGCCACTGAGGGTCGCATCGTCGATCTCGACAATGGTGATGTTGGGATTGGGTGTGGTAGGGAGAAAAAGCTGGTCAGACGCCCAGAAGACGATGCTGGTGAACGGCTGCACGAAGACCGCTATCAAGGTGAACGCTATGCCCACAGCTAGGGCGATCAGGACGTGGTTGCGTCGCCGTCTATCTCTTCGGGTGCTGCCCCGGACGAGCGCAGACGCCTGCCCTGCCAATGTGCGGAACACGGTCATTCGTGGGAGGGCTCCTCACCTGGCGCTGCTTGGACAATACCGAGGCCGATATGGTCAGCCAGTCGCTTCCCCCTCGACTTCCAGCTCGATCGTGACGGAGTCGGTGGCTCCCGAGATAACGTCTTCGATGGTGATCGTGCCCTCATACTGACCGATGGATCGATCGGGGAGCAGCTCGAAGTGGATCGCGCCCCAGAGGAAGTCGGGGGGCTCCTTGAGTCCGCTGGAGTGAGAGTCTATTGGCCCGCCTCCGCTGAGGTAGGGGAAGCCATTGGGATCGTAGACCTCGACGCTGGTTATTCTGAACCAGGCCTCGTACGAGCCGGAGTCCTCGTGCCAGGAGAGGTCGTGTCCCTCCAGGTAGACCCAGACTGTCTCTCCCAGGCTGAATACGCCGTCCTCGCGACAAGTGCAATTGCCCTGCGGAGTGACCTCGGAGCACAGCTTCACGTTTTCGATGTGGAGATCGCCGACATACGAGGGAATGGGAGTAGGATCAGACGGAGTACCTCCCGGTGATGCCTTGGACTGCTTCCCTTTCTCGACCAGTACCTCCTTGCCACCGGCGGTGAACCACACCCCCCCATCCTGACACCCAATAGTCGTATTGCCGTCTTCCTCGACGTCGGAGTTGAATAGCGTGCCCCGCACCACCGCCACTCCGGCCGGGGTCTCGACCTCGTAGCGCGAGGCCGGGTCTGCGAGGTTCTCGACACGGTTGACGGTCCTTCCAACCACGTGCCCCAGCCTTACGGTAGTCGAGCCGGTATCATCGGCGACGCTCAGTTCGTTGACAACCACCTCGGAATCGGCCTCGATCTCCATCGTGCTACCGTCGAAGAACAGCAGCATGACTTGTCCGTCGGCCCCCGTCTTGACGGTGTCATTTTCGGCCAGCATCATGCCCTCTATGGCCTCGACCCATGAGCCGGTGCCCGCCGCCTGTATGAGCACTTCGCCGGAGGGGGACTTGATGGTACACGTTGGGTCGGTAGGTTGCGCGGGTGGTTTGGAGCAGCCGGCGACCGCCAGCACGAATGCCAGGAAGCACATAAGGAGGATCAGGCCGCTTCCAGCTCGTTGCCTAGTCATACGAGATCGCCGTTTCTGAGATGCAACGTTCCTCTCACGCGCTTGCTTCGGGGATGCGAGGGCCCGGGGAACCCTTTGTGCGGGAGAGGATACGCCGGTCAGCCGACAGGGTGATATTACAGTACATCGCGGTGATCGTCAACTTCGTTCCCCATCAGGGGAATCGTGTGATATCATATACTTCCTGATCGCTGCTCGGAGAGACCGCATGGCCTGGCAAAGGACAATCCTGCTGGCAATCGCCGTCGTCGTCGCCCTGTACGTTCTCGCACAGATCGACGAGTACGGCAGCCTCTTCGGCACGGTAATGGTGATCCTCGGGATCGGGCTTATCGTGTCGGTGGTCACAGCGCTCAGGAAGCGCAGCGATGCCGGCAAGGAGATCTCTGCCGCCAAGAGGGCACGTATTCAGGCACAGAAGTCCGAGATACTGGCTATGATCGATTCGGCCCTGGCCGGGGCGAGGACTCCGGACCAGGCTGATCCTGACACGGTCGAGGCGGGAGAGGTCAAGTTCTGCCGCATCTGCGGCAAGCGAATCACGAAGCCCGCCGAGTACTGCAACACCTGCGGCACCAAGCTGCAAGTGTAGTTGTTGGCCCTCATCTCTCGGCGCTGGAGCGCCGCCAGGCTTCGAGCGCCTGCCCGGCCCGCTCCAGGAACATATCACGGTCGCTCGGCGAGATCACCATGTTCCATCCTCTGCTTCGCACTATCTCCACGATCGTTCGAGTGGAAGTGGCGAGACGGACGCCGGGATAGGCAAGGGCGTTCCAGCCCTCGCCTGCACGCAGCTCGGCAATCGAGGAGAAGGGGATGCTGAAGGCGAAAGGGCCGCCCAGCACAACCCTGATCCTGTCGGGCCACACCTCGTACCGGTGAGGCAGGATCGTGTAGAAGAGCAGGGCATCGAAGGCGGCCACGGCGAACATGATGAGCGCGTTCCAGGGGTCGTCGAACACCAGTACGATTGACGTTATGAGCAGGATGGCTATGATGCCGCCGAGGAGCAGCTTCAGCCAGATGTCGTATTTCGCGCCGTCTACGTAGATTGGCATCTCTAGGCCGGGTTCCATTTGCCCCTGCTGAACAGCTTGGGGGCGATAACCTTTCTCATCTCCTCTATGGTGAACAGCGCGCCGCCGGCACCTACGGCGATGCCCCACTGCCCTGCCCCCAGGGACACGGTGCTGAAGGCGGTCTGCATGAACGGCGCGTAGATTATCATGACCTGCAGCGAAGCTGCCAACCCGATCGAAGCCAGCAGGTACTTGTTGCGGAACAGCCCCAGGCTGAACACGGTGTGCTCGTCTGATCGGGCGTTGAATGCCCGGAACCACTCGAACGCCACCAGGGTGCAGAACGCCATCGTGCGCGCCTCTTCGAGGCTGACCCTTCCCTCGTACCAGTTGAAGACGGCGAACACACCTACACTCATTATGGTTGCGAGGAAGGCCACGCGCAGCAGGAGACCGGGGTAGATCAGCCCCACGGATGGGTGTCTTGGCGGCTGCTCGAGTTCGTCGCCGATCTTGGGCTCGAGGCCAAGCGGGAGGCCCACAGCGGCGTCGGTCACCAAGTTGACCCAGATGATCTGCACGGCCAGCAGAGGTGCCTGCCCCACGAATATGAGGGAGAGCAGGAAGGCGAAGAGCTCGCCGATGTTCGTGCTCAGCAGGAAGAATATGACGTTGCGCAGCTTGTTGAAGATGGCCCTGCCTTCGTCTATCGCCGCTACGATCGAGGCGAAGTTGTCGTCGGCCAGCACCATGTCCGAGGCCTGTTTGGCGACATCTGTGCCCTTGATGCCCATGGCGATGCCGATGCTCGCTGTCTTGAGCGCGGGCGCGTCGTTCACACCGTCCCCGGTCATGGCCACTACCTGGCCCCGCGTCTTGAACGCGTTGACAATCCTCAGCTTGTGCAGGGGCTCGACGCGGGCGTAGACCGAGATGTTGTCGACCTCCATGAGCAGCTCGCCGTCCGACATCTGCTCCAGCTCTGATCCGATGACCGACTTCTGTACCGGCAGGCCGATCTGTCGCCCGACTGACTCAGCGGTGACGCGGTTGTCTCCGGTTATCATCACGACCCTGACGCCTGCCTGCCTGCAAAGGGACACGGCGCGTATCGCCTCCTCGCGGGGCGGGTCCTCCATTCCCATCAGCCCAACGAAGGTCAGGTTCTTGGCCACATGCTTTTCGTCGATCTTCGCCTCGTCTTCCGGCAGTTCGCCATAGGCGAAGGCCATGACACGCAACGCCTGCCCCGCCATGGCCAGGCTCGCCTCCTGGATCCGCTCGATCTCTGCCTTCTCCAAAGGCCTCACCTGGCCATCCCTCACGACGCTGCTGCTCATCGACAGCAGGCGCTCCGGCGCTCCCTTCACGTAGATGACACGCTTGCCGTCCTGGGGGTGGACCGTAGCCATGTAGCGCTTCTCGCTCTCGAACGGTATCTCATCCAGGCGGGGATACGTCTCGCTGACCAGCGCCTTGTTGAGCCCTGCCTTCCCGGCCATCACGACCAGGGCTCCCTCCGTGGGATCGCCCACAATGCCGAAGCGGTCGTCATGTGTCGAAAGGACGGAATCGTTGCAGAGAAGGCCGATCCTGAGCAGCAGCATCAGCGATTCGTAGGCTTCGGGGTTGATCGGCTGGCCGTTCTGGAGAAACTCTCCCTTCGGCTCGTAGCCCTCGCCCGAGACATCGTATTCCCTGCCGTCGACCACGAGCTTGCGGACGGTCATCTCGTTCAGGGTGAGGGTGCCGGTCTTGTCGGTACAGATCACCGTTGCGGCACCGAGCGTCTCCACGGCCACGAGCTTGCGGATGATGGCGTTGCGGTTGGCCATCGTACGCATGCCCAGAGCCAGTATGACGGTCACGACGGCGGGCAGCCCTTCTGGAATCGCGGATACGGCTGCTGCCACAGCCACCAGGAAGATATCCAGCCACTCCAGTCCCTTCAGCACCCCTACTATCACCAGCAATGTGCAGATGATGAGGAACAGCACCACGAGGTACTTGCTGAGGCTGCCGATGCTCTTCTGGAGCGGGGTCTTCTCCTCCTCGACCTCCTTGATCGCTGTGGCGATTCTCCCCATCTCCGTGGACATGCCCGTGGCCACGACCACCGCGACCCCTCGGCCGTAGCTGACGATAGTGCCCATGTGCACCATGTTCCTGCGATCGGCGAGGGGGACGTCGTCGGCTATGGCTTCGGTCCGCTTGTCGACGGCGACTGATTCCCCGGTCAGGGCCGCCTCGCTGACCTTGAGGTTGCTCGCCTCCGTGATTCGGGCGTCGGCGGGCACCATATCCCCCGCCTCCAGTACCACGATGTCGCCGGGGACGATTTCCCTGGACGGCACCGTGTAGGTCGTGCCGTCGCGCCTGACCTTGGCCTTGGGGGCCGCCATCTGCATCAGGGCCTCCATTGCCTCCTCGGCCCTCGACTCCTGCACGAAGCCGATGATGGCGTTGAGCAAGAGCACGCCCATGATGACGGATGCGTCGATGTAGTGTTCGACGGCGACGGAGATGATGACGGCCACGATGAGCACGTAGATGAGGGGGCTCAGAAACTGCCTGAGGAAAGCGATGACAGGCGGCGTCTTCTTCGCCTTCTGCAGCTCGTTCGGGCCATACCTGGTGAGGCGGGACTTGGCCTCGTCCTCCGTGAGGCCGGAGGACGTCGCGCCCAGTGCTCGAGCCGTCTCGTCTGTGCTGAGCTGAAACCAGCGCTTGTCAGCGTTCATGACTTGTCAACGGGAACGGGTGATGTCTGCCCGCAGTACAAGACGGGCAACCTAAGCAATGAGAGCAATGTGGTCTCCATCGAATACGGGCACTACGTCGTGGGTGTCCTTCCGCGAGCAGAATCCGAGGTCGGCGGCGAAGCCCAGTGACAGCAGGAAGCGGCCGTGGTCGCTGGTCGCAACGACCTCCTCCGCCCTTCCTCTGTTGGCGACGGTGTAGCCCATGGCTATCGCAGCCGTGTCGCCTGCGTCGGTTTCGATTCCCGCCGCGCGCAGGCCGTCGTATATCGTCTGGAGGATGACCCCGGCGCAGAAGGTATCTTCCGCCGAGGGCTTGCCGAAGCGGCCCGAGCAGAGTATCACAGCGCCGTCCGCCTGCCGGCGGGTCAGCGTGTTCAGCACGTGGGACGCCACAGCCGACGCGTTGGCCATAGCCGCCACGCATACCGGCCGTCCGGTTGCGTCGTGCGCTCTCCGTATGGCCCCGGAGCCGTTGGTGGTGTAGAAATAGATGCCTTTGTCTCCGACGACGTCGGTCGAGTACTCCAGCGGCGAGTTGCCGAGGTCGAAGCCTTCGATGAGCATCCCCCGCTCCTCCCCGCCCAGGAGACACGGGCCGTTGTGGCCGGCGGCCCTCCGCTTCGCCTCATCCGAGGTGAGACAGGGGTATACCGCCGTCGCCCCATTCACGAGAGACGTGACGATAGTGGTTGTCGCGCGTAGCACGTCGACAACCGCGCATAGACAGCCGGCCAGCTCCTCGGCATCGAGGAACTGCGGGGTCACAAGTACATCCAGCTTCATGGCGATACGACGCCACGTAGTATAGCACAATCGTCGCCGGAGGTTCAGCACGCGGGGAACGGTCGATCGCACAACTTGACACTGCATCCCCCAGGGCAATAGAATGCCTCTACGTGCGTTATGTTGACGCGGGACACCGTCAGCACAACACCAATCGAGACGGAGGCCGACGCCCATGTTCATGAGCGATGTCATGACCACCAACATCTTCACCGTTCCCAGCAATACATCGCTGGCCGAGGCCAGGCGGGTCATGGATGCGCACAAGCTGCGACGCCTGCCTGTGGTGGACAGGGGGCAGCTGGTGGGGATAGTCACACGCGATGCGCTGGACAGGGCCGGGCCCTCACAGCTCACCAGCATGAACATCCATGACATAACGCGGATACTGAACAAGCTGACCGTCAAGGAGGTCATGGTCAAGGACCTGGTGACGGTGAGCCCGGACGCGACGGTCGAGGAGGCCGTTACCCTGGCGCAGGAGCGCAAGATCGGTGCCCTGCTCGTCGTGGACGACGGCAGGCTCGTGGGAATCGCGACAACGAACGACTTCTTCTACAAGCTGCTGAACCCCATTCTGGGCGTGGGCAAGCCGGGCTCGCGACTGGTCGTGCGCAACTGCCAGGGGCCGAGGGATATCGAGAAGGTCGTTAGTGCGATAAGCAAGCTCGGGCTGGAGGTCATGACCATGTTCATGCTGCCCGTGCCTGAGCGCGATTCACACAACTTCGTTGTTCATCTTGCCACGGACGATCCCAGCAGCCTGATCGCTGAGCTCAAGCTGCTGGGCCTCACCGTCGAGCGGCGGGCGCGCTAGCGCCCGGAAGGCCCCGCCATTCTTGAACGGCTCCATTGGCCTGTGCTATACTTCATCGTCGGACGGGCTGCACGCCCGGTCCGATACCCCAGTTGACGCTCCCCGATAGCTCAACGGTAGAGCGGGCGGCTGTTAACCGCTAGGTTGTAGGTTCGAATCCTGCTCGGGGAGCCATTTCTGCTTGTTTGGCAGTTCACCAAGAGCTTCTGGTCACCGCAACGGCATTCCGAATTCTGGACACTTTTGGCTTGAGCTGGGGACCCAGTATTCCAGGTATTTGAACGTGCCTTCGACCCACCAATGTTGGGCGAACTCCAGGCTCTCGTTGATTGCGGCGTTCGCGAATGTCGTACGGCTGATCTCCCTCGACAGATGGCCCAGCGTCCGAACCCATTTGTCGCGTTGACGCTTGAAATTGTCGCTACGCGAGGGCATCTGCTTAATTGCAGACCAGGAGGTCCTACGCAGACTCTGGAACTCCGAGCGGTCTAGCGACTTTCGCAAGCCGATCAGAGCGACAGCTGCCCATACGCGCATGAGTGCCTGCGTCAGGGAATGATCCAAATTGAGCGCTTGCCGCTCGTAGGCGAAGTACGAGTCGAAAGGCGGAGGGAAGCGAACGATCTTGGGGATCGACCCGGGGTCATTCTGATGATAGTGGGCGAGCGTCAGCGTGAAGAGGGCGAGTTCCTTGGGAGTCAATTGGCTGGCATCCTCCATTACCTTCTCTAGGAGAGATTCTTGCTCTTCAGCCGAGAGCGATGGGCGGAGTTGCTGGGACATCCATACCTCCTGCAGTAGAGGCGGATTACCTTCCCAGGGTGGCTCAAGGAATCGAATAGAATGGAGCAGCCTCCCTTGGTGGAAGGCCCTGCTCCCCATAGCGCCAATCAGGATTAAGGACTCCCTCGCTTCCCGAGAAGACGTGGCTGTGATTAGGCATCGTTCGCCCCGCCAAGCCAACAGTGGCCCATCGTATTGCGTCATGTCGGGCAGGTGCTCCATCATTCGGATGATTGACTCGCTGAGAGGTTTGGGGACGGTGGCAATGGGGGTATCTCCCAGATCTGCCCATGTAGATGCCCCGAATGCCCCTCCTGCCTCCAAGAATGGTAGGGGCCAAGCTTCTCTAGGGAACACCTCTAATAGCTCATCAACCGATCCATAATGATAGGCCGCGTAGCGCGCTAGGGCGAGGAGACGCTGGAGCGGAGGTTGATCGACAAGACCACGGAGTGTCGTATCATAGGCCCGCCTAACCTGGGCGTTGAGGATTAGCTTGGTAGCGTGTTGGCCTTCGCCGACTATATTGGTTCGTGAAACGTCGATCCTTGGTGTGTGAGACTTGGGGAGGTTTGCCAAGAAACAGACCCACGGCAAGTCTGACCCGATTGGCTGCAGAGAGCGGGAGATGCCAGCTAATCCGAACGGCGATGGGATGCTAGCGAGCAGGATGCCATCTCGGTATAGGGCGAAACTCTGCAATCGGCTTGCGCTCCGACTGGCTGGATGCTCAGACCCATGCCTCCATCCTCGGCTGACTAACAAGATCGTGCCTGCTAGCTCCTCTTTTGTATGGGCAGCGATCTCCAATTCCCCATCGTACAGTTTGTCACTGCGAAAATCGATCCTGTCGTGCTTTGGAACAAGGAATATCATCCTCCCTTCTAAACCGCTGATGCCGAGTTCGTGCAGTTTCCATGGCTCCTCAACAAAGGTCTGATGTGCAAGCTCCAGTGACTGACCTTGGAAAGCATCTTCCCAAGGGAAGGCAAGGGGGAGTTGCCTAACCGTGCATTCCTCCCCAAAGCGTTTCCGGGCGGCATCCGCGTCCTGGTAGGGATGAAGGATGACGGTCTTGCTTTCTTCCTCGCTGATCACGATAGGGAACTCCACGAATCCCGCCACAGCCGATATATAGCCGACGACGTCGAATGCTTCCGGAGGTCCCTGGCCATCGTCGGAGGCGGTCTTCTTCGCGCTGACTGTGACGGTCACGGTTGTACCTACCTCCATGGCTTCGATAGGGCGGACCTCGACACGGAATTGGCGGTTCATGGCCGGTATGAGTATCCTGAGTGGGTTCGCGGGTGGGGCAGAGTAAGGCTCCTTGCGTGTCTCAATTTCAATGCGGTCGCTCACCATGAAACAACTGAGGATGCCGATCCCGAAATACGAGATCGGGTCGATGTTCACGTCTTGCCGTTCATAGTCTCGGCTGGTGTAGTAGCTCTTGCCTGCAACGGCCAGGTACGTCCTCACGATGTGCTCGTCCATACCGATGCCGTCGTCTTTCCATATCACCCTGGTATCCCCATTCTCTGTTCTCTCCACCTTCACGTGGATCACGCCGAGGTTGCCTGGTTCGACTCCGTTCTTATGAAGTACCGCCCGTCTCATGCGGATGGCATCGATGCTGTTCTGCAGCAACTCGCGCAGGAAGACGTATCTGTCTCCCTGGTATATCTCGTCGCTGAGGATGTTCAACATCTGGTCACGGTCGAACTCGAATCGAACTGGAATGGGCTTGAATCCGCGAGCCCGGACGCGCCACTCGATGTGGTATATGTTAAGCTTGTGGTATGGATGGCTCATGCGGTTCAGGAGATCGCTGCAGCCCCTTAACTCCTGCTCGCAGTAGTAGCGCAGGTCTTGAAGCGCTGCGTAAACCTCATGATCGTCGGTGCTGCCGTCAACCACTATGTTTCGGCCTTCGCGTTGGTATGGGGAACACGTGACTGATTGCAGCGCCTGGTGCTTCTTCCACTCCATCACAGACGTCGGGTCTCTTGGGGCGACGAATTTCCATATCACGTATGGGGCGCGGTCCTGGCCCAGGTCGAACAAGTCCACCAGTCGCAAGTAGACCGCGATAGCCTGGATATTTACCTGTTCTCCAAGAACGGAAAGATTAGTAGGATACGAGTCGGTATCGTTCAGGTCGTCAATGCCTAGCCCGTGGGCCTCGCAGGCACGCGAAATGGCATCGTCCGCTCCTTCGCCAATTGGCCGGAAGTATCGTCGTACACGCTCGCCGCTCCGCCAGTGGTGAGTCTGTCGTACGTACTCTTGCACTGCCCACCTGGAGCTATTATCGTTCCGTCGCAGTTCGTCGAGGGCTAACCTTTGCTGCCGCAGGAACGCCGCGACTCGTTCCCGCTCGTCTGGCAGCACCCAGAGCTCTTCGAGTTCCTGCTTCCCTAACGTATGGTCGCCGATAATGTACTCCTTTTGCGTCTCGCTGATTGCCATCCCCCAGTCGTGAGCGTAGAGAGCACAGGCCAGAACGAACAGCTCCGTGCAGTTCATCTCAGCTATCAGGTCATGGCCAAGTAGCTCATCCGCGACGCGGAACAGGTTCTTCAAATGGTACTGCTCATCATGGGGAGTGTATTCCGGGAAAAGCAGGTTGATGTAGCGCACCTCGTCGCTGACACGCTTGCGCAGCGCCTCCAATTGTCCCAGGAAGTCGAAATCCGTGTTCTCTCTCTTGTCCGCCTTCTCTGCGAGGCATTTTACCAGTTGACACTTGGGGAGACCTTTTGGAATGCTGACCTTAGCCATGGGGCACCTCTATGTGGATTGCTGATCCAAACAAATACTGGGGTCGGTACTTGATCGGCAGAGTAGGCCTACGATACTGATACGAGCATTGTCGCCGTTGACCTAGTATGCCTGCAAAGCGGTGTCACGTCAAGATGGCAGCGCTTGCACAGCGGCCTAGCAGAAGGCCGCCTCTTCGTTGTACCCTGCAATCAGGGACTGCATTACCCTACAGCCCTTTGTAGGTTTCCTCTTTGCGGCGGGCTGTTCTCGCCTGTTCGGGCAGCAGGGCAAAGGGAAGGACTGGCGGGACAGAGGGTGATACTGAAATCATTCCCCCTCGCTCTAGCTCTCTCCCCTTGGGGAGAGAGTCGGGGATGCTATCGCCTTTGGTTCGTGTCTCCCTCTCCCTGGGAGGGAGAGGGTTGGGGTGAGGGCAGCGGGCCTCCCATCAGGCGCACTCGGGGGAGGGTAGAGGCAGCGCCTGCGTAGCGGCCTAGGGGCGGGCCGCCCGCTCGTTGTACTCCGCAGCCAGGGACTGCATGAGTTCCCTGACCGAGATGATTTTGTTCACGCGGTAGGCGTTGGCCCCGCCGAAGGCGAACCCGTTCCTCATGTGTCCCCTCTTCGCATTGGCCAGTGCCAGGGCGATACAGTACGGTGAATTCTCCAGCTCACAGGTCTTCAGGCACTTCCACGGGCACTTGAACGGCTTCCTCTCTCCTGCCTCTACCTCCTCGAGGAATTCGGTCCGTATGGCCCTTCCCGGCAGACCGACAGGGCTGTTGATGATGACAAGGTCCTCACGCGTGCATTTCACGTATGCTTCTTTGAATTCCATGGCTGCATCGCACTCGTGGGTTCCCACGAGCCTGGTTGCCATCTGTACGCCCTTCGCGCCAAGCTGAGTGAACTCATATATATCCGCGCCGGTGTAGATGCCTCCTGCCGCTATTACCGGAATGCTCCTGCCGAAACGCTGCTCGTAAGGCTCCACGGCGGAGACGACTTCCCGCAGTAAGTTGGCCAGCGAGCAGGCGGGATCGTCTAGCTGCTCTCTTTTGAATCCGAGGTGCCCCCCTGCCAGCGGACCCTCGACCACGACGGCGTCCGGCACATGGTTGTAATGCCTTCCCCAATACTGGAAGATGATGTTGACCGCCCTTGCCGAGGATACTATCGGAGCAACCCTGGTAGCGCCGTCCGTAAGGCGATCTACAGCTAGTGCCTTGGGTTTCTTGGCGATTCCCGCCCCGAGGAGGACCAGGTCAGCGCCTTCGTCAAATGCGGACTCAACCAGACTGTCATAGTCGGTAAGG
The DNA here is from genome assembly GCA_964524995.1 of uncultured Dehalococcoidia bacterium. Taxonomy (GTDB): domain Bacteria; phylum Chloroflexota; class Dehalococcoidia; order SZUA-161; family SZUA-161; genus CAZGDV01. The sequence continues at coordinate 89 of CAZGDV010000045.1, read as the reverse complement.
GCCACCATTATGTTGACGCCGATAAGGCCTGTCGTGAGCTCCCTTGCCTTGCGCATTTCTTCGCGCAGAGCTCTTCTGTTCGCCTCGCT
>CAZGDV010000044.1:0-22592 GCA_964524995.1 uncultured Dehalococcoidia bacterium | reverse complement strand
CGAACCTGGGCCTACGGATCCAGAGTCCGCTGTCCTACCGCTAGACTAATCCCCAACGTTGAACGTAACTCAGCTTGATTATATCATCGGCAATCAACGCCTGCAAACTACGGCAATAGCTCTCATTCGGGCGGCTCCCCCTGTGGGACCTCAAACGCTTTCTTGAAGTGGTGCACCCACACTTTCTGGTCAGGGTCGAACACACCACCGTGCTCCACCTTCCAGACTTCTCTGAACTCCTTCGGGCTGTAGCAGCCATGCTCTCCGAACCACTTCTCGGAGACATCGCCCAGCGACATACGTTCGGCCTTGGTGATCGAATACTCGTCGCCAAAGGCCCAGAATGTTTTCCGAGGGTACTTCTCTGTCATTGTCTCGCATGTCTTTCGTCCCCGTAGCATCGGTTCTGCCCACTCATCGTCGAAGTACAGCTCCTCTCCCTGAGACTGACTTCGTGTATCCAATGATGTTTCCGTCAGCGGTTCCTGTATTTGGGTTTCGCTCACCATTTCGACGATGGCTTTGTCGCTAGCCGTAACGCTAATTTGGTCTTCTATGACTTCGACTTCGAACTCGTCAATCTTGCTATCGGGAGGTGATTCCATATCCTCTACCGGAATGATTACCGGTGATTCCTCTCGCATCATCGTCTCTTCAGTAACTTGTTTGACCTGATGATTCGCTGTTCCAGGTGTCTTCACGGCATGCTGCGCGGGCTCCCTGTAGACCACGACTTTGTTGCCTGCCCTCTCAATCTTGAGGTTCTTGATGCCAAGGTATCTTGCTGCGCTGTTGAGCCGGTATTTCACGGTGGGGAACTTGTCGTTCTCGTCGAGCGTGATCAGTAGCGATCTGCGCCTGCCTATCCCCTTGAGCAGGGCCTCATACTGCTCGATGATGGGCGACTTTCGCTTTGGCCTCTTACCTTTGGACTTCTCCTCTGTGATCAACGTCCTTGCTTTGCCTACGGATACTACTCTGACGTCCACTGCTCGGTCCTCCTCAAGCGGTGATTATACCACTGTTGTAAAGTGACACAGTGTGATTTTGGAGAACGCCATTGTGTTTGGTGGTCTGGTGATTGGCATGTGTTGATGTGACACAGGTGGTGTTGAAGCGAAGGTGACGTGCCGGGTGAGTAGTGGCATTATGGAGACGCAGGAACAGAAACAGGACGGTCGTTTGTCGGTGAGGTCGGTGTTTGCGGGCCTTGTACGGGGGTTGGGTTCGCGCGCTGGGGTAAAAGCCAACTAAGCGGGCCGGGGCGATTTGCCGCGGCCGGGGTATGGGTGTTGGGTGGGGTGATGGGACTAGAACAGCAGCAAGGATACGGGGATAAGGAGAACGGTGGCCACCAGCACGCCGCCCAGGACCCATATCATGAGATCGAAGGGCAACGCAAATGGCGCGATGGGGGGTGCTAGAGCCGTCATTATGGGGATAAGGGCAGCGATGGCAAAGAACCTCGAGTTCGGCCTGGTGGACTTGGCTATCACCTTCTTTCTCAATGTTTGCCGCCTGCCTTCGAGCTTCCCGACTAGTGCCAGCATGGTTCCTCCTTACTTCCAGCTACCGGTGCCCTGAAACCTGGCGTCTGCGAGAGGCTTTGATTTGCGCACAGGTCTACCCCATACGAAGGGCGAGACCTGTTGCGGCGGACGAGGGTTACGCTGGGGGGTCGACTGGGCAGACCTCCAGCGTAGACTATTTCTAACATCTGAGCCCCGGTTTGTCAACACATATGCTCGGGCTCGACGCAAACCTCAGCAAAATACACCAATGTCGACCTTTCCTCCCTTGTGCGACATGGACGTGAGCGACGACGGGGCGATACTGGACATGCTTGGATACGATCGCTTCCAGAAGCTGCCCTGCGAAGCTTGGTGGACCCGCGGTATACGGTCTCCATAGCCGATATCTCCACGCGTTTTCCCAGCAGACGCAGGTTAATCCGGCTGGGGCGTCCTCCGGGCAGCCCCCCCCCGGCGGAGCTCGAAGACCTTGAGCGGCCTCTGGCCTCGCTGGCGTGACCGAATGGTGTTGGATGGCTTCGCAAAGCCCCAGATTTCGATTTCAGAGCCTCGTAGTGTGGAGACGGCACCTGACACGATCCCGAGGGGTGGGTTTACATAAGGCACGTTGGGTTGTTCCGAACCTATGTGCGAGGCTTAGGGCGAGCAGCGGCTGGAGGGGTAACCAACACGAGTGCTCGCTGCTGTTGGTACGATTAGGTGTGGAGGTCGGGCCAACGAAAGTACTCTGGCCTGCGGTACGCAAGTGGGATTGGATGAGTCCGTAGGACAACGCAGAATGGTCGTAGTAGGAAGTGTAACAACTGGAAGGACCATTCGAGATGCCACAGATCGAAGTCCTGCAGGTGCAATACCTCGTCAAATACGTCGTCGAACTCGTCGGTGTGCTGGTGGCGAACCTGGGCGGTGTCATGGGAAGGGTCGGTGCAGGGATCGCAGCGCAATCGGAAGACCCTGAGACCATGGCCGAACTGACCACCGGGATCTTCGGGACGAACAGCGGCCTGATCTACTGGCTCAACGACTGGATGTTCGATGTGATATCGCGACTGCCGTATTCGGACCTCGGAGTCGGCCTACACTCGCTGCTAGGGGGTCTGAAGAACGGGGCCGCAGGCTGCTCGTAGACTTGAGGCGTGGCCCTAAGGTGGGCTTGGCAGTAGGCTTGTTTCAAGGGTGGGGAGGGGCAACCCAACAGGGTTGCCCCTCCCGTTATGCCGAGAACACTGCAGTCGCCTCCGTTGCGCATTGTGTATACACATTGCGTGTTCCAACAACACAGTCGGCGACGCCGACTGTGTTGTGTCGCAAGTGCGTCGCCAGACACTCACGGCCATCGTGCTCGCTTGGATTAGCTTCGATTGCGTTGCCCTGCTATAATGCGATGGAGTGAGGGATCATCGCTGAGACATTTCGAACAGTTAACGCAGGGGGGCCAAATAGGTGGCCACGATAGAGCTATATGGCGTCAAGTTCCTCGAGTGCGACAAAGAGGATTGTGATTGGAATATCGGGTACACTCCACAGGACATGAGTCGCTTTGGCCTGGAGTTCACGTTCAGGGAGGGGGTTGGCACGAGAGTGTGCAACTACGGGTCCAAGGCCTTCGCTTTTGGCAAGAACATAGACAGAGACTGTCCCCACAAGGAGGAGCTCTTCCGTCTGCTCGGCGAGTACGATGCCCAGTGGCAGAGCCGGTTCTGGGGGAGAGTCGACCCGGATGTCGCCAAGAGGGCGCTGGACTCAGACCGAGAGTGACCCAGACCTGCCCTGTCTTCTTGCACACATGGAATACGAGTTCAACTGGGTGTACTGCCCCGAGTGCAACACCACGCTGGTGGTGGAGGCTCGCCTCCAGGATGGCTGCGAGCGGTACGAACAGCTTGTCTGTCCCTGGTGCGGCCACGAGCTGGGCGAGGTGAGAGCCGACCTGGGCTGTGATTTCATCGGGATAGCCTGCGGCTACGTTCAGCCGGGAAGCCCATGCTACGGGGCGGATCCCCAGTAGAGCGACGTCAGTCCTGAACCTGGTCGCTCAGCCTCTCGATGGCAAGCTCCATTCGCCTCAGGCATCTCTCCTTGCCGAGCACCTCCATTGTCTGGAACAGCGGTGGTGCCGCCGTGCGCCCGGTCGCGGCGACACGTATCGGTCCGAACAGATCGCCCGCCTTCATGCCGAGGTCGTTCGCAAGCCCCCGCAGCGCTTCCTCCAGCGTTGCTGCTTCGAAGGCCACGTCCTGCAGACGCTCCAAAGCTGACTTGAGACCGGCAAAAGCGCGCTCTGCGGTCAGCTTCTTCCCGAGCAGAAGCGAGGCATCGTACTCCAGGTCGTCGACGAAGAAGAAATCGAAGTCCGTGGCGGCATCCGATAATGTCGTCAGGCGCTCCTGGATAAGGGGCGTCACTCTTGCTACGTATTCCTCGGACAGCGGCCTCCTCACAGTGATTGGCAGGTCCCTGTCGAGGAACGGCAGTACCTGTCTCGCCAGTTCCTCGATGCTGAGGCCGCGAATGTAGACGCCGTTCATCCAGTTGAGCTTATCGTGGCTGAATACTGCGCCGGTCTTGCCGATGCGTTCCATGGAGAAGTGCTGCACCAGCTCGTCTTTCGTGAAGAGCTCCGTCTTGTCGTCCAGCGACCAGCCCAGCAGCGCCATGAAGTTGAGCATCGCTTCCGGCAGGTAGCCCTGCTCCTGGAACTCGGTGACGGCGGTTGCGCCGTGGCGCTTGCTCAGTTTCGACTTGTCCGGCCCCAGAATCATCGGCAGGTGGGCGAAAAGGGGCGGGCCCCACCCCAGGGCCTTGTAGAGCAGAACATGCCGTGGAGTCGACGACAGCCACTCGTCAGCTCTCAGAACGTGAGTGATTCCCATCAGGTGGTCGTCGACTATGTTGGCCAGGTGATATGTCGGGAAGCCGTCTGACTTCAGGAGCACGAGGTCGTCGAGCTCGGCGTTCTCGAAGGTGATATCGCCGCGTATGAGGTCGTTGAACGTGGTCTCGCCTGCAAGAGGTACCTTGAAGCGGATCACGGGCGTGATGCCTTTGGATTCGTACTCGGCCTGCTGTGCTGCGCTCAGCTCACGGCAATGGCGGTCGTAGCTGCGCATCGATTCCTTGCGCTCCGCCATCTCGGTGCGCATCCTGGCTAACCGCTCCGAAGAGCAGTAGCACTTGTAGGCGTGCCCCGTGTCGAGTAACTGTTGGGAGTATTCCAGATAGAGGTCACGTCGCTCCGACTGGAAGTACGGGCCGTAGGCTCCACCCACCTCGGGCCCCTCGTCCCAATCGAGCCCGAGCCATCGCAGGCTGTCGAGGATGGACTCCAGCGCGCCTTTCACCTTGCGCGTCTGGTCGGTGTCCTCGATGCGCACGATGAACTGCCCGCCGCTGTGACGGGCGAACAGCCAGTTGAACAGCGCCGTCCTGATATTCCCTACGTGGGGATAGCCGGTCGGACTCGGCGCATAGCGTACCCTGACTTTGGCTTCGGTCATATGTCCACGCTCTGAGACGCCCAATATTCTAGCATTGCCATAGATGCGAGTCTATGTCGGCGCTGTGCCACTCGCAGCTCTCCTTGACAAAGACAACCCGAGCCTGTAGTTTTAGGATGGTTCACAGCTTCAAATGCAAGAGTAAAGCGGGGGTAGTGCTGCCATCATGACCACAGCCGAGTCTACAGGCCCGACCGATTTCATACGCGCGATCATCAATGAAGACAACAGGACAGGCAAGCATGGCGGGCGAGTGCACACTCGCTTCCCGCCCGAGCCCAATGGCTATCTTCACATCGGCCATGCCAAGTCAATCTGCCTGAACTTCGGTATAGCCGCCCAGTATGGCGGCCTGTGCAACCTGCGCTTCGATGATACGAACCCCACGAAGGAGGAGGACGAGTACGTTCGCGCCATCATCGAGGACGTGCGCTGGCTCGGATTTGACTGGGAGGACCGGCTCTACTACGGCTCGGACTACTTCGACCAAATGTACGAGTACGCTGTCCAGCTGATCAAGGCGGGTAAGGCGTACGTCGATGACCTGAGCGCCGAGGAAGTACGGGAGTACAGGGGCACGCTGACGCAGGCGGGCAAGGAGAGCCCGCACCGCAACCGCTCCGTTGAGGAGAACCTGGACCTGTTCGAGCGCATGCGCAAGGGCGAGTTCCCCAACGGGTCACGTGTGCTCCGCGCCAGGATCGATATGGCGTCGCCCAATCTGAACATGCGCGATCCGGCCATGTATCGCATTCTGCACGCCCCGCACCATCGCACCGGGGACAAATGGTGTATCTATCCCATGTACGACTGGGCACACGGACTCGAGGACTCCATCGAGGGCATTACTCATTCGATCTGCACCTTGGAGTTCGAGGCGCATCGCCCGCTATACGACTGGTTCCTGGAGGAGCTCGGCGTCTACCACCCCCAGCAGATAGAGTTCGCGCGTCTCAATCTGACGTATACGGTCATGAGCAAGCGAAGGCTGCTTCAGCTTGTGCAGCAGGGCCACGTCAGCGGCTGGGACGATCCGCGTATGCCCACGGTCGCCGGCCTGCGTCGCCGAGGCTACACGCCGGAGGCGATCCGCAGCTTCTGTGACCGCATCGGCGTTGCCAAGACGGACAGCACGGTGGATATCGCACTGCTCGAGCACTGCATTCGCGAGGACCTGAACAGGCGCGCACCGCGCGTCATGGCCGTTCTTCGCCCGCTTCGTGTCGTGATCACCAACTACCCTGAGGGGCAGACCGACGAGTTGGACGCGGTCAACAACCCGGAAGACCCCGGGATGGGCACGCGCAAGGTGCCTTTCTCGCGAGTCCTTTACATTGAGCAGGACGACTTCCGCGAAGACCCTCCGAAGCAGTTCTATCGGCTTGCGCCGGGACGCGAGGTGCGCCTGCGGTATGCCTACTTCGTCACGTGCACCGACGTCGTGAAGGACGGGCAGGGCAACGTTGTTGAATTACGCTGCACGTATGATCCCGAGACCCGTGGCGGCAACGCACCGGACGGACGCAAGGTCAAGAGCACTATCCATTGGGTCTCCGCCGAGCATGCCATCGAGGCCGAGGCAAGGCTGTACGACCGGCTGTTCTCTATCGAGGACCCCGGCGAGGCCGACGATTTCGAGAGCGCTCTGAACACCGATTCGCTGGAGGTCGTGAGAGGGTATATCGAGCCGAGCCTGGTGGGCGCCGAGCCCGGCAGCGGCTACCAGTTCGAACGCCTGGGCTACTTCTGTGTCGATCCGACGGACTCCACCCCACAGAACCTCGTGTTCAACAGGACCATCACGCTGCGTGACTCCTGGGCCAAGATCGAGAAGAAACTCGGCCAGTAGAACACCACGCTAGGGGTTAGTCTGGAGCATTTGCTCCAGACCGTTCGTTTGTCTCCCACGACGTGTACACCAGTTAACTGGTATGCTGGTGTGACAGTGCTACCAGCGCACCCTGCAGGTCCGCAGGCAGGATCGACGTGAACTCAACGTACTCTCCGCTGGACGGCAGGCGGAACCCCAGGCGGTGTGCGTGCAGGAACTGACGCCCCAGGACCTTCGACTTCTTTCCATATACGGGGTCGCCGAACACGGGGTGGCCTATGGCCGAGAAATGGACCCGGATCTGGTGCGTTCTTCCGGTCTCGAGGATTGCCTCCAGCAACGTGTGACCGTTCAGATACTTTATGACCTGGTACTGGGTCCTGGCATCCTTGCCTCCGGATACTACGCCCATCCGCTTGCGGTCTTTGACACTCCTGCCGATGGGCGCCTCTATAGCGCCGCTCTCCGGTGAGAGATGGCCTGCCACGAGGACTATGTAGGCCTTGGTGATGCCCCGCCTCTTGATCTGGCGGGACAGGCTGGCGTGGGCGGCGTCGTTCTTGGCGACCATCATCAGCCCCGATGTGTCCTTGTCCAGCCGGTGTACGATCCCCGGTCGCAGAGTCCCGTCGATGCCCCCGAGGTCGGGACATCGCGCCAGGAGGGCATTCACCAGTGTACCAGTGCGCTGGCCTGCTGTTGGGTGCACGACCAGGCCGGCGGGCTTGTCGATCACTATCACATCGCTGTCCTCGTAGACAACCTTCAGCGGGATGTCCTCCGGGACCAGGTCGAGCGGCTCCGGGGGTGGCAGGGTGACTGAGACCCTGTCGCCGGTGACAACTTTGCGGCTCGGCTTGGCGCTGCATCCGTTCACGGTAACGTCGCCAAGCTCGATGAGCTTCTGGGCGTATGACCGTGAGACGCCGCATCGCCCCGCGACGAAGATGTCGAGCCGTGTCTCGTCCTCTTCCACCGTAAGCTTGAGGGGTTCTTGCATGGCTGGCCTGTGGAGTACTCTAAGTAGGCTTTCGCGTCTTCCGGGTCGCGATGAACAACAGGTAGTAGACGATGAGCACTGTGCCGACCGTTATCGCCGAATCGGCTACATTGAAGACCGGATAGGCACCGACGTCGACGAAATCTACGACCTCCCCGAAACGCACGCGGTCGATCAAATTACCGACCGCCCCGCCGAGGTCCAGCGCCAGTCCCAGCTTGAGCACCTTGCTGTCCAGCGGCAGATACCGCAGGTAGAGGACCAGGATCGCTATGCCGAGGATCGATGCAATCGCGAGCAGGAAGCCCTGGTTTGCGAACAGGCTGAAAGCCCCGCCGGTGTTCGTAGTGTAAGTCAGCCTGATCCAGCCCTCCTCCGGTATCGACTGCCCGAGTTCCATATAGGTCATCACGAGGTACTTGGTGAGCTGGTCCAGGCCGACGATGACTGCTGCGATGAGGAAGGTGAGCAGACTGCGCCTTGCCCTCTGTCCGATGCCGACGGTGATATCGTTCGTCTCTGTCATCTGCAGCTTCCGAGTTTAGCACATGACCCCATGACCGACAACGCGGCTCGCATTGACAGCGCAATAACGCGATTCTAGAATCGCGTTATGTTGCATGGCAATGGCACCTACGCCCTGGTGCTTCACCTCGAGAGCGAGCACACGCTCGCCGTAGGCAAGCTGGCCATCGTGTCCTTCCCTCCCGGCTACTATCTGTACGTCGGCAGTGCCCTCGGAGGCCTGTTCCATAGGGTCAAGCGGCATGTGAATGGTGGAAACAAGCTGCACTGGCACATCGACTATCTTCGGCAGGTGGCGGATGTAGTCGAGGTCTGGTATCTCGTCTCTGACGAGAGGCTGGAATGCAAGTGGTTCCGTGCAGCCAGGAACATGGAGGCGGCGAGGGTGCTGGTGAACGGCTTCGGCGCGTCTGATTGCGGCTGCGAGTCGCATCTCGTGTATTTCGCGGCGGCCCCGTCATTCGAGGAGTTCGAACGCCGTCTCAGCGATGAGGGCCTGAGTCTGCAGAGGATCGTTGGGGAATCCGAGTTGCTGTCGCTGGTTTCTGTCTAGTCAGCCTTCAGCCATCCCGCGAAAAACCCCGATACCATCTCAGCCATACCTGTCTCGTAGCCCCACCAGAAGTGGTCTGCCTCATTGACTACGTGGTACTCTTTGGGTTCCGGCAGCTGGCTGGTGAATCGATCGAAGTCCGCTGTGGGAACGGCCATGTCGCGGCTGCCCCAGAGAAGCAGCTTGGGCCTGGCGTAGCTTTCCACAGGCGAAGGGGGCGACAAGATGGGCGATACCAGCGCGAGCGCCTTCACCCGCTCGTCCCGGGCGGCGGTGTCCAACGCAACGCCGGCCCCGAACGAGTAGCCGCAGAGGCCGATTCGCTCCGGGTCAACCTTCTCCGTGGATGAGAGGCAGGTGAGGGCGGCGGCGACGTCCTCCTGCTCGCCGACTCCGTTGTCGTAGCGGCCCTCGCTCCCGCCGATGCCACGGAAGTTGAACCGGAGGGTGGCCATGGACGAGCGCTCCAGCGCCTTGCAGACCGCGTAGACCACGTTGTTATCCATCATGCCGCCGTACAGCGGGTGCGGGTGGCAGACAACGACGCCGGGGAAAGGGCCATTGCCGTCCGGCACCGTAGAGATGCCCTCGAGCATCAAGTCCCCGCAGGGGAATGTGAGCGCGGTCTCCTGCATGGCAAGTGCATTGTACCACAGTCGACACTCGCGGTGTGGTGCATCCCCCGTCCCCCTCCTGCCATCGGGCGCTGCGCTCCCGAGCCCTCGTTCTGGTAGTGCATCCGCCCTCGGATGCATATGGGTAGCACGGGAGCATCTGCTCCCGTGCCCTCTGTAGATCAGCGGAGCCGTAGCGTGGGTGAAGCGAAGCGGAACCCACCACCTACTAGTTCGTGGCCCCTGCCTCCTTGTACATATTGCCGAAGTAGACCTTGGTATGCGGCCAGGGGATCTCAATCCCCTCCTCGTCGAAGCGGTCCTTGAGCCGTCTCCGCAGCTCGCCCATCAGGGCCCACTGGCGCATTGGCTTGACATCCCCGAGTATCTTGATGGCGATTCCGCTGTCGCCCAGGCTGTCCACACGCTCCGCCTTAGGCGTCGTCAGCATGTCCTTGCCCCATTCGGGGTCGTCCTTCATCTTCTGGCATACGTCGTCGATGACACCCATAACGCGCCCCAGGTTCTCCCCGTAGCCCACACTGATGTCCAGGTTGATCCTGGCCCAGTCGCGGGTCAGATTGCTCGACATGTCAATCTTGCTGTTGGGTATGTTGTGCATAGTGCCGTTCAAGTCCCGGAGCACAGTGCGCCTCAAGCCGATCGAGTCCACTAGCCCCCCGGTGCCGGCTACGGTTGCCACTTCGCCGACCCTGTACCAGTCCTCCATCACGATGAAGAAGCCGTGTATGTAGTCTCGTATGATGTTCTGGGCGGCGAAGCCGACGGCCAGACCGGCGACGCCAACGGCCGCCAGGACAGGCCCGATGTTAACGCCTATCACGCTCAACATCATCAGGAGGGCGATGACCCAGACCACGAAGGACAACGCCCGGCTGACCACGCCGGACAGCGTCTCCGCGCGGGAGGCCAGCTCGTCGGGCGACTCCTCACGGACCTTCGGGATGCGAGCGGTAATGAGCCTGTGTACGGCACGCCTGAGAATCCACAGGACTATCAGTGTGATCACGAGTATCACAGCTATCTTGATTGCACCGGTGACAACGGCCGACAGGTTGAAATTGAAATCGAAGTCAGGCATCTTCCCCACCTCCTTTTGGTGATTCCGGTTCCGGGCATGCAATGACAGTCGCAGAAAATCAGCAGCTACGGTCTCGGCTATCACCCCCTTTCGTCTTAAGCGTGAAGTGCAGAGGCTCCCTTAGTGTTTGGGGGGATAGGTCGCGCGGCAATCAAGAGTAGTAGGACTGTATAATACCACAACTTGTCATCCCTAAAGACTCCTGACAATGTCTCTCTTGACCTGCCTCAGGCGTTCTTCCCCCTGTCGTGGGTGGGTGCGGCCTCTGGTTGCCATTCTGTGGCGTCTGGTGACCCGGCGCACCAGCCCACATGTTCGCAGGCCTTCTTGAGCCGTTGAGAGCGCCGTCACTAGGGGTAAAATATACCCCGAGGGGGTATATTGAGATTTGGCGTATACCCCCTGCCAAACCGTCAGGCGATCGCGTGGAGGAGAGTTGGGTGAACGAGGTGCGTAGTGTGGAAAGTGACACGAGTGCTCGTGCTCCCAACGATGGTACAGTGGTACACTGGTACACGGGTACGCTGGCCGCTGAGCGGGCCGATACGGGTGGGATTGGTGAGGCCTGGACTGACTGGACACGTGGGTGCCTGGGGTCGATTCCAGGGCGGGACCGAGATTCGATTGATGCTCGGGGGAGGACGCTGCTGCAGATGAAGGCCGACTAGGACGTATCCGGCTCACCGGGACGGTCGCGCTTCGCGCCGCCCCGCGATTGCCCCATCCGCTTCCTGATCTCCTTCTCGAAGCCCTGATCGCCGGGCCTGTAGTATCGCTTGCCCTTGAGGCGCTTGGGAAGGTGCTCTTGATCTACTTGGTGCCCGGGGAAGTCGTGGGCGTACTTGTAGCCCTTGCCATAGCCCATCTCTCGCATAAGGCCCGTAACCGGATTGCGAAGATGCAGCGGCACGGGATCGTTGCGTGTCTTCTCGACGTCGTCTCTCACCTCCCCGTACGCCTTGTACAGGGAGTTGCTCTTGGGCGCTGTGGCGAGGTAGATCGCTGCTTGGGCCAGTGCGAGGTCGCCCTCGGGCATACCGATGAAATGGACGGCCTGCTGGGCCGCCATGGCGACGACAAGGGCCTGGGGATCGGCCATGCCCACGTCCTCAGAGGCGAACCTGACGAGGCGCCGCGCAACGTAGAGCGGGTCCTCTCCGGCCTGGAGCATCCGGCCCAGCCAATAGAGCGCTGCGTCGGGGTCGGAGTCTCGCAGGGACTTGTGCAGCGCCGATATGATGTTGAAGTGCTCCTCCCCGGCCTTGTCGTACAGCAGGGCCTTGTGCTGCAAGGCATCCTCGATGTCCGGCAGGGTAACACGGCGCTTGCCGTCGCGTGAGGGCGGTGTGGTGGACACGGCCAGCTCCAGCGCGTTGAGCACCACCCGGGCGTCGCCATTTGACATAACGAGCAGCAGCCCCAGGGCGTCTTCCTCCAGCACTGCGTTCATCTTGCCCAGGCCCCGTTCCTCGTCTTGGAGGGCACGTCTTACGATCTCCCTGATCCCCTCCTCGCCGAGCGCCTCGAGGGTGAACACGCGGCATCGCGAGAGCAGCGGCGAGATGACCTCAAAGGACGGGTTCTCGGTAGTAGCTCCAATGAGGGTGATGGTGCCGTTCTCCACGAATGGGAGGATGGCGTCCTGCTGTGCCTTGTTGAAGCGGTGAATCTCGTCGATGAACAGAATAGTGCGCTGCTGGTGAAGGACACGCCGCTCCTTGGCCTCATCTACGGCCTGCCTGAGATCGGCCACGCCCGCTGCCACGGCGGAGATCGGGCTGAAGTGGGACCTGGTCACGCTGGCGATGACGTTGGCCAGGGTGGTCTTGCCGCTGCCCGGCGGCCCCCAGAATATGATGGACGGCAGCTGGTCTGCCTCGATGCTCTTCCTGAGGACATGCCCCTCGCCGATGATGTGCTCCTGGCCCACGAACTCGTCGAAGCTGCGCGGGCGCATGCGGGCTGCGAGGGGTGCCTCCTGCTCGGCGGCGGCCTCGCTGTAATGTGCGAAGAGGTCCTTTTGCCTGGCGGGTTTCTTCATTCGGCTGCGGTGGAATGGTGGTGGTTGTGTGGGATCAGGCAAACTGCGCTTCTGCTATCTGAACCGCCTTACCTCGAACCGGTACATCTCGATCGGTTCGTCGGGCATGATGCCGGCCTTCATCCGGCAAATCTCGATCTGCTTGTCCACAGTAGTCACGCCTGGCAGGTCCGGCAACAGTAGGCCGCGCCGCCGCCCGCTCTCCACAACCAGACCATAGCGTTGGGGGTCCAGCTGGTCTGCGCTGTCGATGGGCTCGGGCTTGCTGAGCAGGTCGACCGTGTACGTGAGGCTGGCCAGCTCGTCGTTCGTCACGGCCGGAAACCGGGGATCGCTGGTGGCCGAGCTGACCGCGTTGTTGATCAGCTCACGCGCGACGTCGGGTTTCGTGGGTTCGAATGTGCCTATGCATCCCCTGAGTTCGCCGTGCTTCTTGATGCTCACGAAGACACCGGCCTGCTCCTTCATCTCCGGGGTAACCTCGGTAGGCTTGGGGACCTTGCGCTCCCGCACATACATCTCCACGGTGTCCTTGGCCAGTTGGACTAGCGGGTGCATACGCTGGGACTCCATCGCGGCCCTCCGTTCATCCGGCTATGATGATGCCGGCATACCCTACCACTCGCCTGTAGTCGCCTGTCACGTCTCCGCTCGTTTGATACTTAACCAGCTCGGCTCTCCTGGCACCCAGGTCTTTGGCAGCCGTGATTAGGGCAACGGTCGGCGCATAGCCGCACATGGTTATGTTTAGTTCATCTATGCGCTTGACCAGCTCGTCCTCGTCGAGCGCCAGTATTGCCTCTATCGCTGTCTTGTCCTTCGAGGCTGCCGATTGCTGTGACTCGTAGTGCGTCATGTCGCTGCTCGCCAGGATCACCGCCCCTGCCTTCGCCTCCCTGATGGCCGCGGACACGGCCCGGCCAATCTCCTTGTACGCCGCAATGGGTGCGGGTGCCAGCACGATAGGCACTATCCTGAAGTCCTTGCCGAGGTATTGCAGTATCGGGACCTGGACCTCCAGGGAATGCTCGTACAGATGTGATACGACGTCTTCTTCGAGGTGACCGGACCTGGCGAGAATATCCTTGGCCAGGGCGGAATCGATTTCAACGCTGCCGAGGGGCGTCCTCCATGAGCCCTCGGTCATTATCCCGAAAGGGCTGCCGCTTCCGGTATGGCTCGGCCCCAACAGTATGAATGTGTCCTTGAACTTGATCCTGGAGAGGGTAGCCCCCGCTACGGGCCCGGAGTACATGTAACCGGCGTGAGGCGAGACAACTCCGATCGCATCCTGCTTCGGTGCGGTCTCGTCCACGAATCCGCGTATCTCTGCCTCGAGCGTGGAAGCCGATGCCGGATAGAAGTGACCGGCGACCACGGGTTCTCTTATCATCATGCCCCCCTTGCTACGAGGGTGTCGTCCTGATGTTGAGGTCGGCTCCGCAGTACCTGCATTTCGAGCCATCGGTGCCCTCGAGGTCGGTGCGGTAGCCGGTTCTCTGTATTACAAGCTTGCCGCACGCCGGGCACGTCGTGTTCTCGCCGTCATGACCGTGGATGTTGCCCACGTACACGAACTGGAGGCCGGCCTCCTTACCGATCCGGTAAGCCCGCTCAATTGTCGCCACGGGCGTCGGTGGGATGTCCTGCAGCTCATGCTGCGGATAGAAGCGAGTCACGTGCCAGGGCGTGGACTCGCCCAGAGCGTCACGAATCCACGTTGCTATACCACGGAGCTGTGCATCGTCGTCGTTCATCGTCGGTATTATGTTGGTGACGACCTCGACATGCATGCCCCACTTCTTCTGCGCCCTCTCGGCTACCTCCAGGATGCCTCGCCACTTGGATACCTTGGCCAGTCTCCTGTAGAACTCGTCGGTGAAGCCTTTGACATCGACGCGCCAGGCGTCGAGGTAAGGCCCCATGGTGTCGAGGGCTTCGGGTGTGGAGTAGCCGTTCGTCACGTAGACAGTGTAGAGGCCCTGTTCCTTGGCCAGCTTGGCCGAGTCCAGGGTGTATTCGAGCCAGATACCGGGCTCGTTGTATGTCCACGCAATGCCCGCACAGTTGTGCTTGCGTGCCAGTGAGATAGCCGCCTTGGGGAACATCTGCTGGGACTCGCCCCTCGCTTCCCACGGGGCCTGGCAGGAAATCTGCCAGTTCTGGCAGTGCCTGCAGTGGAAGTTGCAGCCCCAGCTGCCCAGCGAGAACACGAGTGTGTTCGGGTGGAAGTGGAACAGGGGCTTCTTCTCGATGGGGTCTACGGCCACTGACGATATCTCGGCGTAGTTCAGTAACTGCAGTACGCCGTCGACATTCTGCCGCACGCGGCACAGCCCGTACTTGCCGGGGTTTATCACGCACCGCCACTGGCACACATTGCAGCGAACTGCGGAGTCCCTGGTCTTCTCGTAGAGAATGGCCTCGCGCATGCTCGCCCCTCAAGGGCCAAGTCTAGCACATAGCAGAGGTATGCGAAAGTCTACCACACGCCTACGTTGATGTCTATCTGCTGGCGGGCTCAAACCCTTGCCAACGGGGCTGGCCGCGGGCTACAATGGGCAATGCATTTACGGATGGCCCCGCTTCTCCAGGGAAGGAGTTGCCAAAATGGCGAAGGGATCGCGCAAGAGGGCGACGAAATACTCTGAGCTGAGCAAGGAAGGCAGGAAAAGACAGCGGGCCAAGCCTGCTTCCCGGTATGGGCCCGTCTCCGTCCCTGTGGCACAGGAGAGACCCGAGCCCGTCGAGGCTGCCAGGGAGGCGAAACCCCAACAGGTGGCGCCCAAGGCTCAGAGCCTGCACAGCCCCATGTACCTTGACTACAGCCACGTGAGAGGTGATCTGAGAAGAATCGGTGTGCTTGCCGGCGCGTTCGTTGTGCTCCTGATCATACTGTCGTTCGTGCTGGGTTAGTAGTCTTCCTCATCGTCGTCTTCTTCATCGGGCGGTGCGGCGGGCGATGAGTCCGCTGCACGCGGCAGCGTGACACCAAATCTGTCTCGCGGCCTTCGCCTCTTTGTTGGCAGTTTGGCTATCGCCTCACGTACCTCGGCCAAACGGCTCTCCATCTTGCCCGGCGGTGCCTCTATCACGAGACCACGTGCCCCCAGAACCCAGAGCGCTCCCAGATCGTCGAGGGGCATGCTCTCGGGCACGGTCGCCAGTATGTGTCTCCCCGCTGCAGCAACCAGCCGCTCATAGACCAGCAGCCTCTGCAAGGTCAATGGGTACTCCTCCCCCTTGTCGGGCGCTAGCAGAACAGCGTCGAATCCGAGTCGCCCGACCGCCTTCGCCAGACTGTCGTCCAGTGACGGGCTTATCTGTATGATTCGGGCTAACTCATCCTGCACAAGCAAAGCCGCCGGGGTCTTGTCCGCCGTGAATACCGCGAAGTCGCACTTCATGGCCGCCAGTTCCTTGACGGACTCCGCCGTTGGTGCCCTCATGTGAACGCCCCACGGCCCGGCCTTCGCGGTGCTGCTCAGCTCGGATAAGGCCTGTTTCTCCTTCTGCCAGTTCTCAACCTCGAACAGTACGGCGTCGGCCCCCGCACCGGCGGCTGTGGTTGCGAGTCCGGCGCTCGGGGATGGCAGGCTGGCGACAGCCAGCATGGGCAAGGCCTTCTCCCGATTCAGCGCGGCCCCGAATCCCAGGGGCTGTCCTCGACCCTCTGCCAGTCTCTCCAGCCTGTCTACCAGCTTGCTCATATTTTCCTCTCGTGTTTCAGATTGACGGATGGCCTAATCCTACTGCCCCTCCTGGAGAGCTGTCAAGCTACGCGTCGCCGCGCGAAGCGGCGCGGGCCGATGTGGTATATAATCACAGGTCGTTGAGATTCCTTGGCATTTGCCATATGGGGAGGTGGCGTGCGAACTGCAAATGACCTCAGGACCGTGCTGCGCAGGATAGATGGCAGGGGTTACAAGGCCTATCAGGACATCGAAGGAGCATACGATTTCGGCGACTACACCTTGTTCGTGGATCGCGTACAGAAGGACCCCTTTGCCTCACCGAGCCGCGTCCGCGTGCAACTGCCGCAGGGCGTCGCCCGTTTCCCGCGCGATGTCTACTCGAACCGGAGTCGCGAGGTCGCTGCCCGTGACTTCCTGACACGACGCTTCTTCGAAGCCTGTCGCAGGTTCTGCAAAGGGAACCGAGGCACGGGCAACAGCGGGATCATCACGATAGACCGGCCCGGTCAGGAGGTCCTGGAGCGCACCTCGGCGCTAGTAGGCGAGTCGCTCGTGGAGGCCCGATTCACTATGGGGCTGCCCGCATTCGGCAGAAGCGTGGCGGCGAGACACGCCGAGAGTATGTTCTTCGAGGAGCTTCCACAGATCGTGAGGGCCTCTCTGCTCCACGAAAGCCTCGATGGAGGGGCATTGCTCGGGCACATACAGGTTGCGGAGGACGCCGCCGCCTTGAGGCGTCAGCTGGATGGTCTGGGCCTGGTGGCGTTCGTTGCGGATGGTGCCGTGCTTCCGCGTGCCAGCGGCGTAGACCCGAGGCCCATGGACAAAGGGCGGATTGTAGCATTCCGGTCGCCCGAGTCGCAGCGTGTGACCGTCGAGCTTCCCAATCGCGGGGCGGTTACCGGCATGGGAATACCGAAGGGCATCACACTTGTGGTTGGCGGCGGCTACCATGGCAAGTCGACGCTGCTCAGGGCACTGGAGTTGGGAGTGTATAACCACATCCCCGGTGATGGCCGAGAGCTGGTCGTCGCGAACGCGGCTGCGGTGAAGGTCAGGTCGGAGGACGGCCGCCGCATTGAGAAGGTCAACATATCGCCGTTCATCTCCAATCTGCCGTTTGGCCGGGATACCATTGCCTTCTCGACCGAAGACGCCAGCGGGAGCACCTCGCAGGCGGCCAATATCATGGAGTCCCTCGAGCTGGGGGCCGAGGTCCTGCTGATAGACGAAGACACTTCAGCAACGAACTTCATGATTCGGGACCACCGCATGCAGCAGCTCGTTTCCAAGGACAGAGAGCCAATCACTCCATTCCTCGATAAGGTCCTCCAGCTGCGCCGCGAACTCGGAGTGTCCACGATTCTCGTCATGGGCGGCTCCGGCGACTACTTCGACGTTGCCGATACCGTGATCTGCATGGTGGAGTATGCGCCGGTGGATGTCACCGGGGAGGCGTTGGCCATCGCGGGGAAGCACAGGGCGGAGAGAATGCCTGAGGGCGGCGAGCGTTTCGGCTCACCGACCGGGCGCATGCCATTGGCGCGCAGCTTCGACCCCAGCAAGGGCAAGAGGGAGGTGAAGATATCACCGAAGGGACTCCACTCGATTGCCTTTGGCACTCATACGATCGACCTCGGCTGCGTGGAGCAGCTGGTGGACGGAAGCCAGACCAGGGCTATAGGCGATGCCGTCCACTATGCGACGCGATACATGGATGGGAAGCGGACAATGGGTGAGATCGTTGGCATGGTGGGGGCTGACATCGCGAGCAGGGGCCTGGATGTGCTCAGCCCCAGACCGGTTGGCGACTACGCGGAGTTCAGGGCGCTCGAACTCGGGGCTGCGATCAATCGCCTGAGGACGCTGGCGGTGAGTCCGGCGGGGTGACTCCGGGGTTCCGTGCGCCCCCGATCACTCGCGCTCCAAATCGACGGCTAAGGTTCCCACGACACCGTCTCTCCGAATCTCGACGATCGCTTCTCCGGCGGGTGCATCGGAGTACCTGGCGGTGAGTCTGGCGGCGAAGTCGATGGCGTCCTCCGTCGCTGGCCCCTGCAGCAGCGTCACCGGGCTGCCCACTCCGACTGCCTCGAGCACGCACTCATCGGTATCCCTCAGTTCGAGGAGACGACGGTTCTCCTGCTCGTTCCGGCCCACCACCACCCTGGCGGGCCCGTGGTAGAAGTGTCTGCCTATCCGCAGCAGCTCGGCGTCCCGCATGCTGAAACGGTCCTGGTGCCCGAAGAGGTCTCTGATCCTCTGAGCGAACTCCTTGTTCACCAGGAGGCAACCGCTGTCCGGCGAACGATACCCGCTCAGGTTGAGTTCTCTTGCCAGCGCCATCTGCGGCTTCCTGCTTCGGCCCCGGATGCCGAGGAGCTTCTCTCTATCCACCCAGCCCTCGCGTTCCGGGGTCGTCTCCGGGAGTTCCTTCGCCGTTAGTGGCCTGAGAATGAGGCCGTCCAGTCCTGCCTCGTCTTCCTCCAGCGCCAGCTTCCTCCTGGTCTGGGTCATCGGCCGCTGGCCCAGGACGTCGCCGGTGACCACGAAGCTTGCGCCCGTTTCCTCGACGACCTTCCTGGCACCCCGGAGCATGTAGATGCGGCAGTCCATGCACGGGTTCATGCCGGAGCCGTAGCCGAATCTGGGATGCCTGACCAGCTCCAGGTAGTCCTCGCCGGCCTCCAGCCGACGCAGCGGGATTTGCAGGCAGTCGCCTACCTGGCCGGCCCAGTCCTTCTTCTCAGACACGAAGGGCAGGACGTGATACAAGCCCATGACCTCGATCCCCTGGTCTATGATCAGCTTCGCTGCCAGGATCGAGTCGAGCCCGCCGGAGATGAGCGCTATCGCTTTCATGTCCTCTCCGACTCCAGTTTAGTTGGAAGCAGCCGGTCGGGTCAACGCCGGCTCCGGACAACTGCAATGATATCCCTCTTTCTCCTACACACAATTTCCTGTATAATCCCCGATGGAATGCCACGGGCCAACGTAGCTCAGTGGTAGAGCAGCGGTTTCGTAAACCGCAGGTCGTCAGTTCGAATCTGACCGTTGGCTCCATCATTTTGAAGCTAAGCCCGGAAATCCTGCCGTTAATCTGCCGTTACAGCCTCCGGCGACCCCGCTGGCAGCACCCCGTCCAACAACGCCATAGCGTCCTCTTGCATCCCGGCGATTACGTGGCTGTAGGTATCCATCGTGAAAGCAACCGAACTGTGGCCCAGAGCCTCGCTGATAACCTTGGGTTTGGCTCCACGTAGCAGCATCAGGGACGCGAAGGTGTGTCTCAGGTCGTGGAACCGGACGCCTGGCAATCCGGCACGTTTGGCAATCCTGGTGAAGGTGTGCGTCAACGTGCTCGGGTCTAGGGGTGTGCCTTCAACGGTAGCGAAGACGAGGTCATCAAGGCTGAGCTTTGTCCCGAGGTCCTCCGCGAGGGCTTCGCGCTTGGCCCGGTAGTCTCTCAGATATAGGGCCAGCTTTGGAGTCATGGCAACCTGCCGCCGACTGTGGTTGGTCTTTGGCTCCTTGAATTCGCAGACGCCCTTGCGCTTGAAGAGAACGCGGTTAACCGATATAGACACGAGCACGTCCGTATCGATATCCCGCCATCGCAGGCCCAGCAATTCGGCCTGTCGCAAGCCGGTTGAAAGGGCGGTGTAGATCACCGGATAGAGATAGCTGTCCTGGGCGGCGTTTAGCAGTACCTCTACTTCGACAGGCGCGAGCGTTCGCATGGCCTTCTTGCGCGGCGACGGCGGATCGACGAGCTCGCAGGGATTGCGTCCAAGGAGACCTTGACGAACCGCCCATTTGAGGACCTCAGAGAGTACCCGGTGCTGATGGTGGACGGTTCGGGGGGATAACGTCTCGCAAGCTTTGCCGTAGTATTGCTGAATCGCTTGAGGGTGAAGGCTCTTGAGCTGGTACATGCCGAGGGCCGGTATCAGGTGGCGCGAGATGATGGACTGGTAGCCATCGTACGTTCGCGCTGAGCAGTTCGCCTTCACGTAGCCATTAAGCCAATTGTGCAGATGGTCAGCGACCGTGATACGACCAGTCGGCGGCGGCACCCCCTTCTCCAGACCAGCCAGCATCTCATTCAACCGTCGCTGTGCATCTCCCTTGCGTCCGTGGACAGTCTCGAAGTGGCGGCGGCGCTTTCCGTCAGGTCCTACACCAGTGTAGACTTGTATTTCCCAGGTACCTTTTCGTCTCTCTCGAATCGACCCTTTCATTCTTCACCTCGATTCCTTTGTTTGTTGTAGTAGTGCGCCATCCTCTTGCAGTTGCCGCAGCAATACACGTTATCCTTTCTCGTGGGTTCAAATGCGCGGCCACAGTGCCAGCAGCTTCTAACAGCCCCCTCTACTTCGAGCATGAACATCAGCCAGAGCGCGTCCAACAACGAACTGGGGACGTAAGCAACCCTGCATGCACTCCTCCGGGGCACCAGAAGTGGTCTGATCTCCTGAAGATGGAAGTTCAAACCCTCACACAGGTAGCCTGTGGCCGGGCCAATGACATCCCCTCTGCGGTATTGCGTACTGAGAAAATCCGCTCCCGCGTGACCATAGCCGCTTTCGTCGTCATCTTCTTCGCTCTCCGCCGACAACTCATAATGTCCCTTCTCACCCTTCCATTTGAATCCAACCCAGCCTGTATTGTCCGATAGCCAGTGCACGATTTGCCTCAAGCTACGTGTGTCACCCCTTCTAATCCAATCCCAAATAACGAGCAGGACACCCATCTTTTCGATTTCCGCACGCCAGCGATAGAGGGATTCCCCCTCTACAGGCAGGCCCGACTTCACTGGATGCAGGTGAATGCGTCGTCCGAGAAGGCCGTACTTGTTGGCGAATCGCAAGGCTTCGTTCTCCAAATCCTCAACCTTGAGACGAGCAAACTTCCGGTGTAGCGACAGGTCGGACATTGGCTCATACTCCTGTGGGCCTGTCAAATCGCTCACGCCTTCGACTGGTCTGCCTTCTACGGCGGCAAGCTCCATCTCCTTCTGTTGGGCCTGTGTCCCTTTCCGCACAAGCCACGGCGACAGGTTGTCAGGATAGTACGGCTTCAGTGCTCCGTTCCATCGCCTGGCCAGCAAGTGCACTTTGTAGAATATATGGTTCGGGTAGTAGTAGCCGAACCATGGGCCTGTAATGGAACCAGGGTATCGATAAAGCTCCCCGCCTACCAGTTCGTATCCACTGGGCGCAACTCTCCATTTGAAGCTGTACCCCTTTGTGTCGATCTTCTGTAGTTCGATGTCCATTTGTAACCTTGTATGTAACCGTTCGCTATTGAACAGTTACATGAGGATGCTAGCATAGTCCATAGACATAGTCAAGAGGGAGGCAGACGTGAATAGGCTGAAGGAAATCCGGGCCGAGAAGGGGCTTTCCCAACTTGCGCTCGCGAAGCTCACCGACATCGCGCCGACAGACATTTCGCGGATCGAGAACGGGTGGCTCCGCCCCTATCCAGGATGGCGTGTGCGACTGGCGGGTGCTTTGGGAGTGACAGAGAGCGAGCTCTTTCCGAGGGAGTGAATCTCTATGGAGCACAAGACGCGACTCACCATGACCGTTGCTGAAGCCGCCGCCGCGCTGGGTATCTCCAAGAACTTGGCATATGACTTGGCCCGACGCGGGGAATTGCCGGGGGTGATACGCCTCGGCGTAAAGAGGTTAGTTGTGAGCCGGGCGAAATTACTGGCAGTCATCAGAGGTGAAACCGATGCGGCCCAGTAACATCGGTGACATCATCGCTAGGTTGCCCGACGCGAAGCAGCGAGGCGTCGGCTGGACGGCATCATGCCCTTGTCCAGGCCACCAGACGCCGTCGGGCCACCTGTCAGTGCGGGACGAGGGTGATCGGGCGCTCGTCCATTGCCACGGCCCCCACACCTACGAGGACATCTGCCGCTCCCTCGGGTTCGAAAGCCTGACCTACAGTGGGAACGACACGGAGACAACGCAGGTATGGGCCATCAGCGATTTGAACGGGCGTGTGGTTGCGGAGCACGTGCGTACGGACCGCCCTGAGGGCGGCAAAAGGTATGCTTGGCGGCGGAACGGAGCGAGGAATCTGGGTGGCCTGAAGGTCCCGGCACTGCCTCTGTATGGAGTCGATCGCCTAGCTGGATTGGCTAATGACAGGCCCGTCGTCATCGTGGAGGGGGAGAAAGCAGCTGATG
>CAZGDV010000043.1:12817-23768 GCA_964524995.1 uncultured Dehalococcoidia bacterium | reverse complement strand
TCAATACCGGGCTGAATATGCTGGATCAGGTCGTGGCGAAAGCCAGGCAAGGCGCGGAAGGCGTGATCTCCGGCGACCAGGTATTCAAGCTGTACGATACATACGGCTTCCCTGCCGAACTGACAGTAGAGCTGGCTGCTGAGGCGGGGCTCTCGGTCGACCTCGATGGCTTCGAGCGTGAGATGGAGCGCCAGCGCGAGCGGGCACGCGCCGCCCACAAGTTCCAGCTCGGCGAGCGCGAGTCGACCGCCGACTACGCATCCAGGGCACTTGCGCCGACCGAGTTCGTGGGCTATGAGGAGACCAGACACAGGACCGAGATCGTCAGCATTGCGGTGGACGGTGAGCTGCGCGAGTCCGTCAGTGAGGGCGGAGGCGCCGAGCTGGTCCTGAAGTCCACTCCATTCTACGCCGAGATGGGTGGCCAGGTCGGCGATATGGGCGAGATACGCGGCGCGAAGGGACGATTCCAGGTGATAGATGTGGTCCCCTGCACGGCGGGCGGTAGCGATCTGGTGCTTCACTTGGGCAAGGTTATCGAGGGGACCATGGCCATTGACGATGAGGTCGAAGCGGTGGTCGATGAGTCCCGCCGGCTCGATATAGCACGCAATCACACTGCAACACACCTCCTCCACTCCGCGCTGCGAGACGTGCTCGGCGAGGAGGTACATCAGGCGGGCTCGCTCGTAGCGCCCGACCACTTCCGGTTCGACTTCACGCAGGAGGCACCCGTTCTGAAGGAGGAGGTCGAGCGGATTCAAAGCCAGGTGAACGAGAACGTGCGGCGAAACCTGCCCGTGGTTAAGACCGAGATGCCATACAAGGAGGCAGTCGCACAGGGCGCTATAGCCCTCTTCGGCGAGAAGTATGCGGACGTAGTGCGTACCGTACGTGTGGGCTCTACGGACGATCAGGTCAGCTTCGAGGTCTGCGGAGGCACGCACGTCGACCGCACCGGTGACATTGGCTTCTTTCACATCCTCAGCGAGAGCAGTATAGGCTCCGGCATGCGCCGCATCGAGGCGGTGACGGGCAGGGGGGCCGAGGCGCTTATGGAGGAGCGAGTAGCCACGTTGAACCGGATAGCGCACCGCCTGCAGGCCTCACCGGCGGAGATCGAAGCCAAACTGGAGGGCGTTCTCCGCGAGCTGGAGCAGGAGCGCAAGCGGGCCGTTGCGCTGGAGAGACAACTGTCGAGGGAGAGCGTCGACGGGCTCCTGGCCGGCGTCCAGTCCATCAACGGGGTGTCGGTGCTGGCGGCGAAGATAGCCGCCTCCAATATGGATGCCATGCTCCACATGGGCGACTTGCTCAGGGAGCGCATGGGCAGTGGCGTGATCGTGCTGGCGGCTGTGTGGGACAACCGGCCCAACTTCCTGGCCATGGTGACACCCGATCTCGTGGACCGCGGGTTGAAGGCCGGTGATCTGGTGAGGACGGCTGCGCAGGAGACGGGTGGCGGTGGCGGCGGCAAGCCCCAGATGGCTCAGGGCGGCGGCAAGGACGCTTCGAAGCTGGACCAGGCCCTGGAGGCCGTGAAGAGGGTTGTCGGGGAGAAGGCCTAGGGAATGCGCGTCCTCGGGCTCGACATAGGCGAGAAACGGATCGGGGTCGCGCTGAGTGACCCCGATGGTATCATCGCGAGCCCGCTGGCGATCATTGAGCACAAGTCAGACGAGAGCGCGCTGGGGCAGATAGTAGCCCTGGCGCGACAGTATGAGGTCGGCCACATCGTCGTTGGCCTGCCGAGGTCGCTGGACGGCAGCCTGGGCGGCCAGGCCCTGTCGGTCGAGAAGTTCGTGAAGCTGCTCGAGGGCCTGACCGACGTTCCCGTGACCAGATGGGATGAGAGGTTCTCCACCGTGGCCGCCAACCGCATGATGGCGGAGTCGGGGGTGAAGAAGCGCAAGAAGAAAGAGAAGCGCGACTCCCTCGCGGCGGCCTTCATACTTCAGGGTTTCCTCGACAGGGAGAAACGATGACTCAATACGCTGGACTCATTGGCTGTCCTCTGGGCCACTCGCTGTCACCTGCCATGCAGCAGGCGGCCTTCGATCATCTCGGCCTGGATGCCTGCTACGAGCTCTGGGAGACGAAGCAGGAGGACGTGCCCGCTGCGATCGAGGGCATACGCAATCCGTCGAAACTCGGCGCGAACGTGACGGTGCCGTACAAGGAGACCGTGCTGACGCTGGTCGATCAGCTCGATGATCTGGCGCAACAGATAGGGGCGGTGAACACCATCGTCAACACGAGCGGCAAGCTGGCGGGCTACAATACCGATGCGGGCGGTTTCCTGCGCGCTCTGCGGGACGACGCCGGCTTCAACCCCTCCGGCAAGCGCGCCGTGCTCATCGGGTCGGGGGGTGTGGCCAGGGCGGTGGGCTTTGCGCTGGTTAAGGGGAAGGCGCGCTCAATCGCCGTGACGGACGTTCTGTGGGACCGGGCCCTGCGGCTTGCCGAGGACCTGCGGAGAGCAGCGGACTCGGCGGGTGGCAGAACGCTCGAGGTGAAGCCCCTGGCTCTCGACAGCGGGGAGTTCGCGGGCATCGTCTGGAGCAGCGATCTCCTGGTGAACTGCAGCCCGATAGGCATGAAGCACAGCCCCAGCGAGGGCCAATCGCCCATCGAGAAAGCCCTCATCCCCAAGGGTATCCTTGTCTTCGATGTCGTCTACAACCCGGCCGAGACCCGGCTGCTTGCGGATGCAGCGAAGGCGGGCGCGCGGACCCTGGGCGGGCTCTCGATGCTGGTCTACCAGGGCGCGCTGGCCTTCGAGCTCTGGACGGGCAAAGATGCCCCTGTTGACATAATGATGGCGGCCGCCCGCGAGAGCCTGTAGACGCTGCTGTTGGGCCAACTCCGGGTGGCGATGCACCTTCTCCAGGAACGAATCGTCGCGCGGGACGTATCATGGCGTGACAATCACTGGCATTCAAGCTGGACTCTCTTTATAATGGGGCCATGTTGCGTTTCCTCACTGCAGGCGAATCCCACGGGAAGGCCCTGACGGTCATCATCGATGGCCTGCCTGCTGGCCTGCCCTTGGACGAGGAATGGATTGCACAAGACCTGGCGAGGCGTCAGGGTGGCTACGGCAGGGGCGGGCGGCAGCAGATAGAGGACGACAGGGCCGAGATACTATCCGGCGTGCGCCACGGCCTGACGATGGGGAGCCCCGTCTCGCTGCTCATCGAGAACCGCGACTGGGAGAACTGGCGCGATGAGATGGATGTCGCTCCGGCGCAGGGAAAGGTCGAGCCGGTTACCCGCCTCCGGCCGGGGCACGCCGATCTGGCCGGTGCGATCAGGTACGGCCTGGACGACGTAAGGCCCGTACTGGAGCGGGCCAGCGCCCGCGAGACGGCGGCGCGCGTAGCGGTGGGAGCGGTCGCGCGCAAGCTGTTGTCCGAGTTCAACATAGAAGTACACAGCCACACCGTATGTATCGGCGGCCAGTGGAGCAAGCCAGCCGGCCCTATTGACTGGGCGAAGGTGAAAGCGTCGCCTGTGCGCTGCGCCGATCCGAGCGCCGGGAAGCAGATGATGGAGGCCATAGACGCGGCCAAGGAATCCGGCGATAGTCTGGGCGGCGCGTTTGAGGTAGTTGCGAGCGGCGTGCCGATCGGGCTGGGGAGCCATGTTCACTGGGACCGCAGGCTGGATGGCAGGATCGCCCAGGCCATGATGAGCATCAACGCCGTCAAGGGCGTTGAGATCGGCACGGGTTTCGCCACGGCGGATGCCAGGGGGTCCGAGGCCCACGATGTGATCGAGCTGGCCCCCAATGGGGGCTGGCGTCATGCGACCAACCGGGCCGGCGGAATCGAGGGCGGCATCAGCAACGGCGAGCCCATTGTTGTTCGTGCCGCGATCAAGCCGATACCCACGCTGGCCAGGCCGCTGCCCTCGGCGGACTTGCACACGGGAGAGCGAGTCGAGGCGCATGTCGAGCGCAGCGACGTCTGCGTCATCCCGGCCGCCGGGGTAATCGGGGAGGCCATGATGTCAATCGTGCTCGCCGGGGCACTTCTGGAGAAGTTCGGCGGCGATCACATCGAGGAGACGCTGCGCAACTACCGCAGCTATCTGCAGACAACAGGCCCGCGAAAGAAGGATGAGTAACCTCGGGTTCCACTGCCATGACCTCGACGCCTTGGATAGTGTCGTAATGGGGAATGGCCTGAGGCGCACCGAGTTCTACAACCTGCCCCCCGATGATCTTCCCAGGCTCGAGCGGCTGATCCGCAAACACAATCTGGCCTGGAGCATCCACACACCCCTGGTGCAACTCGACTGGTATCCCAATCCCCCGACATGGTCTTACCTCTGTGACCCCGATGGCGACAGGAGGGAGCTGACCCTGAAGATGACCAGGATGACAGTCGAGCAGGCCGAGGATTTGGGAGCCGAATACGTGGTTGTGCATCTACCGGCCCCGACAGACCATTCCACGCCAGCCGACGGGCAGCTCGAAGACGCCGCGAAACGCAGCTGCGAGGCCCTGGCGGAGCTGAGCGTCAAACGCGGTGTGCCGGTACACGTGGAAGGGGTTGGCCAGACACCCCTGATCAGAGGCGACTTCCTGGTGGGTCTGCTGAAGGAGTTCGACCCATTGCGCTACTGCTTTGACACCGCGCACTCCAACCTGGCCTCGCAATACAATGATATCGACATGTACGAGCTGCATTTGGCTTTGTTGCCCTACCTGGGCTCGATGCATCTCTGGAACACGCGGGACCGCGAGGACTACGTGAAATACCGGCATGTGCCGGTGCATCCCAGCCAGAGCGCCGAGGATGGGTGGGTGGACATACCGAGGATACTGAGCGCCTTGGACAGCAAAGGGGACACGCTCCCCGTGATCTTCGAGAGCGAGCCGTCCTATCCAGCGGACCTGGGAGGGCACGACTACAGGGAGGGCGTGGAGTGGGTGAAGGGACTTCTCGCAACATAGTACTGACCGGCTTCTCCTATACCGGGAAGACCAGGGTGGGCCGCGCCGTGGCTGAGAAGCTGGGGTGGACATACGTGGACACCGACGACGAGATCGTCCGTCTCGCTGGCAAGCCCATCCCGGACATATTCGGCCAGGACGGGGAGGAGCGGTTCCGGGAATACGAGCGCGATGTTCTCCGCAGGGTCTGTGTGGAGAAGGAGCACGTCATCTCGACGGGCGGCGGCGCTGTCGTGAACGCCACCAACCGCGAGATCATGATGGACAGCGGGGTCGTGGTGTGTCTGGAGGCCCAGCCTGCCACTATCTACGCCAGGCTGCGCAAAGACGCCGAGGAGAACCCCGGCCAGGAGATCCGCCCCCTCCTCCAGCACCCTGATCCGCTCAAGCGTATCGAGTACCTGAAGAGTGTACGCCAGCCCTACTACGACCTTTGCGATTGGGCCGTACACGTGGACAATCTGTCTGTCGAGGAGGCCGCTGACGAGGTCATTCGGGGCTGGCGCTATGGGGCGCGGGGCAGGCCAACCACGCCTGTTCTGCCGGCGGCCAGCGAGAGCGATGCACCGTACTGTCAGGAGAAGGGTGCCGCCTGCGTTGTCAAGACAGCCACCGAGAGCTATCCGGTGTTCGTTGGCTGGGACAATCTCGATGGCCTTGGCGGCAGGATGCGAAACGCCGGCCTGGCGGGACAGGCGTACGTGATCAGCGACGACTCCGTGTTTCCGATATATGGCGATTCGTTGGTGGGGCAGTTGAAGGATTCGGGATTCTCGGTGGACTCGTTCGCCGTCCCGCACGGGGAGCTGAGCAAGTCCTTCGATACGGCCCAGAGGCTATACGACTGGCTGGTGGAGCAGCGCGGGGAGCGCGGCGACAGCATCGTGGCCCTCGGCGGGGGCGTGGTCGGAGACCTGGCGGGCTTCGTAGCCGCCACGTTCTTGAGGGGGATTGCGTTCGTTCAAGTGCCGACCAGCCTGATAGGGATGGTGGACTCGTCTATCGGCGGCAAGGTCGGGATCAACCACCCCCGGGGCAAGAACCTGATCGGGGCGTTCTATCAGCCTCGCCTCGTGCTGAGCGACGTGCAGACGCTCGATACGCTGCCGGCCCGCGAGCTTGTCTCGGGATGGGCGGAGGTGGTCAAGCACGCGATGATCAGGGATGCAGATCTTTTGGAGCTTCTATCCGAGCGCGCGGGTGAACTTGCGCGACTGGAGAAGCAGATGACCACTAGGGTCGTGTCTCGCAGCGCCGCGATCAAGGCGGCGGTCGTGAGCCGGGACGAAAAGGAGAGCGGTCTCAGGACCATACTCAACTACGGCCACACGATCGCGCATGGCCTGGAGGCGGCGACAAGCTATGAGCGCTTCCTCCACGGAGAGGCTGTGGCCATTGGCATGATGGGCGCGGCCATGATCAGCGAGCGGCTTGGAATGGTCAACCGTACTGTTGTGGATGCTCAACGGGATATCCTCGAAAGACTCGGCCTTCCCGTGTCCTTCTCGGATGTCTCGGCTGACGCCATATTGCGCGCCATGGCGCTTGACAAGAAGGTGAGAGACGAGAGAGTGCGGTGGGTTCTGCTCAGCGGGGTTGGCAAGCCTACAATTCGAGACGATGTACCCCCCGACCTCGTCCGTGAAGCGCTTGGTGCTCTCATGCGAAGCTGATCGATGAAGGTGCTCGGCAAGGTCTCATCCTGGGTTCAGAGCCTTTACGATCGCCTCATCTCCTCCGAAACCGCCACCGGCATGGTCCTGTCCACCGCAGTGGGGATCATGGCGGGGTTGGGGGCCTATGCCTTCAGATGGCTCATAGACAACTTCCACGACCTCTTCTTCAATGACCTCGGAGGAACGCTGGGTGCCCTGGACAGGTACTACATAATCCTCATCCCCGCGATCGGCGGGCTCTTCGTCGGCCTTATCATCCATTTCTTCGCCCGCGAGGCGAAGGGCCACGGCGTCCCTGAGGTGATGGCGGCGGTCGCCGCCAAAGGGGGCCGGATACGCCCGCGCGTTGTGCTGGCCAAGATACTAGCATCCGCCATCTGTATTGGCAGCGGCGGTTCAGTGGGACGTGAGGGCCCCATAGTACAGATCGGCGCGGCCATGGGTTCGACTGTCGGGCAGAGATTCAGGCTCCCGGAGGAGTGGCTGCGTACTCTCGTTGCGTGCGGAGCCGCCGGGGGCATATCGGCCACATTCAACGCGCCGATTGCCGGCGTCTTCTTCGCTCTGGAGGTCATACTGGGCCGCTTCATCAGCCGCAGCTTCGGCTTCGTGGTGGTGAGCTCGGTCGTGGCCGACGTAGTCGCCCACGCGCTGCTGGGCAATGAGCAGACATTCCTCGTGCCCGCCTACGAGCTGGTGAGCGCCTGGGAGATACCCCTGTATGTTCTGCTCGGGATTCTGGCCGCATTCGCTGCTCTGGTTTTCATCTATGTGCTCTACAGATCGGAGGACCTGTTCGACGCCTGGAAGTTCCCCGAGTACCTGAAACCCGTGGTCGGGGGCGTAGTCATTGGCCTGATTGGGCTGTACAGTCTGGACCTTCTCGGTGTGGGATACGGGGCCGTGGAGAAGGCCCTCACAGGCAACACCGAGACGACATGGGGCCTGGTCTGGGTCACGCTTCTGCTTCTGGGCGGGCTCAAGATCCTGGCCACCTCCATAACGATAGGCAGCGGGGGCAGCGGTGGGGTATTCGCGCCGTCGCTGTTCCTGGGTGCGGTTTTCGGTGGGGCCTTTGGAATACTGGTAAACTGGCTTTTCCCCGGCATCACCGCTCCCCCCGGGGCTTACGCCCTGGTGGGCATGGCCGCCGTCTTCTCGGGAGCGGCGCGGGCTCCCATCACATCGATAATCATCCTGTTCGAGATGACGAGGCAATACGAGATAATCCTGCCGCTGATGCTGGCCGTTGTCATAAGCACTATCGTATCGCGCGGGCTCAGGGCGGAGAGTATTTACACGACCAAGGTGAGGAGGAGTGGTGTCGATCTGCGGCGTCATGGTGAAGAGGACCTGATGCGCACAATAAGGGTCAGCGAGGCCATGACGAGGGATTTCCCGACTGTGACCACAGGGACGCCGGTCAGCGAGCTGGTAACCAAGCTCTCACGCACGGGACACCACGGCTTTCCCGTCGTCGACGATGAGGGCCGGCTTGCTGGTGTTGTTACCCTGGCTGACGTCGAGGCTGCGCCGACCGACGCCATCACCGATCTCAAGGTCGAGGACATCGCGACGACGTCGCCCATCGTCGCATATCCCGATCAGTCCCTGTATGAGGCTTTGATCAGGGTGGGCGCAAAGGATGTGGGACGCATACCCGTCGTGGACAGAGAGGACCCCGCCAAGCTGTTGGGCGTGTTGCGGCGACATGATATCATAAAGGCGTACCGCAAGAAGCTTTCCGGCGGCATCAGATATGAGAGAGGCTACTAAGGCTGCGCGGCCTTCGTGGTTGCCCGAACTGGCCAGGAGCCCCCAGAGCAAAGGAATAGTAGACTACCTCACCGTCCTCAAGCCCCGCGAGACCGTACTGCTGGCCTTCATTGGCGCGTGCTCTATCATCATAGCAGGGCGGGGCAGCATCGAGCTTCTGCTGTTTGTTCATGCGCTGGCTGCCATAGCCATCGGTAGTGCAGGGGCAAACGGTCTGACGAACTATCTCGACAGGAATGTGGATGCGAGGATGAGGCGCACCCATATGCGCTCGCTCCCCGCGCAGAGAATCGTCCCGGCGAGCAGAGCGCTGGCGTGGAGCCTGTTGCTGATCGCTGTTGGCCTTGTCCTGGCATGGTTTCTGCACCCCTTGTGCTTCACGTTCGGCCTCGTTGGCACTGTTGCAGCGTCGGTGTTCCGCAAGAGAGTGATGTGCGTGATCCAGGGTGGGATCGCGGGCTGCGCGCCGGTCCTCATGGGATACGTTGCCGTTACGCATAGGCTGGACCTCACCATCTGGCTTCTGTGTGCGCTCATAGCCGTGTGGATACCGCTGCACGTGTGGAGCGTCATGGTCGCCAATCGTGAGGACTATTTGCAGGCCGGCGTGGTCTACTTTCCCGTTACGTGGCAGGCGAAGGACGCGATCAAAATCCTGATGATTCTCGCCGTGATGCTGTACGCCGTGTCGATTGCCCTCTGGTGGTTTGCCGAGCTGGGCTGGGGCTACTTCGCGATAGCGAATATGATGGGAATAGCCATGGTCTATGCGAACTGGAACCTGCTCAGAACCCGGGCCTCGTTCGACGCGTGGAAGGTCTACAAGCTGTCTGCGTTCCCCTATCTCGGTGTGATGTTCACGGTCCTCTGCCTCAACTACTGGATCTAGCTCCCCATGAGCGACTTCTTCCGCCTGCATGCCACATGCTCACAGACTGGAGCCCGGGCAGGCGTTCTGTACACACCTCACGGATCAGTCGACACGCCGGTATTCATGCCCGTGGGGACTCAGGCGACGGTGAAGGCTGTCACCCCCGAGGACCTGAGGTCTCTGGGTGCCGGGATGCTTCTGGCCAACACCTATCACCTTTATCTCCGCCCGGGCGTGGATGTCATCAATCGGCTGGGGGGACTGCACACCTTCATGGCTTGGCAGGGGCCGATTCTGACCGACAGCGGCGGCTTTCAGGTGTTCAGCCTGGCCCACCTGAGGCGTGTCAACGATGACGGCGTGCTGTTCCGCTCGCACATCGACGGCAGTGAGCATTTCCTCTCACCCGAGCTGGCGATCGAGGCCCAGGAGGCTCTCGGCGCGGATATCATCATGGCCCTCGATGAATGCCCTCCATATGTGGAGGACAATCGCGTGATCGGGGAGGCCATGGAGCGCACGCATGTCTGGGCCGAACGCAGTCGGGCAAAACACCGGCGTGAGGCGCAGGCCTTGTTCGGCATAGTGCAGGGAGGCACGTTCGCGGACCTGCGGTATGAGTCAGCGGAGCGGGTAGCGGCGCTGGACTTCGATGGCTATGCGCTGGGCGGGCTCAGCCTTGGTGAGCCCAAGGAGACCACATCCGCGATAGTGGAGGCAACGGTGCCCCTGCTGCCGGCGGACAGGCCTCGATACCTGATGGGCGTTGGGTCGCCGGAGGACCTGGTGGAGGGTGTGGCCCGGGGCATCGACATGTTCGACAGCGCGCTCCCCACGAGATTGGCGCGTAACGGTGCGTTGTTCACGAGACGGAAGCGCGTCAACATCTTGAACTCAAGATTCCGGGAAGGCAAGGGCCCCATCGAAGACGGCTGCGACTGCTACACGTGCAGCAACTTCTCGTTAGCATACTTGAATCACCTCTTCAGGTGCCAGGAGCTTCTCGCCTACAACCTTGCTACGATCCACAACCTGAGGTTCATCACGAGACTGATGTCCGAGATGAGGGCCGCCATACAAGAGGGAGCGTTTCCAGCCTTTCGCGATTCGTTCTTGCGCGGCTACCAGCCCACAGATGAGGTAGTCCGGGCAGAGCAGAAGCGCAGATGGCTCAAGTCTCGTCGCGATGCGGACACTGGCCGCGCCGCGGACTAAGGCGGTGTGGCTTCTCTTTTTCGCTGGTCGAGGAGGAGAATAAACGAGGCGGCTTCGCGCCTTGACTGGAGGGTGACGGACTCAGGTCAATCCTGTATCGTAGACTCAGGATTCCACGTTTGCACGAACTCCTTCCAGTCTCTGCCCATCCCGTCTACCCACTCTTTTCGGTATTGGAATATCCAATCCCACGGGAAATCTGCATAGCAGCCGTGGTCCCGCACGTGCTCGATGTGCGGATTGCCCGCCATATCAAAGGGCGGATCTTTGGCGTCGCTTGTCCCATCGAAGTCCACGGGCACGAAGCCATGCTTGCGGCAGGTCTCCAGGTCGTAGGCAGGACACGCATGAACCCATTTGCCGTCAATGTAGATCTCAACGTACCCGTGCTGGGGAAGCAGGTTGTCTCCACCTAGCATGCTGCGGAACTTCTCTGAGAGGCGGTGATCCCTG
>CAZGDV010000043.1:0-12717 GCA_964524995.1 uncultured Dehalococcoidia bacterium | reverse complement strand
GATCCCTGCGGACCGGCACAGCGCTGTGAGAAGCACCGACTTGTGCTCGCAATTACCTGTCCCTCTCGCCTGTACCGTACTCGCCTGGTAGGCCTCCATTTCGTAGGTCGGCGCGTATGCGTCATGTCTGATCCCGTCTCTGACGAAATAGTAGAAAGCTACCGCCTTCTCCCTCTCCGTCTCCAGGCCGCTGGCTAGCGCGTCCGCCCTGTCTCTGACCGACTCGCCATCGAAGTCAACAATGGTTGTGCATTTCAGGTATTCTTCCATGTCATGCATTGGAGCAGACTCCTGATCCGGAACTAGCGGTGTTCAAGTGAAATGATACAGGCAGGCTCATGGTCAGTATTGTAGCATGAGTCTGCGTGTTGTGTGGGATAGGGTTTAGCCGATTCTGGATCAGGTGACCAGACCCAGGGTCCGCTGGCGCTGGACTTGCTTTCGCTAGCCAGCGCCTCACGCCCAAAGCTTCGTTTACACCCCTAGTCCGTTCTGCTAGACTCGCCTGGAAGGCAGCGAGGCGATGGTGGCTGGCTACACGAAGCTGCACGAACGGGGCTTGCTGAAGGAGCGCGTGGAGGAAGCGCTGGCGCTCCTGGAGAGCTGCAGCCTGTGCCCGAGGTGTTGCGGCGTCAACCGTCTTGATGGCGAGACCGGCAAGTGCCGCACCGGCAGGCGGGCGCTCGTCTCCAGCTACGGGCCGCACTTTGGTGAGGAGCAACCCCTGGTCGGGAGCGCGGGATCAGGAACGATCTTCTTCACGAACTGCAATCTCGAATGCTGCTTCTGTCAGAACTACGAGATAAGCCAGATGGGCGAGGGACACCCGATCGACAGCGAAGGCATCGCGAAGATGATGCTATCGCTTGAGCGGCGGGGCTGTCACAACATCAATTTCGGGAGCCCGACTCACGTCGTGCCCCAACTGCTCGAGGCCCTGAACATCGCGGTACAGGGTGGCCTGTCGGTTCCTCTCGTCTACAATAGTGGTGGCTATGACTCCGTGGAGACGCTCAGGATACTCGACGGCGTGATCAACATATACATGCCGGACATGAAATACGGTGACCAGGCCACCGCGAAGAGACTGTCGGGCATTGACGATTATCCTCGGATCAACCGCGAGGCGGTCAAGGAGATGCACCGGCAGGTCGGGGACCTGAAGACCGACGCCGAGGGCGTGGCGGTCAGCGGCCTGCTCGTTCGCCACCTCGTTCTGCCCAACAGGTTGGCTGGAACTGAGGCTGTGTGTCGCTTGCTGAGCGATGAGATATCGCCGGATACCTACGTGAATGTGATGGCGCAATATCGGCCGTGCTACAGGGCAAACGAGTTCCCGGAGCTGGCCAGGCCGATCACCTCGGAGGAATATGCGGAGGCTGTAGACATTGCCCGGAGCCACGGTCTGTGGCGTCTTGACAGGGTGGAGGCCCGTCTCGCCAGAATACGCTGGATCGAATAGCGGGTCGAAGTGAAGCGATGGGGGAATTGGCCGGGCTACGAGCGGTTGTGCACGGAAGGGTGCAGGGCGTGAGCTTCCGGTTCTACACTAGGCGGCGTGCCGCTGCCCTGGGCCTGACCGGCTATGTGAGGAATCTGTCCGATGGATGGACTGTTGAGGTCGTAGCCGAGGGGGACAGGGACAGCCTGACCCAGCTGCTCGAATGGCTTGGAGAGGGCCCTCGCGGAGCCAGGGTTGAGCGTGTCGATGTGGAATGGCTAGACCAGGTCAGGGGCTTCGAGGACTTCGGAGTCAGATTCTAGTCCCCTAAAGCCTTGTCATCCAGGGCGACCCCGAAGCCGTAGTAGCGATCAGCTTCGATCATGCGCCTCAGTTTGTCTGAAGAGAAGTCCCTCGTATCACTCGTGATGCTCGCGATTCGCTGGAGTCTTTCCTGCAGCTGCTCGAGGGTTAGGGGCTGGTTCCCATTGGCCAGGAAGACTCGAAAGACCATTTCGAGGAGTGGCGCATTTGGCTGCATGAAGTCGTCCTTCTTAGAGCAGCACTGCTTGAGCGTATTCAAGATGTCGGCCTCTGACTTCAGTGTTTTCTTGTCGTGGGGTTCGGGGCACAGACGACTCGAGGCCAATGTGATAAAAGAACGTGCCTGCAGCTGATACGATTCGACATCGATGAAGTACCGTCTCGGCGGCTCTTCATCTTCCAGCGGGACTTCCGGCTGTTCGGACATCTGTCATTCTCCTTGTTCGCATCTGGCCTTGTCGATGAGGTGGAGGTACTCTGTCTCCGCGCCGATGGTCTGTGAGGCTTCGAGGTCCACTTCGTACGGCGTACCGACGAACACCTTACCGTAATCCTCGATTACCCCATCGTACGCATCCCCGGACGAGACCAGCTTCTTGCGGGCGTCTATTATACCCAGGTCGAAGGGCAGAGTGAAGTAGAGGTCGGCCACGACGCTGTCGACGTCTGCGTTCGCTGGGATCTCGGTAAATCCCCTGTGTTCCTGCATGTATCGGTCGGAGGGCAGGAGTCCAAGCAGGTTCTTGATGCTGAACTCACCCTTACCCTCAACGATTCTGCATGGTGCTATGCTGATCATGAAATCACAGGAGAGGATGACGTTGGGCATCCAAAAGGTAGTCAGGGCGAAGGGCCTGCCCAGAGGGTTCTCCACAGCCACCGGCACACACTGGTCTGCGTCGAGAAGTATCATGCGCGGGAAATCGTAGCCCAGCCTCTTGTATATCGCGTGTATCGGCTCCGAGCTCAAACTGCGCTCGAGAATCAGGATGTCAGCCGAGCTTACCCTCCTGATGCCTCTGACCACCTCGGCAAGGGTCTCCCTGCTGGTAGTAACCGGGTGTGGGCGTGGATACCCGGCCGAGGGCTTGATGAGCACCCTCCTGGCGAACGACACCTCCTTGGGTGGTTCGAAGGTGAAATCGGCGGCGTCGAGTATCATGACTGCCGGTTCCTCTTGAGCACGATCTCGATGGTGTCGGCCTCCGGCAAGCGCTTCAATGAAGAGACCATACCCAGCAATACCCTGCTGAAGATGGTTCTTACGAAGATATTCATCGGGACGGCCTGCCCGTTTACATAGAGGTCAACAGCGTCTTCCTCACCGTTCGACATGAGGGTCCGCTCGATGAGGTCTGCCAGACCCCCTCTATCGTCATGACTGTACTGGGGGACCTTTGAGTCGAGGGCATCGTCCGTGACGATTGCCATGAGTCCTTCGGGCTCCGATAGCAGGGCGTCTCCTGATCCCTTGGCGATCACCTCTATCGTGGGTGCCCTGTCACTCTTGAACCCCTCTGCCAGGACTATGTCAGCGTCCAGGCCGATTCTCTTGCGCAACTCGATCAGGCTGGCGTCATGGTTGGCCCTAGTAATGGCCGCGAGCTTGTGCGGCGCGCTCAGAACGACGGCGTCGCTCCCGGCCTGGAATAGTCGCCAGGAGTCCTTCCCCGGTTGGTCCATCGCGAAGTCGTGCAGAGTGTGCTTGATCGTTGCCACCCTGTAGCCCCGGCCCTTCAGTTCGGCTGTGAGCCCCTCTATCACGGATGTTTTGCCTGCGTCGCTGCGGCCCACCACTCTGACTACGGGAACCATCTACGCGCTCCTTCGCCTATCATACCTCAGAAACCTGTCTCCCAATCCAACATCTGGACCTGAACCTGATCTCCCTTCTCGACCGAGGGCGCATCCTCAGGCACGATCATGAGCCCATTTGCACGTGTCATGGACGTCAGAATACCCGAGCCCTGCGGCCCCACAAGCCTTGCCACGTATTGACCGTCCTCCTCGCCCACTCGAACCCTGGCGAGTATGCGGCGGCCGTCGGTGTTCTTCACACGTTCCCCTGCTATAGCGGTGATAGTCGGCTTGTCGAGGTCCTTCCTTCCCAACATCTTGAAGATCGCAGGACGGGCGAACTGCTCGAATGTGATCATCGAGCTGACGGGGTTGCCGGGGAGACCAAGATGAGGGACGGTTTGCTTACCGAGTTCAAGTGTCCCGAATGCCAAAGGCTTGCCCGGCTTCATCCGAACAGTCCAGAGGTCCACCTTTCCCAATCGGGACAGGACGGTCTTGACCACGTCATACTCGCCGACAGATACGCCCGCCGAGGTTATCAGAAGATCGGATCCTTTGGCCTCCTTCATTCTCTTCTCGAGGTCCGGGATGTTGTCCCTCGCGATTTCCAGTACCCGAGGAGTTGCGCCGTAGCGGGCCACCTGGGCTGCGATGCTGTAGGTGTTGCTGTTGTAGATCTTGCCCACCGGAAGCGGCTCCTTGATGTCCACCAGTTCGTCGCCGGTGGCTAAGACTGCCACGATGGGCTTACGGGTGACCGGCGCTACCTGACGCCCCAGCGATGCGAGAACCCCCAAGTGCTGAGGTCGCAAGACCGTGCCCGCTTCGAGGACCATGTCGCCTGCGGCTATATCCTCGCCGGCCTTTCTCACATTGCTGCCGGGTTCCACCTCGCGCATGATCTCGATCTCGTCCAGAGATCGACCCGCGGCGCGTCGTTTTGACTCGTCGGTCTCCTCGAACGGAACAACCGCGTCGGCCCCTCTCGGAATAGGGGCCCCGGTCATAATGCGTATCGCTGTGCTGGGGAGTACCTCCAGGTTCGTGATGTGTCCCGCGGCCACCTCCCCCACGACCCGCAGGATGGCGGGCCTGGTCCGGGTGGCCATGTATGTGCTCGCCGCCTGTACGGCGTACCCGTCCATTGCCGAGTTGTCCAGGGGTGGGATATCGATAGTCGAACAGACATCCTCCGCGAGCACTCTGCCAAGGCAGTCGAGGAGATTCTCATCCTCGCTCTCCAGCTTCTCGAAGTGGTCGAGTATCTTCTCCAGAGCCTCTTCGACCGATATCATTGGCTTTGCCTCAGTTCAGGGCCTCGTTGAAGAAGTCGGCGATGCGCGTGATGTACTCCTCGGGTTGGGTTAGATACGATCTCACGTGTCCGGCCTGCGGGACGACCCAGAGTTCGTTACCCGGGTTCTCATTCGCGTGGTAGAGCTTCATCGAGCTCTCGACCGGGACCACCTCGTCGGCCCCGCCGTGGATGAATAGAATGGGCCGGGGCGCGATCCTGGAGACTGCGTCCACCGGCTTGACTCGACCGACGTCTATGCTGTATGCCGCTCTGGCCATAATGGGCACCAGAACCCCCAGACTCTTGGGCATTCTCGTATGCCTCTCTATCTGGCTCCCGATCATGTCGGTGAGATCGGCCCAGGAGCTGTCTGCGACGACGGCCCGGATGCATTCATCTTCGGCGGCTACGAGCAGCGACGTGGCTGCGCCGAGCGAGTACCCCAGCAGCCCAATGTTCTGTCGGTCTATGCCCTGGGCCTCCACGAAGGCGATGGCTCCGAGGAGGTCGCTTCTCTCCATGAGCCCGCCTGTCATCCTGCCGTCATCGGATTCGCCGTGGCCTCTCAGGTCGAACATCAGCACGTTGTAGCCGCGCTCAACGAGTTGCGCCGCGATGTCGAGCATTCCGATCGTCGGGTCAGCACGGTGGCTCTTGCCGCCGTGTGTCATTACGATGCACCTGTCGCTCTTGCCCGACCTTATGTACCAGCCCCGGAGCGCCAGCCGGTCTTGCTCCGATGGAAACACGACGTCGTCGTATCTCATGCCGAAGTCTGCAGGAGTCTGTGTGATCCTGGTCCGCTCCGCCTCGGTGAGCTTGTGGATCATGTATCTCGACACACCGAGGCCCACTACTGTCGACACGGCCGCTGCTACCAGTCCGGTCTTGAGCCAGCGATTCATTGGCTATCTCTTGAGGGCCCCGATGAGGGTGCTGGCCGGGATAATCCCTACTCCAGCATAGCTCTGGCCCTGTCCAGGTCCTTACCTGTGTTGACATTGAAGAAGCTCACATGGTCGGGGTCGAACGCGTCGAGTTCCTGCTCCTCGACGTACCTTACCCTGACTCTATCGAAGACATGGGCGATTCGGAGGTCGCCCTCCTTCAGCTGTTTCTCCATTGGCCCGACACAGCCATCGGAGTAGACGGCGTGCAAAGGCTCAGTATGCTCGCCCACTCTCGGTATAACGATATCGAAACCGACCGCGAGATCGATCATGTATCCAAGCAAGTCGCCGTTGAGAAAGGGCATATCGCAGGCAACAACCAGATTGCGCGGATGCCCCGAGTAGACCAGGCCGGTGTAGATCCCGCCGAGCGCCCCCTTGTTTGGGTACAGGTCGAACACGGTCTTCACACCGGGGTACGAGAATGCCGTTTCCGACTGTCTTCGAGAGATGACCAGCAGGGTCTCATCGCTGACCGATCGCACCCGATCGAGGACGCGCTCGATTATGCTCTTCCCGGAGATCACCTCCGAATGCTTCTCCTTGCCGAACCGAGAACTTCTCCCGCCGGCCAGGACGATCGATCCAACACTCAAGCTGAGCTACCCGTCTCCGACCCCTGTTTCTATTCTACCATCTCCGTCACTTCGGCGTAAGACGCCCCACGGCTGGGTGAGAAAGGAGGCTGCGGGTCGCGCTGCAGTTGTGTGATAGGGGTGAAGTCGTGCGGACGTCTCAATCGCTGGACCAGGCGCTCTCACCGATCAGGGGAACGAAGCGGCAACCGCCCAGGTTGGAGGTCGTGATGCCGTCGGGGCGTTTGACCACTCTCAGCAGGTCCTGGTCGAAGGGACCGCCGACCGGTATGACCATGCGACCTCCCATAGCGAGCTGTTCGACGAGGTCGGGGGGTACGTTGGGAGCACCGGCCGTGACGATTATTCTATCGTAGGGAGCTCCCCGCTCCCACCCCAGAGCCTCTTCGGCTATATGCAGCTCCACGTTTGTGTACCCCATCTGCTCGAGGCGCTGTCTTGCCTTGTCGAGGAGTGGCTGGTGGCGCTCCACCGATACCACGTGACTCGCCAGCTCGCACAGAATGGCTGTCTGATAGCCGCTGCCGGTACCCACTTCCAGCACCTTCTGCTTGCCGGTCAGTTCCAGGGCTTCCGTCATGAGGGCGACTATGTAGGGCTGGGAGATCGTCTGTCCCATGTCTATGGGGAGAGGGATGTTCTCGTAGGCAAGGTGTTTGCTGGCGGAAGGGACGAAGAGCTCCCGAGGTATCCGGCCCATGACCTCCAGTACGTTGCGATCACGGATCTCATACGAAAGCTGCTTCATGAGCTTGGCTCTGGCATGGGTCAAATCCATGATCGCACGCACCCGTGGAAGTCTGGCAGGCCGCTACGACTGCGGGGATAGCGACATGACTATAGCATAGAGCGCCCGAACATGCCAGAAGAGGATGGCCAACACGGGGCCTCAGGGGTGGCGGATGTGGACGTCACTTGGTAGAATTCGTATTGGAATGGTCCCTGGCAGGAGGCCGGCTAATGCATGAAGACAGGAAGCGGAAATGGGAGGAGTGGTACGGCGACATGGTCAACTCTTATCAGTGGTTGGAGGTTGATCACGGGGGCCGGGACGTAGTCTACGTTTACGGCAGTGCCGTGTTGAATCTGGACGAAGGGGCCTTCTGCTCTGATTTCGTTCAGGTGCTGGGATACGCCGACTCGCAGGAGGAGGTTGGAGAGGCAGAGCAGTCGGAGATCATCCAAGCGCTACGGGTGAGGCATCGCACCGAGAACGTGCACTTCTGGATCGGGTGAGGTGGCCCAGTCAGGTTTGGTTGGATGGCACGAACCGCATCGTCTGGAGTCCCGCCGAAGCCGCTGAAATGGTACAAGAGGTTGGCCACGGAGAACGGGCGGCTCGAGTCACGGGCCTTCCTGGTCGAGGGTGACAGGGCTATTGCCCAAGTACTGGACGGACATCGGGACGAGGTGCTGGAGGTCCTGGCCCATGGTGACAACGTGCCCGGTCATTTGGGAGTGCCGGTGCGCCGGCTGACGGAGAGCCAGTACCGGTCCATATGCACCACGAAGAACCCGCAGAGCCTGGCAGCGGTCGTGCGACTGCCTCTCGATACCTATTCGGACACCCTGCCGGAGGTCTCTGGCCACAGGGTGCTCCTCCTGGAGGACATACAGGACCCTGGCAACGTGGGCACGCTCATTCGCACGGCGACGGCCTTCGGCTTCGATGGCGTGGTGCTCACGGACAAGTGCGCCGACCCTTTCAGCCCGAAGTGCGTCCAGGCGACGGCGGGCACGGTGCTCAACCTCTGGATCAGAAGAGGCGATGGCTACATGGGGCTGGTCGAGAGCTTGAGAGAGGATGGGTACGTTCTCGTCGCGACCGATCTCGAAGGGCTCGACGACCCCTCTGTCCTGCATAGTCAGGGGAGGCTTCTGCTTGCACTGGGCAATGAGGGCGCTGGGCTCTCGGAGCGCCTGCTGTCGGCTGCTGATCACCGGTTCAGGGTGCCGATAGCGCGTAACAGGGCCGAGTCGCTGAACGTTGCTGCCTGCGGGGCCATCTGTATGTACCTGAGTTCTCTGACGTGCTGAACCCGGGCTAGCGCTTCGCGCCGTAGCGGTCGTAGCTCGCTATCTCGGCCAACTCCTTCCTGCGCCGGGGAGGCGGTGCTTCATCGGGGTAGCCCAACGGCGTGAGAGCTACGACCCTATGGCCTTCCGGAACCCCCAGAATCTCCTTCACCGGGTCTTCCCAGAAGCCGCCTATCCAGCATGTGCCGAGACCCCGGTCCGTGGCCGCGAGCACCAGATGTTCCACGACAATGCCGATGTCGACCAGGTAGTTCGCGATGTCATCCTTATAGCCTGGCAGGTCGGGGTCGGCGCAGACAGCAATCAGCACCGGTGCTTTCCTGATCCATCTCGTTCCCCACTCCGCCCCGGCCTCCGCGACTCTCTGCTTGATGTCCTCATCGGTCACCACGACGAAGTGCCAGCACTGCGTGTTGGCCCACGAGGGCGCCAGCCGTGCTGCTTCAAGGACATAGTCGATGTCCTCTTGTGGGACCGGATTGGGCCTGTACCGCCGAATGCTCCGCCTTGCCTTCACCACATCCATGAAATCCACAATAGTCCTCCATTTTCGTGGAATAAAGTATTGCAAAGTCGTCATATGGAGGTTATGATAAGCAACAAGCTCCCTCACATTTCGTAAAGGAATATCGCAATAAGAATCATCCCCGGAGGCGTTATTCGAAGCTAGCGTACTTGATCCAGCACATCCCGTTGCCCTCTTGGCAACCTAGAATACCACAGAGAGGTGCCACATGGGGAGAACAACCGACTGCACCGAAGGCGGGAGGCAAAGGGATACGGCCCATCATTGGGTGATTGATGGGAGCAACTACGGGGTCTGCAAGAAGTGCGGAGCTACCAAGCAGTTCGAGACAAGGCAATGGAACTGGCAAATGCTCCGCGACGCCTACTACAAGGGCAGCCCCGTAACAGGCAGCCAGGTCTAGCTGCCTGAACAGCACGGCCTCTTGCGATCGTTCCCCTAGTGCGTCCCTTTGTGTGTCTCTTGAGACCTCGACCCGCCTCTGATCCTTTGTACTGTGACTCGAACCCCGGTGTGCGCCGGGTTTGACCTCGCCCCCGACAGTTTGTAGAATCGCTATGGCTTGTGCCTCGCTATTCTCGTGGAGTCTTGCCTGCCCGCACTCGCGCCGGTCATGAATAGATGGTCATCGAAGTAGAGAACCTGGTCAAGCGATACGGAGAGATAACGGCTGTCAATGACATCAGCTTCGATGTCAACGCCGGAGAGGTGTTCGGCATGCTGGGGCCGAACGGCGCCGGCAAGACGACGACGGTCGAGATCATCGAGGGCCTGCGGGATGCGGACGCCGGGCGGGTATCCGTTCTCGGCCTCGACGTCTCCAAGGTGCCCGCCAAGATCAAGCAGAGAATCGGCGTCCAGCTGCAGGCCCCGACCCTGATCCCGCTGCTGAACGTGCAGGAGACCCTGCACATGTTCGCGGGTTTCTACGAAAGGTCGCTCTCGGTGGATGAGGTCCTCGACCTGCTGGCTCTGCAGGACAGCCGCAAGGTACTGGTGAAGAACCTCTCTGGTGGCCAGCAGCAGCGGCTGTCGGTGGCGCTGTCGCTCATCAACGACCCCGATATAGCGTTCCTCGATGAGCCAACGACCGGCCTCGATCCTCAGGCGCGACACGGGCTGTGGTCGGTGATCGAAGAGATGCGGAAGAAGGGCAAGACCGTGTTCCTCACCACGCACTACATGGAGGAGGCGGAGCAGCTCTGCGACCGCGTTGCGGTTATCGACTACGGCAAGATCATCGCTATGGGCTCCCCCGAGCAGCTGATATACGAGAACTTCGAGGAGAGCGCGATCCAGTTCGAGATGGAGCCTCCCCCGTCCATCGAGGTGCTTCAGGCCCTGCCGGGCGCGGCCAACGTCGCTCTCGATTCCAAC
This sequence comes from uncultured Dehalococcoidia bacterium, assembly GCA_964524995.1. Classification (GTDB taxonomy): domain Bacteria; phylum Chloroflexota; class Dehalococcoidia; order SZUA-161; family SZUA-161; genus CAZGDV01. Next base: position 2,369 of record CAZGDV010000043.1, on the reverse strand, counting down.
GAGATCATAGTCTACTCCAAGAACGTGCCCGCCACCCTGGCGGCCATCATGAGGTACTCCGAGGAGGGTGGCGAAGACCGCCAGCTAAAGAACCTGTTCGTGCGGCGAGCGACGCTCGAGGACGTCTTCCTCAAGCTCACCGGGAGAAGAATCCGCGAATGAAAGCGCTGCGGCGGCTCCTGGTGGCCGATTTCAGGCAGTTCGTTCGGGACAGAACGGCGCTCTTCTTCACCATCGCTTTCCCGGTACTCTTCATGGTCATCTTCGGGCTGGTCTTCGCCGGCGAGGCCGACGTCAGCTACAAGATCGGCGTGGTCAACAACGATCCCTCGGGGAGGGGTCAGACCATAGTCGCCGTCCTCGACTCCATGGACTTCTTCGAGACCACCGACGGCGAGCTTGACGTCATGCTGGAGGACCTGGAGGACGGCGACGTTCGCGCGGTTGTGGTGATACCCGAGGAGCTTGGCTCGGCCACGGCGCAGGAGCCCGTCGATATCACCGTTTACTACGACCCCTCGCAGAGCACGTCGTCGCAGATCATACTCTCCATACTGCGCGAGACCATGAACCAGATCGACCGCCAGATCACGCAGCAGCTGCCCGTGCTGCAGTTGAATGAGGAGTCGGTACAGTCGAAGGACCTGAGGAGCATCGACTATCTAGTGCCGGGCATCGTAGCCATGTCCATCATGATACTGGGCCTGTTCGGGTCACTGACCCTGGTGGAGTGGCGCGAGAAGAAGATCCTCAAGCGCTTCGCCGCCACGCCGGTGAACAAGCCGACGATGGTCTCCAGCCAGGTCATCTACAGGCTTGTGCTCGCCCTGGTGCAGACAGCTATCATACTGGTTATCGCCTACTTCGCCTTCGACATCGAGGTGACCGGAAGCTGGCTGCTGCTCATCGGCCTTGTGCTGCTGGGGACGCTGTCCTTCATCAGCCTGGGCTACCTCGCCGTCTCACGGGCCAAGACCACCGAGGGTGCGATGCCCATAATCCAGATACTGCAGTTCCCCATGCTGTTTCTGTCGGGCATATTCTTCCCTGTGGAGTTCTTCCCCAGCTTCATGAAGCCGATAGTGGACGCGATCCCCGTCACCTACCTCGGCGACGGGCTGCGGCAGGTGATGGTGGACGCCACGCCCCTCCATTCCATGACCACCAATTTCGCCGTCCTGGGGGGGTGGCTGGTGGTATGTCTCATCCTGGCGATCAGGTTCTTCAAGTGGGAGTAGGGCCGGCGATTTGCTTCAGCGAAGGTAGCCGTTCGCCCTGAGGAAATCGACGCTCTGCAGCACGTCCTCCCGTGACTCGACCTCCAGGACGACTCTGCCCCGGAAGCCGATCGCCTCGAGCTCCTTCAGCACGTCCAGGCAGTCGGCCTCGCCTGAGCCGACGGGACGGTGCGCCAGCGGGTCGCTGGTCACGGCGTCGCTGAGGTGTACCTCGGTTATGTGCGCGCCCAGCCTCCTGACGAACTCGACCGGCCTTACGCCGCAGACGGCGGCGTGCGCCGTGTCCAGGACGATGCCGAGTCCGGCCCGCGCGAACGGCTCCATTTCCTCCGGCCTGTTGAACAGCGGCTCGTTACAGTGCAGGTTCTCGATCGATAGCTCCATCCCCCTGGCGGCGCAGTACCCGTTGATCTCGATTACGCTCGCGTAGGCCACGGCCCTGGTCTGACTCTCCAGGATGGCGTACCTGTCGGGCATCGCGGCGAAGCTGCCGGGGTGCATGACGAAGGCGGATATCTCCAACTCGCGGCACAGGTCTATGTGCCGCTTCGTCTCGGCTATCGCGGCCTCCCTGACCGCCGGGTGCAGGGCTGAGATGTTGATCTCGCCCAATGGCAGGTGGGATATGACCATGCGGAAAGGCGAGAACAGCCGCTTCAGCTCGGCCGCGCGCTCCATCAGCCGGTCTGCGCTGATAAGGGAGAACCCCAGCTCGACCTCGATGATTTCGAAACCATTGTCTCGGGCGAAGCCGCAGAAGCCTTCCAGAAGGCCGAGGTAAGCTGGCAGCGACTGTTCCTCGTCTATTGCGGAGGGCGACCCCGCGAGCCCTCTGACCTCTGCGGCGAGCAGGCTCGACGCCACTCCGAATGTCCAGTCCGACTTATCGTTGTGGCCTATCATGTAGAGAGAAGTGTACCATACATGATCGCATGTGTAACCCGCCTCCCCCCCTGATCCGCCATCGAACGTTGTTTGGTCCCGCCCACCCGCCCACGGGTGCTGCGCCCCCGGACTCTGGCTCTCCTCTCTGCTCCCCCGAATACGCTGGGGGTTGGCAATGCAAACGGGGTGGGGAGTAGCAACTGTGTTGGATGTCAATAGCGTGAACCGATAGTCTGAGGCAGGGCG
>CAZGDV010000042.1:0-23847 GCA_964524995.1 uncultured Dehalococcoidia bacterium | reverse complement strand
TTGAGGCAACAACACCCGTTCGGTAACAGTTTCTATTGACGCAATACGATCCGTTTCTGGCGTGGGTAGTGTAACGTATTGTGTGTAAAAAGAAGGGGCGTATCCTTTCAGTCAGACGAAAGGCAGAAAGGAGGTAACGCCCCATGGTGCAGGTCAAGGACCTGACCGAACTCAAGGTAGAGGAATTATGGCGTGAGGTCAAGGGGGATGAGGAGGATTTCTTCGAGGAGCAGTTGAGAGAGGAGAGGCTTCGCGCGGTGAAGAGGCTGCTGGAGAGCGCGATGGAGGGGGAGTTATTGGAGAGCTTGCGTGCGGGGCGATACCGACGCACTGAGCTAAGGCGAGGGCACCGCAATGGATACCGTTATCGCAGTCTGCTGACTGACATGGGGTTGGTGGAACACCTGCGTGTACCGAGGGATAGAGAAGGGCTGTATCAACCGACAGTGGTAAGGCGGTATGAGAGGGGTGAACCGGATGATCCGGGAGATGTTTCTAGCTGGGGTAAGCACAAGGCGTGTGAGGGAAGTGCTGAGGATTGTTGTTGGTGAGACGGTAAGCCCTCAGACGGTGACGAGGGTAGTTCGGAGCCTGGAGGAGGAGGTACGCCGGTTCCAGAGGCGGAGGCTATCGGATTGCTATTGCTACCTGTTGCTGGATGGGATAGCTCTGAAGGTAAAGGGAGCCACTGGGGTGAAGAGGAGGCTGGTGTTGTGTGCTTATGGGATCAGGAAGGATGGGAGGCGAGAGATGATCTCATTCCGGCAAGCTGGTAGTGAGAGCGAGGCGCAATGGGAAGGGTTTCTGCGGGACATGTGTGAGAGAGGGCTGGAGGGCAGGGAGCTGGAGCTGGTGGTAACGGATGGGAACCCGGGTCTGCACCGAGGGCTGGAGACGGTCTACCCATATGTGGCGAGGCAAAGGTGCTGGGTGCACAAGCTGAGGAATGTGGCCACGAAGCTGCCGAAAAGGACACAGAGAGAGTGTCTCCAAGGTGCAAGGAGGATATATCTGGCTGAGACAAAACGGGAGGCGGTGTTATGGTTTCGAGAATGGGCCAGGGAGTGGCGAAGCGGTCAGCCGAAAGCAGTGAGGTGCTTGGAAGCAGACTTGGAGGAGCTATTGAGCTTCCTATCCTGCCCGCGAGGGCATTGGCGCAAAGTACGGACGACGAACGCGATAGAGAGAGCCTTTCGAGAGGTGCGTCGCAGAACCAGGCCCATGAGCTGCTTCCAGAATACCGCCAGCGTCGATCGGATCATCTACGGTGTGATCAGCCATCTCAACAAGTCCTGGGAGGTGCAGCCCCTTCAGCAATTTACACACTTATCTTGACACTACCTCTGGCGTGGGTGCCCAGTAGTCGCGCGGGCCGCAACCGGCGGTGTTGTCCTAGCGAGGGATCGGGAGCAGCGCTCCCGAGGGCGGGTGGGACCTCCCAACGCCCGATGGCAGTCTACCGGAGACCGCCGTCACATACCGGCCCGGATGGATGTGTAGCGGGCCGCCGCGCCGAGCGCCTTGATCGCCACCTCGATATCGATGTAGGCCGGCAACCCGATCGCTTCGAGCTCCACCACCATCTCCTGCATTGCGCCGAGCTTCATGCCATAGAGCCAGACAACGAAGGGCTTGGAGATGCGCGGCTTGAGGCGGCTGAACATCTCCACGACGAGAGTCAGCAGGCCCTCCAGACCGCCATAGGCCGCGACAATTGCACAGTCGACGTTGGGGTCGTCGATTATCCTGGCTATCACCTCTTCCTGGACCTGAAAAGGGTTATCAGACGTGGAGAGGATGGGGCCCATGTCCACCGGGTTCCCGCCCAACCGGAACTGCGTGTCTTTCAGAAACGCGACAGTCTCGTCGCTGTATCGCGCAACCGCAAGCCCTGCCTCAACGGCTATATCGGTCGCAACCACCCCCGCACCACCCGTGTGCGTGATGATGGCCAACCTGTTCCCCTCAGGCAGAGGCTGATAGGCAAACACCTTGGGTATCTCCATGAGCTCCGGCCACGAATTCACCCTTATCGCGCCTGCCTGTCTGATGGCGCAGTCATAGACCTCCTCATTGCCCGCGAGCGAGCTGGTGTGGGACGAGGCCGCCCTTGCCCCCTCCTCGGTGCGGCCCGCCTTCATCACCAGGAGTGGCTTTCGAGAAACCAGGTTCCTTGCGGCCTCCAGGAAGAAGCGCCCGTCCTTCACATCCTCCAGGTGCATCGCAACAACTTTCGTGCTCGGGTCGTCGGCGAAGCAGTTGAGCAGGTCCGTCTCGTTGACATCGCACTTATTGCCCACATCGCACATCTTGTTGATCGGATAGCCCCTGTCCTGCAGGGGCTGCGCCGTCGGGCCGACAAAGCCGCTCTGGCTGCAATAGGTCACGGTACCCTTGCGGAGGCTATCGTAGGCAATGAAATACGGGACCGTGATGTAGCCATTGGCCGTGTTCAGGAGGCCGATGGTGTTGGGGCCCACGATCCGAATGCCTGTGCGGTCTCTGATCTCCACCAGTTGCCGCTGGAGCTGTGCCCCTTCGCCGCCCACCTCGCCAAAGTTCTCCGAGACGATCACAGCGGCCTTGACCCCCCGTTCAGCAGCCTGCTCCACGATGGCGGGCACCGTCGGAGGAGGCGTGATGATGATCACCTGGTCCGCAGCCTCGGGGATCTCGCTCACATCGGAATAGACCTCGAAGCCCAAAACCTCGTCATACGAAGGGTTGACCGGATAGACCCGGCCCGTATAGCCGAAGTTGAGCATGTTCTTGATCGACCTGAACCCCAGGCCCATCCCGTCCCTCAGCGACCCCACAACCGCTACCGAAGCTGGCTCGAAGAAAGCCCTCAGATCACTTCTGTCCGATTTCATCATAGAGATTCTATAGCTGTCGTACGTTCCCCGTCAAATCGAGTCCCACGCTCCTGCGTGAGCTTGTGCACCAAGACCAACCAGAGGAATCCCCCCTCAGGCGTTTGACAGCTACGTTCGGCACGTATAGTATCGCTATGTGCTGGAAGAGTACCTGAGAGCGACCGACATCATTGACTCGGACTCGCCGTCGATCCGTGAGAAGGCAGAAGAGCTGACTATTGGCCTGAGGACCGACAGCGATAAGGCCTCCGCGCTGTTCTACTACGTCCGGGACAGCATCAAGTTCAGTCCGTATGCCCCAGGGCACCTGCTGGAGCACAATCGGGCAAGTGTGGTATTGGATAGAGGCCAAGGCTTCTGCTATCAGAAGGCGATAGTGCTGGCGGCCATGGCCAGAGCCGTCGGCATCCCGGCACGGCTGGGTTTCGCCGACATTCGCAACCACCAGCTCTCCGAGAAGTTCCTCAAGCTGATGTACGGCAGCAACGTGCTGGTCTATCACGGCTACACGGAGCTGTACCTCAACGGCAGATGGGTGGCTGCCACCCCGGCATACGATGCCCGGCTGTGCCAGGATAATGGCTTCGTCCCCGTGGACTTCGACGGCGAGAACGACGCCAGGTTCCCTAAGCACACCGCCTCCGGGGAGCCGCACATCGAGTACATCGGGCAACGGGGGCACCACTCGGACCTGCCGTGGGAGGAGATACTCCAAGCCCGAGACGAGTTCCTTGCAGGCCTCGGCGTCGACACCGAGGAATTCATGGCCCGGTGGCTGGCCGACCAGAAAGGGGCATAGCCCCCTTCATCTGAGACCGCTTACTTCTGCTGTGCCGTGCGCAAGATCAGTGCAAGCAGTGCAACCAGGAGGACGCCGCAGACCCCTGCAACGGCAATCCACGCGGTGGACACGTTGTTCTCAACAGGGGTTGGCGTGGGCCCTATAGGCGGCAGGGGTGCCAGAGTGGGCGTGGCCGTAGGTGGCTGAGTCGGGGGAGGCGTCGGCGTGGGGGTGCGCGGCGGGGTGGGAGTGGGCTCGGGTGTGGCGGTGGGCACCGGGGTCGCCGTCGGCTCGGGTGTGGTTGTCGGCTCAGGCGTGGGCGTAGCGGGCGGGGGGAGATAGCCCTGCGCCGTGAGATTCAGCTCCACATTCCCGCCAGCCTCCCACCTGCCCGTCTGAGACGCGCGCAACGGGCCGATCCAGAAGCTCACCGAAGCGTTCTGCACATAGGTCGTGCCCTCACCAGGCGCAACGTCAATCACGTAGGTGGATGGCCCGTAGCGGGAAGGCGTCACGGCCTGATACGTGTCGCCCTGGATCTTCGCGGTGATCGTAGTCCCCTCCCAAACCTCCTCGCCACCTACGCGGACGGTCCCATGGAATCGGCAGGGAAGCTGTGGCGGAGCCTGCGCCGAAGCAATGCTCGACACAAGAATGCTGAGTGCCACCGCCATCACCGCCACGACCACAAGAGCGGGCACCCATCGAGGCTTCAAATACTGCAAACGTCTTTCCTCTCGACTTCGAGTCCATTATACCATCTCACGATCCAGAGTCCGGCCCGGCGGACGACAGCCAGCGAAAACGGTAACTTAGGTGAAGATTACCCTGTTGACAGCTCTGTCACCCCATCTTAGGATGAACCAACCCGCACCAGGAGGACAACCATGAAGATACGAGCCCTGCTACTGCTGGTCACGATTATAGCTGGGCTGGGGCTTGCAGGCAGCGCCCTGGCTCAGGTGAACCTGGTCACCGTCGAGGAAGCACGGGACATGATCAACAACCTGAGCAACGAGGTCGTCCTGGATGTCAGGACGCAGTCGGAGTACTGCGCCGGGCACTTGCACGATGCCGTGCTCATTCCATTGACGGAACTCGAAAGCCGGCTGGGCGAGCTGGAGCCCACCGCGCCAACCATCGTCTACTGCAAGGCCGGAACCAGGAGCGCACAGGCCGCCCTGATCTTGGTCAATAACGCGTTCCCAGATGTCTACGACATGCACGAAGGGTACGACGGATGGGTTGCCGCCGGATACCCTACAACGGCGGATGAAGGGGGCTGCTTTATAGCCTCAGCGGCCTACGGGTCGTACCTGGACGCGCACGTGGACACCCTGCGCAACATGCGTGACGCCCAACTCATGGACGACCCCGTGGGCTCGGGCTTCGTCTCCCTGTACTATGCAGTCAGCCCCGGCATAGCCGACTTCATCGACGGGCATCCGTCCCTGAAGCCAGTCGTGAGGGCAGGGCTTCTGCCTTCGGTTTGCATAAGCAGCGCGGCTGTGGGGATAACGGCAGCTCAAAAGGCGGTTATCGCGGGGTCATTGGCTCTGGCCACGGCGACCATGGCCCTGTGGGCTCTGAGACGTCGCGCTTTCGCCACCCGGTGCAGGTGACCGGAGCGGCCCTACTGAGCTTGTGCTGACGCGAGGAACTCGCTGTATTCCACCAGCTTCGCCAGGGCTTGGGCTGCTCTCCTCGGGTCGGGGTACACGGGTACTGTGCTGTTGACCAGGAACCTGAACTCCCCCCTCGGCCAGCCCTGCGGAATGGCACCACAGATCACGGCTGGTTTGCCGGTCGCCTCGATCTCATTGACCAGTATGTCGCACGTCCGCTTGTCCTTCTCATCATCGTCGCCCGGCGGGCCGGTGAACGCCGGAAGCAACATGTCGACGTTGGGGTCATTGCCGACGATTCTGATGCACTCCTTCATATAGTGCTCGGGCGACAGCGCCCCGATCATGCCCACATCCACAGGGTTGTTCACGCTCGTGCCGACCTCCTCGACTATCTCGGCCAGCTGCCTCTGACTCTCCTCCGTCAGCCTCGGGACCTCGAGGCCGAGCTGGCTGCACGCATCAGTGCACGTGACAGCGAGCCCCCCAGGGGTTGTGATAATCCCGACACGCCTGCCCCGGGTCGGCTTCAGGCAGCTCATAGCCCGCATCGTGTCCATCATCTGCTCGAAGCTGTCTACAGAGAGTATGCCGGTCTGGCTGCAGAGCGTCTTCCATAGCACCGACGAAACGGCAAGTGTGCCCGTATGGGACGCCGACGCCTTGACCCCGGCCTCGCTGTTGCCCCCCTTGACCACGATCACCGGCTTGCGCAGGGACACCTCACGCCCGACCTCCAGCAGTCTCCCGTCCCTGATCCCCTCCAGATAGGCGATGATCACCTTGGTATCAGGATCACGGCCCAGATATTCGAGGAAATCCACGCACGTCAGGTCGCTGTCGCTCCCGCAGCTGACCCCCTTACTCGGCAGCAGTCCCTGCTCAGCAACGGACATGAGCAGGTAGTAGAACAGGAAGCCGCTGTGGGAGATGACTCCCACGGTACCTATCTCCTTCGGGAGAATCAACTGCGTGACCAGCTTCGCCCTGGGATTGTACGGGCCGAGGCAGTTCGGCCCGATCACCCTGGTGCCGCCCTCCCTGGCGATCTCAACGATCTCATCCTGGAGCCTGCGGCCCTCAGCCCCCATCTCGCCAAACCCGCCGGTGTACAGGACCATCGCCTTGACTCTCTTGCGGGCGCACTCCCGTGTGATATCAGAGACGGCTTCACGCGGTACGGTCAATATGGCCAGATCAATCTCGCCGGGGATGTCCTCTATGCTCCGGTACACCTTCGCCCCGGCTATCTCCCCTCCCTTGGGGTTGACCGGATAGACAGCGGGGAAACCCGCTTCCCGAAGACTGAGTAAGTACATGTTCCCAACGTTTGAGAACGAATCGGATATCCCTACCAGCGCGACGGATTTGGGGTTGAATACCGGGGCCAGTTCCTCAGTGATGTCCCGTCTAACTACCTTCATATAATCGTTCCTCTAGGTACCAGCTTCCTGCCTGCGATTGAGATACACCTCGAATCTTGTGATCTTCCACACGCCATCGATCCTTCGGAAGTGATAGTAGTGTTGTCCTTCGGAGAACGCCCGGTCCTCCATGGCCTTGCCTGTTTCCGGGTCAATCGGGAAACCGTAGTGCATGAAGTAATCGCGTCCCGTGGCCGTGTCGCTATCAACTTCGACCATGATGTTCGTGATGGCGCTGAAGCGTCTCTCCTCCCGCGTGAAGATCGAGGCGTCCCCGAACTCGCTCAGCGACTCCCTCCCGTTGATCTCGATGTCGTATTGCGGGACCACGTAGACGATGTCGTCGCTCCACACAGTCAGCCAGAGCGCTTTGTCCCCGGAGTCCATCGCCCATGCCATGGTCTTGGGCAGGTTCTCCACCGCCATCGTGTCCGGCACCTTCATCAGGGCGTCTATCTTGCCCTCCAGCCTCTTGACATCCTCTTCCAGCGCCTTGACCGCCCTGGTCAGTATCGATTTCAGGTCTTCCACGGCTCCTCCTTCGCGAGCAACACAGATGGCATCTATGATACCCGAACGACTCGAACCACTTCAAGGACACGTAGCGCCAAGTGCTGTCACCTAGATCGGCGTCCGAGGGCGGACGCCCTGTGCCATCTCATCACACAGCGCGCCCGTGGGCGGGCGGGTGGGCACACCAAACGCTCGATGGCAGCAGGATGACGGCCCTGGACAGGCCTAGCGCTCGCCGACGCCGGAATCCTCCAGCAGATCCTCCTCACCACCCAGCGAAGCGGTGTATTTCGCTTCGCTGCATACACCCTACCGCTCTGGTAACTCGAACCCCTTCAAGGACACGTTCACGCCATCGACTCTCACCCCCCATACGTTGAAATGGATGGTGCCTTACTGTATGATCTTGACGTAACTCGCCGACCTACGATGCAGCCTGTCGGCAGTGAACATCCGGCCAATGAAGCTTACCGAGCATCTCGACTACCTCTTCAATCCTCGATCGGCGGCAGTGATCGGAGCCTCCAACATCCCAGGTAAGTGGGGGTGTGACATTCTCAACCTCCTGCTCACCAGGGGCGTGCACAAAGTCTATCCGATAAACAAGATCAGGACAGAGGTGCTGGGTGTGGCGGCCTACCCGTCCATTCTCGATGTGCCCGGGCCCGTCGACTTCGCCGTGATAACGATCGCGTCAGATGCGCTCCCCGCCGCCATGGAGGAGTGCGTGAAGAAAGGCGTCAAGGCGGCTCTCGTCATCTCGGGCGGCTTCGCTGAGACGGGCGAGGACGGAAGCAGAGCGGAGCGCGAGTTCGCCGAGATCGCCCGAAGGGGTGGGATCCGCTTCATCGGCCCGAACTGCGCGGGGCACGTAAACACAGCCGCAGACCTTTTCACCGCACCCTATCTCCCGCCAATGAGAAAGGGGCCGGTGTCCTTCGTAACCCAGAGCGGCAACCTCGGTCTGATAGTCCTGGCGATGGGGCACGAGGCGGGGCTGGGCTTCGGTAAATACGTCAGCAGTGGAAACGAGGCCGACCTCCATTTCGAGGACTATCTGGAATACCTCGGCCAGGACGACGACACCAGGCTCATCATGGGCTACATCGAGGGTTTCAGAGAGAGCCGGAGATTCCTCGACCTGGCCGCCGAGATATCGAAGAGCAAGCCCATCGTGATTCTCAAGGTGGGACGCACCGACTGCGGTGCCAGCGCCTGCTGCTCGCACACGGCCGCGTTGTCCGGCACAGACGAGGTCTGCGACGCGGCTTTCAGGCAGGCCGGTGTCGTGAGGGTGGAGGAGGTGGGGGACCTGATCGACGTGTCGCTCGCGCTGCTGGGGCAGCCGCTGCCGCGCGGCAGGCGCGTCGCAGTGCTGACGGTGGGCGGCGGGTTGGGCGTGATCGCCGCCGACACGCTGAGAGGGCATGGTCTGGAGCTTCCCGAGCTCTCTCCGGCCACCATGCGGAAGCTGGACTCCGTCCTGTCGGGGAGATGGTCGAGAGGTAATCCGGTGGATACCAGCGGCGACCTCAGCTACCCTTGTCTCGTGCCACTTCTGGAGGACGAGAGCGTCGATGCCGTGCTCATCGCCGGTCCGGTATGGGCACCCGTCGGTCTGTCCGCCCTGGTCAGTACGCCTCCATGGGAGAGAGACTACTCCATGCCATTGGATGAACTCATGGAGTCGGTCCAACAGGAGTCTCTCAGGAATCTGGACACCATTGTCGAACTCATGAAGCAGCACCAGAAGCCGATAGTACTCTCGGCGATGGCCATGCCGGAGGTCAAGCCCGGCGACCTGTATCGAAAGCTACAGGACTACTATCTGACTCCCTATCCAACGCCCGACCGCGCGGCTAGAGCGCTCGCCCGTCTGGTGGAGTACAGCGAGTACAGGGCCACAGCCCCTAGTGCCTAGTGGTGAGAGCATGAAGAGCAACCACCCTCTAGACGGCCTGTTCGACGCCAGGTCCGTGGCCGTCGTAGGCGCTTCCAACGTGCCCGGCAAATGGGGTTTCGGCATACTAAGCCGCCTCCTGTCCGACGGGGGCAGGGATGTGTACCCCGTGAACAGGAAGCAGAGCGAGGTGCTCGGCGTCAAGGCATACCCCAGCCTGAGGGAGATACCAGCGCCCGTCGACATGGCCGTAATCGCCACCGGTGCCGAGCTGGTGCCCCCGACCATGGAAGAATGCGCACAGAAGCGTGTGGGGGGTGCCCTCATCATCTCGGGTGGATTCTCCGAGACCGGGGAGGAGGGAGCCAAGCTCGAGCGGCAGGTCGTCGATATCGCGAGGAGGGGAGGGACGCGCTTCATCGGGCCCAACTGCATGGGCCACTTCGACGCGCACTCCAACTTCTACACCATACCGTTCAAGATGCGAGTGAGGAAGGGCCCGGCTACCATAATCACCCAAAGCGGCAACATGGGCATCGCCGTGATCGCCAACGGCTGGGAGGCAGGCCTGGGCTTCAGCAAGTACATCAACACAGGTAACGAGGCGGATGTACACCTCGAGGAGTTCATGGAGTACCTGGCGCAGGATGACAACACTCAGGTGATATTGGGATACATCGAAGGCCTGCGCGAGGCGAAGCGCTTCCTGCAGCTCGCCAGGGAGATAACGCAGAAGAAGCCAATGATTGTCCTCAAGTCGGGTCGCTCGGCCGAGGGATCGCGTGCCGCACGCTCGCATAGTGCCGCGCTCTCCGGCTCCGACTCGGCGGCGGCAGCGGCCTTCAAACAATCGGGCGTGATCAGGGTAGACGAGATCAGCGATCTTGTGGATACCGGCCTGGCCTTCGCGGCGCAGCCCCTGCCTCGCGGCAGGCGCGTGGGCGTCATATCCATGGGAGGGGGGCTGGGCGTAATATCGACCGATTCGCTCAGGAGGCATGGCCTCGAGATGGCCCGGTTCTCCGCCCGGACCATTGACAAGCTCGACTCTCTAATGTCAACACGCTGGTCGCGCGGCAACCCTATAGATCCCGGCGGCGATCCTGTCATCTACCCCTGCATATGGCCCCTGCTCGAAGATGACAACGTGGATGCCGTCATGGTCGTAGGCGGCATCGGGATGGTGGGTGGCCTCGCCGGACTCATGTCCATACCTGACATGGCCAAGGGCGCGTACGACCGGCTGATGGCAGAGTCCGAGCGACAAGAGGTCGACGACCTGGACCGACTGCTGGAGCTGATGAAGCGACACCGGAAACCGGTTCTCCTCTCCAGGATGGTGAGCGGCTCCATAGTCAAGGGCAAGGTCTCCGAAAAGCTGCTCGAGAGCAGCATCTACCCATATCCCAGCCCCGAGAGAGCAGCCAGGGCACTGGCCCGCCTGGTCGAGTACAGCGAGCACTTCGGAGTCTCCAGGCGGTAGTCAACGCGATCAGTAGTCGCACCTGTCCCTCGCCCCCTCACTTGACAGCCCTTGGCGCGGCATGAGAAAGTAGTGTCGGAACACACTGCCCGAGTACACCGTCGTTCCGTTGGTTCGCTCTGCCTTTGACAGAAGGCAGACCCCTGTAGCAGTTGCAGAGTGCCGCATGTCGTTGCGCATCTCTCAGCTCGCTGTTGTCGGACTGCTGATACCGGCATCCCCCGGGTTTGTGGATGCCGCTTCTGAGATATCCACCCCCAACGGTCACGCTGGATCCATCGGCGGAGGAGGGGTAATGGCGAAGCAGGCCGCACACAAAGCAAGCATTGTCCAGACGGCCATCGATCAGCACGTACACGATTGGGAAACCACCCTCAGCGCCTTCGCGGACGCTTCCGTCGATGGCTTCGTGCTCTTCGACAGAACCCTCAACCTCATCGGCATGAACCCCTCTGTACTGCGGCTCGTGAATCTGTCGAACAAGGTAGCCATAAAGGGCATCGGAAAGAACCTGCTCGACCTGATGCCGGGGATCAGGGAGACAGGAAGATACGATGCATATGTCCGGGTGATCGAAACAGGCCAGCCCTTTTTCGCCGAAGAAGTAGTACCACAAGAGTTCGGCGGCCTCCGACTCAGCGTCAAGGCCTTCAAAGTCGGCGACGGACTCGGCCTACTCATCAGCGACATGACCAAAGAGGCGAAGCTCAGAGAGTCCTTACGAGCAAGCGAGGAGAGGCACAGGGCCATCATCGAGACTTCGGTTGACGGCATCTACCAGGTGGACGCAAGCGGCGAATTCGTGTTCGTGAACGAATCCCTCGCCAAGATGTTCGGCTACCAGCGCGAGGAGTTGATTGGCACACACTTCTCTTCGATGCTATCCGACCAGACTCTAGCGAGAGTCACAGAAATGGTGCAGGAGGTGATGTCGGGCAAGAGCGTGAGGGACGAGGTGCCCGTACGTCACAAGGATGGGCACGAGGTCCAGGTGATGTTCAGCGCAACGCCGTTGCGGCAGGACGGCAGGGTAGTCGGGTTGACAGGCATTCTGAAGGACATTACCGAGCGCAAGCGGGCCGAGTTACTCCTAAACACCCAGCGCGACCTCGCCACGAGGCTCAGCTCCGCAGCGACTCTCGACGATGGGTTGCGCGCATGCCTGGAGACCGCGCTCGCCGTGTCTCAGCTGGACTGCGGCGGGGTCTATCTGCTCGACGACGAGTCGGGGACACTGGATTTGGTACACCACCGGGGCCTTTCTCCCGATTTCGTCAGGGCAGTAGGGCACTATGACACTGAAGCGCCTAATGTGAAGTTGATAATGGCAGGGAAATCGGTCTACGCCGACTATTCAGCCCTGGGAATGTCGCCGAGCGACGCGGAGCGCTTGGAGGGACCACGTGCGATCGCCATAATGCCCCTATTTCACGAGGGCCGAGTGATAGGCTGCCTCAACGTTTCTTCACACACCCTTGATGAAATCCCAGCACGTTCACGTGCCGTCCTCGAGGCCATAGCAGCCCAGATCGGGGGGGCCATAGCCCGCCTGAGGTCCGAGCAGCAGTTGCAGCGTGCCCGGCGCGAGTGGGAGGATATCTTCGAGGCTATAGGCAATCCGGCGATGACCATCGACCCGGAACATACGATACTAACAGCCAACCGTGCAACGGTCGAGGCCACGGGCAAAGCGAGAGAGGCCCTGATAGGGCGGAAATGCTACCAGGTGTTCCACGACCCCGAATCCGCTGGGCCTCCCGATGGCTGCCCGCTCGTAGTCATGCTTTCCAGTGGCAAGCTGGAGACCGCCCAGATGGAGATAGAGGCACTCGATGGTACATTCCTGGTCTCTACCACGCCGGTCATCGATGAGGCGGGCCGACTATCGAAGGTGATCCACATCGCGACCGACGTAACGGAGCGAAAGGCCACCGAGAATGCGCTCCGCGATAGGGAATCGAGGTTGAGCAGCCTGTTGCGTGTGGCTCCCACCGGCATTGGAGTCATCCGAAATCGCGTTATCTCCTCCGCGAACAACAGGCTTTCCGAGATGATCGGGTACACTCCCGAAGAAGTCATAGGAGATGACACGAGCGTCTTGTACCCTACCCGCAAAGAGTTCGACCGAGTGAGAAGGGACATAAAAAGGCAACTGGCTGAGAACGCGATCGCGACGGTAGAGACACAGTGGAAGCGCAAGGACGGTTCCATCATCGACGTCCTGGTCCACTCAACAGCAGTCGATCCGGCGGATCGCGCGAGGGGCTTGATGTTCACCGCTTCGGACATCACCGAGCGTAGACACGCTGTGGCAGCACTACAGAAGTCGGAGCGCGAGAAAACTTTAGTACTGGAGAGCGTTTCCGAGTTGATCACTCACATGGACACGAGTCTGAGGATAAAGTGGGCAAACGATGCCGCTGCGGCCTCAGTCAATACGACCTGCGA
The DNA here is from genome assembly GCA_964524995.1 of uncultured Dehalococcoidia bacterium. Taxonomy (GTDB): domain Bacteria; phylum Chloroflexota; class Dehalococcoidia; order SZUA-161; family SZUA-161; genus CAZGDV01. Next base: position 10,797 of record CAZGDV010000042.1, on the reverse strand, counting down.
AGAACTGGCCGGACATCACTGCTATGAGGTGTGGCACGGCCGTTCAGAGCCATGCAAAGAATGCCCCGTGGTCAAAGCGCTCGCAAGCGGCCAAGCCGAACAGGGAGAACTGGGGACTCCGGATGGGCGGATGTGGAGCGTCCATGGCTATCCCGTGCTGGACGAGCATGGCAGAACGGTTGGTGCCGTCGAGGTAACCCAGAACATAACCGAGCGCAAGCGCGCCGAGGAGGAACTGGCACGGTACCGCTACAGTCTAGAGGAGCTTGTGAAAGAGCGCACGGCAGAGCTGACGGCAGCCAACGAACGTCTCCGGGATGAGATCCTTCAGCATGAACGGGCCGAGTTGGCCTTGAAGGGTAGCGAGAAGCGCTTCCGCGCGATTGCAGAGGCCATGCCGATACCCGTGCTCATAAGCAGCGGCTCGGATGGCCTGATCCTGTATGCCAACGAGTCGCTGTGCATAGCACTTGGCATCCCCCGCGACGAGTTCATTGGACAGAGAGCACCTGACTTCTACGCCAATCCCGAAGACCGCAAAGCCATCTTGGACACGCTCTCGCGCGATGGCCGCGTAGCGGACTACGAGCTGCAGGTGAAGAGGGCTGACGGGCAGTCTCTCTGGGCAATAGTCACCATCGTGCCGCTAACGTTCCAGGGAGAGCAATGCCTGTTCTCCGGCTTCTACGACATCACCGAGCGCAAGGAGATGGAGGAGAAGCTGCAAGAGCTCTACGACCAGGAGCGGAACCTGCGGCAGAGACTAGAGGAGGAGATGAACAGGCGCGTCGAGTTCACCAGAGCCCTGGCCCACGAACTCAAGACGCCGCTCACCCCAATGGTCATCTCCAGCCAAGTGCTGGAGTCGCAGGCAAAGGGGGAGCCGCTCCTCAGTCTGGCCAGGAACATAAGCAGAGGCGCCCAGAATCTGAACAGCCGGATCGACGAGCTGCTCGACATGGCCAAAGGTGAGATAGGGATGCTACAGCTCCAGCCGGAGAGGCTCGACATTGCACAACTGCTGTGGGAGATTCTCAACGACGTCTCTCCTGTTGCCTCAAGCCGGAATCTGTCTCTGGTATCACAGCTGCCCGCGTCGCCCTTGATTCTCAGCGGCGACAAAGTAAGGTTGCGACAGGTCGTACACAACCTCCTCAACAACGCACTGAAGTTCACGCCCGAGGGCGGCAAGATCACCCTGCGGGCCAAGCCTGACAAGGGCAACCTGATCGTCGAAGTAAAAGATACCGGGCCCGGGATACCCAAGGACAGCCAGAACCGCCTCTTCGAGCCATATCAGAGGCTCGACGACAGCGACAGGCTGAGCGGCCTGGGGTTGGGGCTCCACCTATGCAAGATGCTCGTGCAGCTCCACGGCGGTCGCATCTGGGTGAAGAGCCAGCCGGGCAGGGGCGCCACGTTCGGATTCTCTATTCCCCTTGACACCCGGCAGAATACATAGCTGCATGTCTGTCACATTCCTGCGAACTCCTTGTTTGCAAAGCCGAAGCTTTCCTGATACGATAGTGCTCCCGTGTCCGGATTACGCTCAGGGAGTGCGTCGCAATGAGCAAAGTCGCGGTCGTCGCCGACAGCACCTGTTGCCTGCCACAAGAGCTATTCAAGCAGTACGACGTCTCTGTCATCCCCATCCTGATAGTCCATAACGGCAAGACATACAGGGACGGCATTGACATAACCCCCAATGAGGTCTACCAGATAATGCGCAGGCGGGAAGAGCTCCCGACTACGTCAACACCTTCCGCGGGCGATTTCCTGGAATGCTTCGCGCACCTGGGCCAGACGACGGAGAACATACTCTGCATAACACTCACCAGTCTCCAGAGCATGACCTATGACACAGCCATGCTGGCAAGAGAACAGGCGAAGGAGACAATGCCGGACACCAGGATCGAGGTGTTCGACAGCCGGGCAACGGCGGGCGCTTTAGGCCTGATAGTGCTGGAGGCTGCCCGGGCAGCCAGTCGAGGAGCCGACCTGGATGAGGCCATCGACGTCGCCCGGAGCGTGATGCAGCGGGCAAACTTCCTCGCCATGGTTGACACGCTTTACTACCTCGCGCGAACAGGCAGGGTGGCAAGGGCCGCCGCCTGGGCGGGGGCGCTGCTCGACATGAAGCCCGTAGTCGAACACTCCCCGCTGGTAGGCGAGACGACCGGCGTCGCCCGGCCTCGAACCAGGGCAAAGGCCATCAAGCGCCTTCTCGACCTGATGAGTGAGAGGGTAGGTGACAAGCCGGTACACGTGGTCACCTGCCACGCCGACGAACTCGAGGAGGGGGAGAAGCTCAGAGACGAGATCGGACGCAGGTTCAACTGTACGGAACTCCATCTCACGGAGTTCACGCCCGGCATGGGAGTCCACGCCGGCCCCGGCATCGTCGGCATGGGATTCTATACCGACTAGCCGCACATAGACCGCATTGCCTCGAACCAGCCCGTGACTCTGTACGACTCACCCAGCCTACAGATGGAACCAAAGCGGGGCCCCTTGCGTCTTGTCTAGTGTAAGATGGGCTACCCATGTTGCCCGGGACAGGAGACGGGGACAACGTCAAGCCCCCCTCGCGATGAGAGAATCAGGATACCGAGCTACAACTCAACGCTGGCCAAGACGCGTGCTCGCCCCTGTGGCCGCCTTGGCCTTCGTCGGCATGGTACTGGCGGTCGTGGTCAGAGCCACCAGGAAGCGTGCCCTTTCGTGAGGAGGGCGGTCGCATCACAGTGGTGCGCAACGCGGCAGGTCTACTCCATCGGCTTCCAGCCGCTGACCATTACGCCGATCCAGTTGCTGCCGACTCTGCTTCCCTTCAACGCGGTTCTGTCCACGAGTACGCGAAGCTCACCGGGTGTGTAGGCTGCGTTGATGGAAGATATTAATCCTGGCCTGCTCTCCTTGGGCTTTGCCATGAACCACAGGTACCACTTCACCAGAGGGTTCATGTCGCGCCTCAGGTCGCTGATGAAGAAGGTGCCTCCGGGCTTCAGTACCCTGAAGGCCTCGTTCATCACCTCCTCGGGCTCTGCCCACTCGTGCATCGAGCCATTGGTGAAGACGCCGTCGAAGTACGCATCTTCGAAGGGCAGCTTGCGGGCATCTCCCTTCACGTACTGGACCCTGTTCTGCAAGCCATACTCCTTCGCGTTCTTCTCGGCCACCGCTATCATTTCGTCGCTGATCTCCAGACCCTTGAGCGTGGTCCCCTCCGTGCTTTTCAACCACTCGAGGCCCAGATAGCCAGGGCCGGGCCCGATCTCGAGGGCCAGTCCCGAGTTGACGCCCGCCTCAATGACATCCTCGGTCTCCATATAACCCTTGTCCCTGAGGCTGCGCTGCATCTGGTCGTACATCCGGACTTCGAACTCGCCGGTAATGCCTTCGTCGGTCTCCGTTACCCTCGGCTTGACCATGTCACCCTCCTCGCGACTCCCACATCTCCGCATCACATTAGATACGCCCCAATTGCCGCGAAGTCAAGCCCCAGATTACCCCTTGACAAACCCGGACCAACATGATATATAAGTAAACACTTACTTAGTGGACTGCGGGATGCGAGAGCACGTACGGAGGCGCCATCACCACAGGCGGCAACGCCTCAGCAGCGAGGAAAGGCGGAAGGCTATCCTGGACGCTGCGCTCAAGCTGTTCTCCGAGAAAGGGTTCAGCGGCGCTCGAACGAGGGAGATCGCACGGCTCGCGGGAATCAGCGAAGGCCTGATCTTTCAGCACTTCCGCAACAAGGAGGAGCTATACGTAGAGGCCCTCAACGAGCTGTTCTCCCACCATCCCGTGATGACAGAGATCGAGGAGAAAATGGCGGCCAAGGACGACGCCGGCGTCCTGACTACGCTCGCCCTGCACATCATAAGGCACAGCCGGCAGGACCACAGGATCATCAGGTTGGCAATCCTCAGCGCCCTCGAGGGACCGGAGATCGCTCGTAACTTCCATGATGGCCTCGGGACCCTCGGGACGGCCAGGCCGATGCCCCATTTCCTGCGCCAGTACTTCGAGCAGCGTGCTGAAGACGGCGCATTCAAGGACATCAATCCGGCCATAGCAGCGAGGCTGTTCATCGAGACAGTCGACATGTACGTAGTGGACCAGGTGGCAGCGATAACGGGATCGCCGCTGCCTTTCTCCGACGAGGAAGTAGTGGACAACCTGGTGAGGATATTCCTCGATGGCATACGAAGGGAGTAGCACATGAATCGCTTACGTTCTGCACGAGGAGCGGCGGGTTTTTTTGGCCGATAAACTTTGTGAGCACTCACTCTATAGGCGGCCCTTCGGGCCACAAACTCAACACCGATGAGGTCAGAACATGACACAGCAGGCAAACGATTACCGCCAATCCCGGACATACAAGCGGCGCTGGTGGACGCTTGCAGTCCTCAGCCTGAGCATCCTAATCGTCGTAATCGACAACACAATACTCAATGTCGCCCTCCCCACTCTACAGAGAGAACTGGGGGCAACAGGGGCGGAGCTCCAATGGATAGTCGATGCCTATATCCTGGCGTTTGCCGCACTTCTGCTGACCATGGGCGCACTGGGGGACCGGCTGGGAAGGGCCCACCTGCTCAAGGCCGGGATGTTGGTCTTCGGCGCAGCGAGCCTGGGCGCGGCGCTGGCAGGGTCTGCCGAGCACCTGATTGCGGCGCGCGTGGTGATGGGCATCGGGGCCGCCATGATCATGCCGGCAACCCTCGCAATCATCACCAATGTCTTCCCGCGCGAGGAGCGCGGCAAGGCGATCGGCATGTGGGGTGCCATGAACGGCGCCGGCGTGGCTCTCGGGCCCATCCTGGGTGGCGTTCTCATCGAGCACTTCGACTGGAGCGCGATATTCCTCATTAACATCCCTATCGCTGTGATAGCGATAGTCGCCGGGTACTTCCTGGTGCCAAACAGCAGCGACCCGAACCCCAGACGCCTGGACATCGTGGGGACGGTGGTCTCCACCGCGACACTGTCGGTCCTGGTGTTCGGCCTGATCAAGGGGGGAGACTGGGGATGGGGCAATCCCACCGTTGTTGGGTTGCTCGTGGGAGCTGTCGCGCTCGGCGCGCTATTCGTCCTGTGGGAACGGCGAACGACTTCGCCGATGCTACCCATACCGCTCTTCAATAACCAGAGGTTCTCGGCAGGCGTCGCCAGCATAAGCTCGATGGGTTTCATACAGTTCGGAATCGCATTCGGGTTTACGCTCTACATGCAGTTCGTGCAGGGATACTCCGCCCTCGACACGGGAATCCGCTTCCTGCCGATAGCGTTGGGCGTCGCGCTAGGGTCCGGCACGAGCCACAGGCGGGTTGCGCGCTTCGGCACCAAATGGGTGGTAGGCGTTGGCTTCGTCGGTGTGGCACTGCTCGCCATCGTAGCGTCGTTCTGGCAGGCGGACACGCCCTACTGGCAGCTCGGTCTCGTATTGTTCGCCTTCGCCTTCTTCATGGGCAACGTGATCGCACCGGCGGTTGACTCGGTCCTGGGGGCAGTTCCGGAAGCCCGCGCCGGCGTCGGCTCAGCCATGAACAGCGTATCGGTGCAGGTGGGCGGCGCGATCGGCATAGCCGCTCTCGGCTCTGCGATCAGCAGTGTCTACGCGTCGCGAATCGAGCCGGCCCTTGCCGCGATCCCCAATCTACCCGCCGAGGTTGTAGAAGCCGCGAGGGACTCGGTGGGGGCCGCGATGACAATTGCCTCGAAGCTGCCCGATGCCCTTGCGCGACCGCTGGCTGAAGCCGCCAGTAATGGCTTCATGGACGGCTGGCAGGTGATGGGCTTCGTGATATGCGGTGTCGCTCTTGTCGGGGCCGCCCTGGTCTTTGCATTCCTTCCGCCCCGGCATCTGCCGGTGGTGGAGACATCGGACGTTCCCGAAGCAGCAGACCCGGTGAAAGGGGGAGACTGAACATGGTACGACACAGGGGCAATGGCCACATGAGCAACATGTCTTTCCGAATGATGTCGGTCATTCACGACAACCCGTTGCGGCGACTGATCGATAGCCCGGAGAATACCCTGCGGGCCGCAGGTGTGCAGGCGGGCCAGACCATACTGGAGGTTGGCCCGGGGCCCGGCTTCTTCACCGCACCGGCAGCCAGAATGGCAGGTGCCAGGGGATTCCTGTACGCAGTCGATATCCACCCCCTGGCCATCCGAATGGTGGAGGACAAGGTCGCTAAGAGCGGCCTGACCAACGTCCGGGTTCTACAGGCGGATGCGGCAAACACCGGGCTGCCCGACGGGAGTATAGACATAGCCCTGCTATTCGGCGTCGTCGCAACGCTGCCGCTGGACAGGGTGCTGCTGGAGTTGAATCGAGTCCTGAAAGACGGCGGCACCGTCGCAATTCAGGCGTTCCCAAACTGGCCTGTTGACCGGGTAACGACGGGCGGCACATTCGCGTACCTGGGCAGACGGCGGGGCCTGTACCTATTCGAGAAACACGCCAAAGGTGGGAATCATGCATAGCAGGGTACTCTGGCTGAGGCTCGGCTACTGGGTCGGAGCCGTCCTGGATGGCATCCTGGTGATACCCATGGCCTACCCGCCGCTCTTCCTCTGGGGGATTGGCCTATCCGAGTCCGACCTGGGCTCAGGCTATGAGTACCTTCTGTGGCAGGGAGCGCCGCTCATGTTGGGCTGGACCTGCCTGCTCATCTGGGCGGACAGGAAGCCGCTGGAGCGGCGTTTCGTTATGTTGTTGACCGTGTTCCCGGTCGTATTCGGACTGGTCGCGGCCGGGATAGCCGCCGTGGCCCTAGACCTGGTTGCCGTGGACAGGATGATCCCGATCTGGGTACTCCAGACCATCATCACAGCCCTGTTCAGCTACGGCTACTTCGGCACCAGAAAGATTGCCCAGGAAACGGCAGGAGGTGTGTGATGGACAAGCCCATGCCCGACCTGCATTTCAGATTCATGAAGTTCGGCCTGAAGTTCCGGGACTACTTCGCCCCGAGGCGAGACATCCTGTTGGAGATCGGCATGGAGCCGGGCTCCGTGGTACTGGACTTCGGCTGCGGCCCCGGAGGCTACGTGGCCGCGGCGTCCGAGATGACGGGCGCGTCGGGGAAGGTCTACGCGCTGGACATACACCCCCGGGCCGTCGAGAGCGTCCGCAGGCTGGCCGCGAAGAAGCGCCTGACCAACGTAGAGACGTTTCTCTCGGCGCACGACACCGGGCTGCCCGACGGGAGCGTTGACGTGGTGCTGCTGTACGACATCCTCCATATGCTGGAGGACCAGGAATCGATACTCCGCGAGCTGCGCCGGGTGCTCAAGCCCGACGGCATCCTCTCTTTCAGCGACCATCATATGAAGGAGCCCGACATCATATCCGAGCTAACGCGGAGCGGGCTGTTCGAGCTGGCACGCAAGGGGAAGAAGACGTACACGTTCACCAAATGCGGCTAGGAAGGATGCCTGCAAGTCTCAGCGGCCCCTGTCCACACCCTGAACTAGAGCCCGTGTTCCTTGACACAGTCCGAGCCCCGTGCTACCTTACAGCAGCTTTCGTGGCGGAGAGAGCCGATGACGGGCAGCGACATCTGCTGGCTCAGCGCAACAGACCTGGCTGAGGCGATCAGGCGGAAGGAGGTCTCCCCGGTTGAGACCGTCCGCTGTGTGCTGGAGCGGATAGACGCGATCAATCCCAAGATCAACGCGTACGTGACCATCACAGCCGATGCCGCAATGGCCGAGGCGAAGCGGGCCGAGGAAGCCGTGATGAGAGGGAACGAGCTGGGCCCTCTCCACGGCGTGCCGGTCTCTATCAAGGACCTGATCCTGACCAAGGGCGTCCGCACGACGATGGGCAGCAAGCTCTACCAGGACTTCGTGCCCGATGAGGACGCCGTGCTGGTCACGCGCCTCAAAGAGGCCGGAGCCATCGTCCTGGGCAAGACCAACACCCCCGAGTTCGGCCTCAAGATGCTGACCGACAACCTGGTGTTCGGGCCGACGCGCAATCCCTGGCACCTCGATTTTTCTCCCGGCGGATCGAGTGGCGGGGCGGCTGCTGCTGTGGCCACAGGCCTGGGTCCGCTGGCTGCCGGCAACGACGGTGGGGGGTCCATTCGCATACCTTCGAGCTGCTGCGGCGTGTTCGGAATCAAGCCGCAGTTCGGACGCGTGGCGCGCTACCCGGCCCTTCATGGGGGCGACATAGTGACACACGAAGGGCCGATCGCGAGGACCGTGCGCGACGCGGCAGTGATGCTCGACATCATGGCAGGCCCGCACTGGGGCGACATATACTCAATCCCCCGACACGAAGGCAGCTTCACCGACGGCCTTGGGCTCGGCGTCAAGGGCCTGCGAGTGGCCTGGAGCCCTGATCTCGGCAGGGCCGATGTTGATCCCGAGGTGGCGGAGATCTGCCTGAAGGCTGCCAAGGTCTTCGAAGAGCTGGGCGCTGACATGGACGAGGCACACCCCAACTTTGGCAACTACGAGTCCCCTCATTCGATCGTGTTCGTGGCGGACCACCTCGCGGTTTTCTCGAAGTTCGGCGCCCCGGAGGAGATCGCGAAGGACCTCGACCCGCTCACCGCAACGATTCTGTTTGTGGGCACATCACTGAAGGCCACGGACTACGTGGACGCCATGTTCGCGAGGCAGGACCTTGCCGCAGAGTCGGGGAGGTTCTTCCAGGAATACGACCTGCTCGTAACCCCGACGCTCGCGGCACCACCACCCCCGTTGGACTACTCGGACCCCGCAGGATTCCTGAGGTGGCTTCCCTTCATCACCGTCTTCAATCTCACCGGACAGCCGGCGGCTTCAGTTCCTGCGGGCTGGACGGGAGAAAGGCTTCCGGTTGGACTGCAGATCGTGGGGCGTCCCTGCGATGAGGCTACGGTGTTGAGGGCGGCAGCAGCCTATGAGGCGGCAAGTCCATGGACGGAGAGGAAACCAGCCCTCTAGGACTTTTGCGAGGAGCAGTGCAGCAGTCCTTATGAGTTCTCAGCCTGAGTGGCTTCGGATCTAGCGCTCGCTTACCTCCACTTCTTCCCCAACAGCGAGCGTTCGCGGGCCGTTAGTCTGCGTGTCCATTGGGACTCTCCAGCCGCCACCACGAGGCTCACCCTCAATGTCCTCGAAGACCACGAACGCTGCCTCGAATACGGTCTCGGTACCTTTGGCATCCCCTCCAGAACAGGCCCTGCAGACCTCTGGGATGTCGTCGGAATCGACGTCTCCGGGGAACTGGTAGCATTGCGGGCAGTATCTCGGATCGAACCAGGGCTTCATCCCTCTCGCCTCCACTCTTGATCCCAGCTAAGTAAACTCAAGTCCCTGGTGCGTCTACGCGAGGCCTCCCCCCAGCGCCTGGCTGCCCCAGACCTCATAGAAACCCCGCCTGCTCCTCGTGACCCTGGCGAAGGAATGCTCGGCCGAGCTACGATACTTCTCGGCACGCTCCAGCGCCTCCGCCTTCTCCATGTAGGACATAAGCCAGTAGAAGCGCTTCCCATTGAAGTTCCTGATCATGAGTTCACCCCCCTTTCCCGGTCTAGAACAAGCAAGAGCCAAGCTTGGCAGTGATCACAACATGCGCGCCTGCCTCGACAGGAGCAACTCACGCATCTCCTCCGGGCTCCTGTTCAGGGCTTGCGCCAGCGCGCGAATGGTCCGAAGCGAAGGCACGACCCTGCCCGCCTCAATCCGACTGACAGTAGCCACGCCTATACCCGAGACGTCGGCGAGCTCCTTCTGAGTCATCAGCAGGTTCTGTCTTAGCGCTTTGAGGCCGTTCATGCCCCGGAGTCCGTTCGATCAGGTAACGATAGTATCGTGATCATCAGATGATGCACCAATGATAACGGCTGATGAGGTTTTGTCAAGTATTGTTAGGTAATTTCCCAAAAATTCCGCAAAGCGAGTCGCCCTCAACCCGGCTCACGACCCAAGGGGGGCATTATGTTATACTCTTGAGCGGCGGGAGTTGGGAGAATGAAAGGCAAGGATTTTCTATCCATCAGCGACCTGAACCAGGGGGACTTTAGTCGCGTCATGCAGCGAGCCATCGACATGAAGGCGGGCCGTGCGGAACCCATTCTTGCAGGTCGTACTCTCGCTCTCCTGTTCGAGAAGCCCTCCCTCAGGACACGCGTGAGCTTTGACGTCGCCATGAGCCAGCTCGGGGGACACTGCATCTACCTGTCCCAGGCCGAGGTCGGCCTCGGCAGCAGGGAGTCGATCGCGGATGTTGCCAGGACGCTCAGCCGCTACATCGACGTCATCTCGGCCCGGACGTTCGCCCATGCCACGGCCGAGGCGCTGGCCCGGCATGCATCGGTGCCAGTCGTGAACGCTCTGTCGGACAGGGAGCACCCGTGCCAGGCGCTTGCCGACCTCCTGACCATCCGCGAGAAGAAGGGTAAGCTGGACGGAGTCACCGTAGCGTATGTGGGCGACGGCAACAATGTTGCGAACAGCCTGCTGCTTGCCTGCGCACTCGCCGGTGTCAGGTTCCGCATCGCGTCGCCCGGTGGCTACGAGGTCAGCGAAGAGATCATGGCGCTGGGTCGCGGCCTGGTGGGGGGCGCCGGCAGCATCGCCCTCGTGGAGCGGCCGGAGGAGGCGGTGCGCGGCGCGGACGTCGTGTACACGGACGTCTGGACGAGCATGGGGCAGGAAGCCGAGTCCGAGAAGCGGCGCAGGGACTTCCAGGGCTACCAGGTGAACGAGAAGCTCCTGTCGTTGGCTGTGAAGGACTCGATCCTCATGCACCCGCTGCCGGCGCACTATGGCGAGGAGATCGCG
>CAZGDV010000041.1:0-23903 GCA_964524995.1 uncultured Dehalococcoidia bacterium | reverse complement strand
CAACGATGATACTGCTCATCCTTGACTTCTTCGCTCGACTTGCGCTCGCCCTTGATGGTCAAGGTGTCGCCGGTCACGGAGATATCGATGTCATCCTCCTTGACGCCTGGCAACTCAGCGCGGACGACGACGCCGTCGTCCTTCTCGTATATCTCCATGGAGGGTGCCCAGGACATCTCTTCCTGGGGGAACCTTCGCCACGTGGCACGGAAGGGCAAGCCGGCGAAAGCCTCGTCCATCATGTGCTCCACGTCCTCCATGAACCTGGGTGCCCTCCATGGTCTCAAAGCTGGTGGTCGCCATCTCTCAAGCACCATTTATTCCCTCCTCCTCGATATCGGGTGTCTGTTGACAAGCGCCTGGTCCCCCCGGCCCCACGGGGCTTGGCACTCAACCTGGACTGGTAACACGCCGACTTCAAGATGGCAGCTTCTGCTTGTTGGTCTGTGCGTTGGGAGTTGCGAGAGCCTCCATTACTGCTTTGTTGAACCTTGGCAGGTCGGACGGCCTTCGGGAGGTGATGATGTTATCGTCCTGCACCAGGGGTTCATCAACCCACAAGGCACCTGCGTTCTTGAGGTCGACTGCCACCGATGGCCAGGACGTCATTCTCCGACCCTTGACGATATCCGCTGAGATGAGCAGCTGCGGCCCGTGGCAGATGGCTCCAATCACCTTGCCCGAGTCATGGGCCTTTTTAACCAGGTCGATCATCGACTGGTGGAGGCGCATACGGTCAGGCGCGTACCCACCGGGCACGATAATGGCGTCGAAATCGTCAGCGTCAACTGCGTCGGCAGTCGTGTCCGGTCGTATCTTGGCACCACCGCGCTTGCCCATGTATACTTCTCTGGACCCGCTTCCAACAACTACTACCTTGGCATCCGCGTCCTTGAGTGCCCTCACTGGCTCAACCAGCTCCGAGTCCTCGAATCCTTCCTCTACCAAGACGGCCACACGCTTACCTTGTAGCATTCTGCTCTCCTGTTCCTAACGATCGCGCCCCACTCCTGCATTGCGAAAAAGCGCTCAATCACCTTGCTGCACCAGTGTCGGGCATCAACCATGTTAGACTGGGACGGTGACGAAATCATAAAACGGGCGGACAAAACGTAAAATAGTCATCACATTTGCGGGCCCCGATGCACGATTGGTGGTGCTGAGGGCAAGGGAGGGCAAAGTGAGCACTGAGGAGGAGGCAAGCACTCCGCGCTGGTATGAGATGTGAGGTGGCTAGGCGAACTCGGCTAGTCCACGGGCGGCGTGTCCATGATGTAGCCGACCTTGGGGATGGTGCGGATGAGCTGTGTCCTGGCGGTTCTGCTGTCCAGCTTGCTTCTGAGGCGGCTGATCCAGGTTCTCAGGGTTTGTATATCGTCCCTGTACTCGGGCCCCCATACCCTGGTAAGGAGCTCCTCGTAGGGCATCAGCCTGCCGGCGTTCCTGGCGAGCTCGCCGAGCAGAAGCCACTCAATGCGGGTCAGGTACTTCTCCTCCCTCTTGACGTATGCCTTGTGCCGGTTGAAGTCTACGGTGAGGTCGCCGAGGGTGACTGTATCCGGCGGCTTCCGCCTGTCGATCGCCTGCGTCCTGCGCTTCACCGCTTCCACCCTGGCCACCAACTCATCCGGATTGAAGGGCTTGGGCAGATAGTCATCGGCACCCAGCTGCAGGCCCTTGATCTTGTCCACGTCGGCGCCCTTGGCGCTGAGCATTATCACGGGCACAGAGGATGACTTGCGCAGTTCCTCCAGCGTTCGGAAGCCGTCCAGTGTTGGCATTAGCACGTCGAGTAGCACCAGATCGGGCTCCTGGGCCTGGATCAGCTGCAGGGCTTCGGCACCGTCGCTGGCCGTCACGACTTCGTAGCCGAGGGCCTTGAGTTTGACCCGGAGGAAGTTGAGCACCCTCTCGTCGTCGTCGACCGCCAGTATTCTGAAGCTCTTCATGTCATACCCATTCGACAGCCTTCGCTTCATTCAAGATGATACTCGTGGGAAGCCTCCATGTCAAAGGTGGTTCGTATGGGACGAGCTTGCTTGACGAAGTGGCGTACCCATACTAGAATAGGCGGCACAATACGCTCCCGAACCACCACTCCTTCCCCGAGAGCACTACGAGGCAAGTCTATATGACCAGGGATAGCACGGCTCCGTCACCCCGTCATCACAGGGCACCCACCTCCGACACTGGCGACGCGGAGGTTCTGAGGGGAGAGCGCGACCTCCTTCTCGATATCCTTGCCGCCCTGGGGGGTAGTCGCAGTGTGGAGGACTACCTGCGCAGTCTGGCCCAGAGCGTTCGGCAGTACTCGGGGTGTCGATGTGTTGGCATGAGGCTGCTTGACGAGTACGGCAACATCCCATATGTGGCGTACGAGGGGTTCAGTCATGTTTTTTACGAGAGAGAAAGCCCCCTCTCAGTGAAAACCGACAGCTGTATGTGCATCAATGTTGTACTAGGTACGACCGATTCCAGCCAAACATTCTTCACTGAGGGAGGTTCCTTCGTTAGCAACGGCACGACGCGACTCCTTGCCTCGATCCCGGCGGAGGACTTGGGCAAGACCCGCAATGTGTGTAACGAGTTGGGGTTAGAGTCGGTTGCGCTAATACCGATGAAGCACCATGGGAGGATTCTGGGACTCATCCATCTGGCGGATGAGGAGGAGAACCGGGTGCCCCTGGACATGGTGCAATTCCTGGAGGCTGTTGGGGGGCACATCGGGCAAGCCCTCCACACGATTGTGACGGAAGAGGCACTGCGCCAGTCGGAGCAGCACTATTCTGCTCTGGTGTCCAACCTGGCTGACGCGGTGTTCATCTTCAGAGACGGCAGGATGGTGTGGTGCAACGAGCGAGCCCAGGAGATGTACGGCTATGGATGTGACGAGCTTGTCGGCAGAGAGGCGAGTTTCTTCTACCCCGAAACAGTGAGCGCCTCGGAGTTCGTTGAGACCGTGTCGGCGGGTATCAGGGAGAAGGGAGTCTTCCGCAGCACCACCGATTTCCGCAGGGAGGATGGGAGCCTCATACATGTAGAGTACTCGATATCTCAGATAAGCGAGCGGCCCTCAAGTGAGCTGGTAGCCATCGCAAGGGACGTGACCGAGCGCGTGCGAGCGGAACAGGCGCTGAGGGAGAGTGAGGACAGGCACAGGACGCTATTCGAGACCATGTTGACCGGGGTGGTGTACCAGGACGCCGATGGCCACATAACGTCCGCCAATCCGGCTGCCCAGCGAATCCTGGGGCTGACGCTGGAACAGATGCAGGGAAGAACGTCGACGGACCCTCGATGGAAGTCGATACACGAGGACGGCAGCGACTTCCCGGGGTCGGAGCATCCATCAATGACCGCGCTACGTACAGGCCGTGAAGTCCGCGACGTAGTGATGGGGGTCTACAACCCGGTGGTCGGTGATTACCGGTGGATAAGTATAGACGCTGTTCCGCAGTACAGGCCTGGCGAGTCGAGGCCCTACCAGGTGTTCACAACGTTCGATGATATCACTGACTCGAAGAGGGCGGGGGAGGAGCTGCGGGCATCAGAGGCGAACTATCGGAGATTAGTCGAGTCGTCGCCTGATGGCGTTCTGTCGATAGATGGGCGTATGCGCGTCAGAGAGTGCAACGACGGAGTGTGTCAGCTTCTGGGCTATCCAAGGAAGGAACTGCTGGGCAAGGACCTGCGGGGGCTGATTGGCGATGGCAACGACAGGGACCCGGCTCTGTATCGGGCTGAATTGGAGGAGTCAGGCATATTGGAGACTGAGTTCGAGCTGGTCCGCCGGGATGGCCGGAGACTGCCGGTCTGGGCCAAGGCAGTTGGTGTTTATGACCGGGACGGCAACCTGAGTCAGGCGCTCATGTATCTGCGTGACATCGCCGAACGCCAGAAGGTCGATCAGTTGAAGGATGAGTTCATTGGCCTGGTCTCGCACGAACTGCGTACTCCTCTGACTGTGATCATGGGCGCGGTGCACACGGCGCTCACCGAGGACGACCGCCTGTCTCGGGAAGACCGAAGACAGCTGCTGCAAGACGCGGCTTCGGAGGCGGAGGCGCTCTCACACATACTGGGGAATCTGCTGGAGCTGTCGAGGGCCCAAGCTCATAGACTCGTGCTTTACGTTGAGCCTATAGCTATCGAGGGAGTTGTGAGGAGTGCCATCGACAAGGTGGCTGTGCACCATCCGGCACACCGGTTCGTCTTCAAGCCATCCAGGAAGCTGCCCAAGGTTCACGCCGACGAGCTGAGGGTGGAACGAGTACTGTACAACCTTCTGGAGAATGCCGCGAAGTACTCCCCCAATGGCGGTGATGTCAGAGTCACGATCAAGGCAGCAGAAGGTCATCTGAAGATAGGGGTTAGCGATCAGGGAGTCGGGATATCTCGCGAGGACCAGGAAAGGCTGTTCGCTCCCTTCCAGCGCCTGGGTGACACGCGTGCCGAGGGGGCGAAGGGCATCGGGCTCGGCCTCCTGGTATGTCGAAGGCTGGTGGAGGCTCACGGAGGCACGGTGTGGGTGGAGTCGAAGCGCGGGAAGGGGAGCACCTTCTACTTCACTTTGCCTCTGGAAGGCAAGGAGGGGTGAGCTTCCCGGGCCTCAAAGTGAGTATATCTCCTTCCCGAAGGTGTGGACCCAGTTTCTCTGAAGCAGATGGAGAGCGTCCTCGGTCTTGTCCACACCTACGATCACGATGGGCTGGCCGCTCTCTCCCCGTCCCAGGTAGGGATAGAAGTAGAGCACGTTGATGTTGGACTCCTTCAGAGGTTTCAGCACCGCGCGCAGGCCTCCCGGGTGGTCCGGTACCTCGACCGCTATCACGTCGGTCTGCCTCACGGAATAGCCGTGGCTCTCGAGCACTCTCGAAGCCTTCTCGGGATCATCTACGACGAACCGCACTGTGCTGCGGTCGGAAGTGTCTGCGACGGAAATGGCCCTTATGTTGACTCCTTCGACCCCCAGGCATTCGCTGACGTTGAGGAATGCCCCCGGCACATTGTCAAGACTGATTGAGATCTGCTTCACACACATGACATACTCCCGCTAGACATCAAGCACCGCCGATACCCCGCCTAGAATAGATCGTATCCGGACCTTAGGGCCTTCTCGTTGACAGCGATCAGCTTCGGCTTGTTCTTGAGGGTATCGCCCAATCCTGCGATCAGAGTGTCAATGGAAACCAGGTTGCCCTTCTTGGTGAAGGCACCCAGCATCACCATGTTTGCCGACCTGGGGCTGCCCAGCTCCTCGGCGACGGCATTGGCCGGAACCTCGACGACGTCGATGTCTCCTCTCGCGAGCTCCAGGTCTACCAGCGACTGGTTGATGAAGAACAACCCGCCGGACTGAATCTGGTGCTGGAACCTGACGACCGAGGGCTGATTCATTGCTACGACGAACTCGGGGGCTGAGGCCACCGGGGAGGCGATCTCCTCATCGGATACAGCAACGGTGCAGTTGGCAGTCCCGCCACGCACCTCGGCACCATAGGAAGGCAAGTAGGTAACGTGCTTGCCCTCGACCATGGCCGCCTGGGCGAGACTCAGCCCCATTGAGAGCACGCCCTGACCGCCGAAACCGGCGAAGATCGTCTTAATCAGCATCCTTCGCCCCGGTGATGTCCTTTATCACTCCGAGTGGGTACTCTTTCGACATCACGTTGTCGATCCACTGCCACGATTCCAGCGGGCCCATCCTCCAGTTCGTTGGGCATGGGGAGAGTATCTCCACGAGCGAGAAGCCGAGATCGTCGACCTGGGTCTGGAACGCCTTCCGTATTGCCTTCTTGGCCTTCCTGATATTGGCTGGGGAGTTCACTGCCGTACGCTCGATATATACGGCACCGTGTGCCAACGCAACCATCTCGCTTATCCTGATGGGGTAGCCTTCCAGCTTCAGATCGCGCCCGTAGGGGGTCGTCGTGGTCTTCTGCTCCAGCAGCGTGGTCGGGGCCATCTGTCCCCCGGTCATGCCGTAGACGGCGTTGTTGATGAAAATGGCCGTGATTCGCTCGCCGCGATTGGCCGCGTGAATGGTCTCTCCCGTGCCGATGGCCGCCAGGTCGCCGTCGCCCTGATACGTAAATACGATGGCCTCAGGATAGGCTCGCTTGATACCTGTGGCCACGGCGGCACCCCGGCCGTGGGCCGATTCCACCATGTCGACATCGAAGTAGTGATAGGCGAAGACAGAGCAGCCGGGGGGTGGGATGCCTATGGCCTTGTCTTGCAGGTGCATCTCGTCGATAACCTCGCACATCAGCCGGTGGATTATGGAGTGACCACATCCCGGACAGTAGTGGAACGTTGCCCTCTTGAGAGACTTGGGCCTGCTGTACACCTTCTTCACTGTTCTACCTGAGACCCTTCTGGTAATAGAGGCGTGAGATAACCTTGGCGACCTCGTTGGGGGTAGGGATCACACCGCCGGGCCGCCCGTAGAACGACACGTCGCCCTGTCCGGCGAGGGCGAGCTGTACGTCTTCGAGCATCTGGCCCATGTTCATCTCGAAGACCAGGAAGTGCCTGGTCGACTTCGCCACTTCCTCGATCGCGGCAGCAGGGAAGGGCCACAGCGTTATGGGCTGAAGCAAGCCCACGTTCAGGCCCTCACTGCGAAGACCCTTGATCGCGCCCTTCGCAATCCGGGCAGCCACGCCGAACGCCACGACGACCAGTTTCGCGTCTTCAATCATGTACTTCTCGTATGAGGTCTCTTCTCTGTTGATGAGTTGGTATCGCCTGAAGAGGCTCCAGTTGATCTCCTCGAGTTCGGTTGGCTTCGAGGTGAAGGTTTTCACAAATCTGCTCGGGCGACCTTTGGCACCTCGAAGAGCGTTGGCGCGAACGAGGGGTTCACCGGGCGGCTCGTGCTTGAACTCGACGGGCTCCATCATCTGGCCGAGCATGGCATCGCCGAGCAAGACCACCGGGATGAAGTATCTGTCTGCCAGCTCGAACGCCCGATGCGTCAGGTCCGCCAGCTCCTGGCCGGATGAAGGGGCCAGGACGATCGTGCGATAGTCACCGTGGCCGCCACCGCGCGTGGCCTGGAAGTAGTCGGACTGGGCTGCGGCGATACTGCCCAGTCCAGGGCCGCCACGGGACATGTTGACGATGACTGCCGGAAGCTCGCAGGCGGCAAGATAGGAAATGCCCTCCTGCTTGAGACTGATTCCAGGGCTGGAAGACGATGTCATGGCCCTGGCCCCCGCCACGCTGGCCCCGTACAGCATGTTCACAGCAGCCAGCTCGCTCTCCGCCTGTATGAAGGAGCAACCCTTTCTTCTGCTCAGGTGACGCGCCATGTACTCGGTCAACTCGTTCTGGGGCGTGATGGGATAGCCGAAGTAGCACTGGCAGCCGGCTCGTATGGCCGCTTCGCCAATGATGCTGTTGCCATTCATCAACACCTTAGCCACGGTAGACCTCTATCGCTACCTCGGGGCACACCAGGGCGCATATTGCGCATCCTGTGCACTCACCGTTGGACTTGAACGAAGCCGGTGTGTAGCCACTGGCATTCACCTTCGCCGATACCTCGATCGCCTGCTTTGGACAGAATGCTATACAGAGCTCGCACCCCTTACAAAGCTCCTGGTCTATTTCGATGTAGCCCTCAGCTGCCATGATTCTCCAGTGTGCTGACCTGTCTTATTGATGAAGAAGTCGTGGCTCCATCGCCACGACCTGGCCTGGAGGATGCCTCCACTTCGGCCCAGGCTTAATAACGCGCCCCCCGACACCGCGACGACTGGTGTCCCTTGATGACGCGGCTTGTCTCAAGGGTATTGTACAGGAAGGTATGACGCGCTAGCAAGTGGGGGTGGGGGGCTGGTGGGGCAACTTGATTGTCTAACACCCGGCCTGCTAAGATGACGACAGGACATAACGCCGTCTCTCGTTGAAAGATCACACCGGGTGCACGGGCGAACGCGCCTGTGAAAGGACGAATGGCAATGGACAGTTCCCCAGCATCCTCGAACATGCCCCAGCCCAACGAATCAGCCATCTTGAAGCTGGTGGAATCGTGTGGAGCTGGCAGGTTGCAGAGATACGAGAAGGGAGAGGTGCTTTACTGGCAGGGCGACCCATGCGAGTGTGTGTTCGTTGTGAAGAGTGGCAGGATCAAGACGTTCCCGATCTCTGCAAAAGGCAAGTCACATATCCACTACATAGTAGGTGCAGGCCATCTGGTGGGCGCCAGCGCCGTCCTGCTGCAGGGGGAACACCATGCGATGGCCGAGGCAATTGAGCGCACCGACGTCTACGTTGTGCCGCTGGAGGAGTTCGAGCGGTTTCTTGCCAGTGACACTTCGTTCTCCATGGCCGTCATGAAGGAGCTGGCGCAGACGGTACACATGCTGTCCGATCAGGTGGAGGAATTGAGCCTGTTGGATGTCCACCAGCGCCTGGAACGATGCCTTGCTAGGCTGGCGGACGAGCATGGGGTCGTCGGCAGGGATGGGATTAGCATCGACCTTGGCGTTACCCATCAAGAGATCGCGGATATGATCGCCGCGAATCGCAGTACGGTAACGTCCCATTTGAACAAGCTGAAACAAGAAGGGGTGTTGTGGAGCGAGGGACGGCGACTGGTGCTCACGCTGCCTGAGCACGCTGAAGTCTTGCGCGGCCTGAGGACGGCTGTCGTAAGGAGTGACGCGGACAGTGCGGAGATATGGGCAAGGGAGGCGCTGCAAAGAGGTATCGACCCGTTGAGGGCCCTCGATGCCCTTACTGCCGGCATCAGGCAAGTGGACGACGGTTTTGCCAGAGGTGAGCTGGGCCTCCCCGAGATAATGGGAGCGGCGCTTGCGATGGAACGCGCTCTACCCATTATCGAGGAGGAGATTGTGAGGGTGGGGGGAAGGGCTGGTGAATTGGGCATTGTTGTTATCGGCACTGTTCGGGGTGACATCCATGACATCGGCAAGACAATGGTATCGACGCTTCTCACAGGCAGTGGCTTCAAGGTAATTGACCTCGGCGTTGACGTTGGCGCCGACCGGTTCCTAAACGCGGCTAGAGAGCATGTTCCTGACATCTTGGCCATGTCGTCTTTGATGACCTCAACCGAGCCGGAGTTGGTCAGAGTGGCGAGTGTGCTCAGATCGGAAACACCAGAGTGTCGTCCCGGGATCATGGTCGGTGGTGGTGCCATTACCCCACAATTGGCCAAGAGGGCGGGAGCTGACGGGTACGCTCCGACGGCGCGCCATGCCGTGGGGCTGGCGAAGCGCCTTGCTGGTCGAATGGACTCCCCCGAGCGATAGACCCCGGAGCTGCGACCGTTTCTGAGCGCAGCGGCCGGGTGTTCAACATTCCCCACCACATTCCGCAGGGCCGAACTGTGCCTCTGAGTGCCGTTTTTGTCGCCTGGACGACAGACATAGATTCCTGTATGCCTCAAACTGACACTCGGGGACTCCCCGCCCGCTTAGATGTTGTTCCCCAGTAAGGAGGAGAGTAGATGCAGGATGCAATTCTGGAAGGTCTGAGAGAGGCGATACTCAAGTACGATGTACAGGGCGCGGTGGACTGCGCTACCAAGGCAGCCGAGGCGAAGGCTGACCCAGTCAAGAGCCTTGAGGTGGTGACGACTGCGCTACGGGAAGTGGGGGATGGCTTCGGGAAGGGGGAGCTGTGGCTGCCTGACCTGATCGGAGCTGCCGATGCCGCCCAAGCAGCGATACCGGTGATCGAGAAAGAGATCGAGAAGGCAGGGGCGAAGAGGAAATCAGTGGGGAGGGTCGTCATCGGGACGGTGTTCGGGGACATACATGACATAGGGAAGGCGATGGTAGCGGCGCTGCTGCGGGCCGACGGGTTCGAGGTGATTGATCTGGGGATCAATATCACGGACGCGGAGTTCGTGGAGGGGATCAAGAAGCACAAGCCTGACGTGCTGGCGATGTCGGCGCTACTGACGATGACGTCGTTTGAGCAGATGAAGGTGATCGAGATGTTGAAGGGTGAGGGGCTGAGGGACAAGGTAAAGGTAATGGTAGGTGGTGGAGCGATAACGCAGGAGTTTGCGGACATGATAGGGGCGGACGGGTATGACGTATCGGCGCCGAGGGCGGTAGGGCTGGCCAGGAAACTTGTAGGTGCGAAGTAGGAAGGAGGCAGTTAGAAATGAGTCTGAAAGGTTACACGGTCAGCAAGCCGATCAACATATTGTCTGAGGCCCAGGTCAAGCGGATACACTACTCGACGCTGGATGTGCTGGAGCGGACGGGGGTGAAGTTTGAGAATGACAAAGCGCTGGAGATACTGGAGGGGGCTGGGTGCAAGGTAGACCATGAGAAGAAGATTGCGCGGTTCCCGGCCGGTCTGGTCGAGGATTGCGTCAGTAGATGCCCGTCGAGCTTCACTCTGCGGGCCCGTGAGTCGAAGAACAACATCAGGTTCGGTGGTAACACACTCTACTTCGGCCCGTTTGCCGCGCAGCACAAGGGAGAGGCGGATACGGGCGCTCGAGTATCGCCGACCATAGAGGAAGCTGGTGAAGCCTACAGGCTGATGGACGCCCTGGATAACATGCATTTTCCGTTCGGGGGGTCGCTGTTTGATCACAAAGGCGTTGATCCGCTGATGCAATTCACTACCCGAACGGCGACATTCATCAGGAACTCATCGAAGACGATTGCGGGAATGAGCTACTTCGACTGCGAGATATTCGACATCAAACTGGCGGAGGCGAGCAATCAGGACATACTTGGGACCGCAACGTCGTCCCCACCTCTGACATGGGATGGGGCCGTAATCAACGCCATGTTCCACTACATTGAGAAGGGATTCCCCATCGGGGTGACCGGAGGGCAGAACTTCGGAGCAACATCGCCAGTCACTATCGCGGGGTCTGTGGTAGCGACCAATGTGGAGCTCATGTCGATGATAGTGTTGCTGCAGACTGTGAGGCCGGGGAATGGCATACTGGCGGCCAACTACTCCCAGCCGCTGAGCATGCGAACGGGACTTCCCTTGCTGGGCGCGGTCGAGAAGTCAGTGCATGGGATGGCGTTTGCGCAGATGTGGCGTCATTACGAGGTCCCAACGGCTACCATCGGCTCCACTGACTCGAAGGTTGCCGACTATCAGTGCGGCTACGAGAAGGCGATATCAATACTCCTGCAATCTCTGGCGGGATGCAACTGTGTGCTGGAGGGCGGCGGACTGTATGATGAGCTTACCTGGTCGCCCTTGGTTCTGCTGATGGACAACGACATCTTCGGCATGGTTGCGCGGGTCTTGCAGGGAATCGAGGTGACCGACGAGACGCTAGCGGTCGACCTGATCAACGAAGTAGGCCCGATCCCCGGCCATTTCCTCAATAGGGAGCATACAAGGAAGTGGTGGAGGCATGAGATATTCGAGCCGCTGCTGGCGGACAGGCAGTCCCACCCCGAGTGGGAGGAGTCGGGCTCGAAGAACATTGTGCAGAGGGCGAAGGAGCGGATGGCGGAGATCGTGGCCAAGCACGAGCCGACACCGCTGACCGACGACCAGGAAAAGGCAGTCGCCGAGATAGTGGAGGAGGCGAAGCGCCACTATGGTGGTTTCGGGGGTGCATAATCTAGTTCCACACTGGCTCAGCTAGTTGGTTTGTCACCCAGTTGCGCTGGACGGGACTGGGGCCCATGCAAAGGGTCGGGGATACAGCGGCAAGCGCGGGCTGTTCCCCGGCCCTTTCTGTAACCTGGATTCCGTGGCACAATAGGCATGTGGGTCCGACCAGTGCTGAGCGAGCGCTATGATGGAGTCTTACGAAATAGATTTCGAACCTGTAGGATTACGTGGAACATGTGATGGCGACCGGACGCTGCTGGAATGCGCGCGCCAGCTGGGTGTTGGGCTGGTGAGCATCTGTGGCGGGAGTGGAACGTGCGGCGGCTGCAAAGTACAAATCACTGCCGGTCGTGCCTCTGAGACAACAGCCAGTGAGCGCGAGGTACTTGCTGCGAGCGAGTTGGATGCGGGCTATCGTCTTGCCTGCCAGGCCTATCCAATGGCCGATTGCACGGTGCGCGTGCCGCCGGAGTCGCTGAGCGCACCGCAGCGCACCCAGGTGGAAGGGCTTGAGGTTGCGGTACGTCCTGATCCGCCGGTGCTGTCATATGAATTGGAGATCAGCGCGCCGTCGCTGGAGGACAACGAGGCCGACGCGGAGAGGCTCCTGACTGCTCTCGAAAGGCAGCATGGTGTGGCGGTCGGCAGGCTCGACATGCAGGTGCTGCGGGAGGTGCCCGTTGAGGCTCGTTCCTGCAAGTGGCAGGTCCAGGCGTCGGTTCGCGGAGAGGAGGTGGTGTCAGTCGGCCCGCATGGCCGGCGGTCGCTGGGCCTGGCGGTGGACCTCGGGACGACGAAGGTCGCCGGCTACCTGATGGACCTGTCTAGTGGTCAGGTGGTGGCCAGCCATGGCACGATGAACCCCCAGATCGCCTACGGCGAGGACGTGATCGCACGTATTACCAGGGCACACTCGTCTGCTGAGGAGGCGTTGCGCCTGCAGCAGCTCGCGGTGAGCGCGCTGGACGAGCTGGTTGAGCATCTGTGCGCTGAGGTTGGAGCGGAACGGGAGGACATCCTCGAGGCGGTTGTCGTAGGCAATACGGCCATGCACCATCTCCTGCTGAACCTGCCTGTGGCGCAACTCGCTTTGTCCCCCTATGTTCCTGCGGTCAGGAGCGCGCTCGATGTGAAAGCGCGAGACATAGGCCTTGGCATCGCCTCGGGTGCCTATGTCCACCTCCTGCCCAACATCGCGGGCTTCGTCGGCGCTGACCATGTGGCCATGCTGCTTGCGACAAGGGTGTTCGAGTCCGATGGCCTAGTCTTGGCGTTGGATATTGGCACGAACACTGAAGTCTGTCTCGTGAATCGGGGCAGCATGAGCAGCGTTTCCTGTGCGTCCGGCCCTGCTTTCGAGGGTGCTCACATGAAGCACGGGATGCGGGGCGCAGATGGAGCTATTGAGCATCTTCGGATTTCTGGGGACAGGGTGGAGATACAGACGGTGGGTGGCATGCCGCCGATTGGCCTGTGCGGCTCCGGCATCGTGGACGCCGTCGCACATCTCTACCTTGCAGGGGCGGTCGGCGCAAATGGCCGAATGAACCTTGAGCATCAGGGCGTTCGCGGTGGTGATGGAGGACGGGAGTTTATATTGGTCAGCGACGAGCAGAGAGACGGGCAGGGGGCGATCACGATAACCCAGCAGGACGTGAGGGAGCTTCAACTGGCGAAGGGGGCCATACGCACGGGTATTCAGTTGCTGCTCGACGGCGCGGGCCGTTTGGAAGGCGAGATAGATGAAGTCATCATTGCCGGTGCGTTCGGCAGCTACCTCGACCCGTCCAGCGCCGTGACCATTGGCATGTTTCCGTCTCTGCCGGTGAGTCGCTTCCGTCAGGTCGGAAACGCTGCGGGCATGGGTGCCAAGCTGGCTCTGATGTCCACGGAGCAGCGCGAAGAGGCGAAGGCGCTGTCCGACCGGGTGCGGTACATCGAGTTGGCCGCAGTGCCCGAGTTCACTCGAACCTTCGCGCAGGCTAACTACCTGGGGCTTTACAGGATATCGCATGGCAGGAAGGAGGACATTGTCTGATGGTTACCGTGGTCTCAAGCGCCGGGAAAGAGGTTGCCATAGGCGACGATAGCCCGACGGTACTGATAGGCGAGCGGATCAATCCGACGGGCAAGAAGAAACTGGGGGCAGCGCTGCAAGCCGGTGATCTGGAGTTGGTGAGAACAGAGGCCGTGACCCAGGCGGGAGCCGGCGCGGACATGCTGGATGTGAATGTCGGGGTGCTCGGGGTGGACCAGGTTGAGCTTCTGCCCAAGGCTGTCCAGATTGTGACGGATGCAGTTGACATCCCGCTATGTATCGACAGCGACAACCCTGCGGCTCTCGAAGCGGCCCTCAAGGTGTACAAGGGGAAGGCGCTGGTCAACTCCGTGTCCGGTGAGGAGGGCTCGCTTGCCTCAATCTTGCCTGTTATCAAGGAGCACGGGGCCGCTGTCATAGGCCTGCTGCAGGACGATAAGGGAACGCCGATGGACTCGGAGCGTCGCGTTGCAATTGCACACAGTATAGTCGAAAGGGCGGAGTCGGTTGGCATTCCCCGCGAGGACGTTGTCATCGATGTCCTCGCTTTCGCCATCGGTGCGGATACGAATTCAGGGCTCGCAGTTCTGGAGACGATACGCCGGGTCAGGCAGGAGTTGGGCGTCAATGTCACGATGGGGGCGAGCAACGTCTCATTCGGCATGCCGGACCGCGATCTGCTGAACAACACGTTCGTGACCGCTGTGATAGCCGCCGGGGCCACGTGCTTGATAGTGGATGTGGCGAAGGTACGGCCGACCGTGCTTGCCATCGACCTGATACTCGGGCGTGATGCTTACGCGCGGCGCTACACCCAGGCCTATCGGGAGCGAATGCGGTCGAAGTAGTCCCTGCGCTCGGCCTTCGACGTCAGGGCCAGGATTAGTCAGCCCTCATGAGTGAACACGTCACGGCGGCGTTTGAACACCGGTCAACCGCTCGTGTACCGCGCGGGGAACTCTGGCTCGGGTCAGAGCTGTTCGTCCAGCGACAGGCAGAGGACTGTGTTGCTTCCCATATCGATTTGTGCAGCGAGTCCGGCATGGACCTCGTCTCCATTCCGGTTGGCGAGCCCGGTCAGTACACCCCCGGCTACACGCTCTTCGAGCCCTCCGACATCGGGGCGGCGGCGGGAAGCGGCCTGTTCGTTCTCGCGGTGTTGAGCGGGCCGTTCCAGCGTTTGACGGAGGCCAGGGGACTGCGCGAGGCGCTGGCGGACGTGGCCAGGGACCCGGAGGGGTTCGCGGGTACAGTTCGTCGTGACGCAGCGGAGATACACCTGCTGGTCGAGCGCTGTGTTCACTACGGAGCGGGTGCCGTAGCGATAGCGGATGACATAGCCTATGACAGCGGCCTGTTCGTGCTGAGGCAGGTCTTCGACGACGTGCTCCGTCCGTCCTACGGCGCGCTCGTGGAGGCCATCCATGGCAAGGGAATCCGGGCCGTCTTCCACTCCTGCGGTAATATCTCAGCACTTGTGCCTGACATCGTGAGCGCCGGTTTCGATGGACTCTCCTGCCAGGCCGAATGCGTCGACCTGTTGGGAGTCAAGCGGCGATACGGTACCGACATCACTCTCCTTTCTGGTCTAACGGGCGACGCGCTCACAGACGGGCCTTTGGCTGAGGAAGCCGCATCGGGATTCGTCTCACGCATCAGAGGACTGTCGCGAGGCGGCGGCTTCGTTCTGGCATCGTCGTCCGGCATCTATGCCTCTCAAGAGCTTCTCAACGTCCAAAGGCTGTACCGTAAAGCGGACGAACTCCTCGGCGAGACAGAACCGCCGCAGCCCCAGCAGGCGGAATAGACCACGGTCTGCGCTGGTGAGGCCCTACCCGGGTCAAGACACCACAACGAATCCCACAGGGAGTGCCTGTCGCGGGCTGATATAATTGTCCACGCTGGTGGCTTGGGGGTTGCCGTCCGGTTCAACCAGCGGGCTTGGCCCGATCTGTGATTGCAGAGATACTGAGGCCATGCGCAAGTAGAGGAGGTTGAGATGGACCTGACCAGGATTGGAGAGGCCCTGCAGACCTACGTTCGCCCTCAGACCTATCCTGTTGCGGTCGGGATGGTCAGTAGGGTGGAGGATATACCGGAGAAGGCCAGGATGCCCAAGCGCGACGCCGGAAGGACTATGGCGCTGTGCCAGGGGGTAGCCTTGGCCCGGCGACACGGATGGGTAGTGGCAATGGGGCTGGACGATATGCTTTGCCCGCTGGGTGCGCTGACCGTAGGCTTCGTGGCGGCTAAGAATAGGTTCCTGGATGGCAGCTTCCCCATACCGTTTTGGGTGAAGGACCAGTCAGTCAGAGCCAGGATGGCCAAGGCGATTCCGCAGCTGGAAGTCGGTAAGTACACCCACGTTCTGCTAGCGCCTCTGCACCGGGCCGAGTTCGAGCCCGACGTGATCATAGTGTACGGTGACCCGGCGCAGGTGGCTAGGCTGATACAGGCCGCGGCCTACGAAACGGGTGAGCCGGTCACGTCTGTCAGTGTTGGGGGCTTCGCGTGCGGTGGGGAGATAACGGTGCCGATGCTGACAGGTGCCTGCCAGTACATCATGACCGGCGGCGGCGATCGCGCGATAGCGCAGACGCAGGATCACGAGGCGGCGTTCGCCATGCCGGCGGCAAAGGCCAATAGCATCGCTGAGGGGCTGGAGGGCACCCATAAGGCCGGAATGCGGTACCCGACGCCTGCTCTGCTTCCCTTCGGGGCCGGCCTGCCGCCGAGCTTCGACGAATTGATGGAGTATCTGAAGCAGAGCGACTGACCGGCGGAGCGACTGCGGCCTCCGTTCGCGGACTGCCCGCCTGACTGAATACCCGTGCCTACATCACTCCCGTGTCCGGGTTGCTTCCCGACCTGACAGCGTTCGGCCACTCGTAGTATCATAGATCACGAACCATTCTGTCAGAGGAGAAGCATGACCAGCATTCCTGATGCCATCTTCAGGCCTAACTCGATTGCCGTGATCGGGGCTTCGGATGACCCCGGCAAGCTAGGCTATATGGTGACCAAGGCGTTCGTGGACATGGGCGTGTGTGAGAGGATATACCCTGTGAATCCCAGACAGCGACAGGTGCAGGGTTTCGACGCCTTCGCCAATGCCAGAGACATAGGTGCAGATGGCGTGGACCTGGCGATAGTCGTGTTGCCGCCGGCTGCGGTGCCGGATGCCATAAGGGACTGCGTCGCGAAGGGCGCGAAAGGGGTTATCGTCTTTAGCTCGCTGATCGGCGATGACGGACAGGATGAGGCGGAGATCGTCGGGTACGCGAGGCGGAACGGGACGAGGATAATCGGCCCGGACAGCATGGGCATGTACTGCCCGTCGGGCGGGTTGGCATTGTTCCCGAACATGCCTCGCGAGGCGGGCCCCGTCGCCTTCCTGTCCCACAGCGGTGCTATCGCGTACATGGTGTCGCACTGGGGCGTGAGCAGGGGAGTGCGATTCAGCGAGGTGGTCGACTGCGGGAACGAGTGCGATCTGGGCTTCGCCGACTTTCTGGAGTACCTCGGGGATGACCCCAGGACGACGGTGATCTCGGGCTACATCGAAGGTGTGAAGGATGGGAAGAGGTTCCTCGAAGCCGCCGCGAGCGTTGCCAGAAGGAAGCCGGTCATACTGCTCAAGTCGGGCGTTACCGAGAGGAGCCACGACGTCGTTGCCTCGCACACGGGCTTTCTTGCGGGCTCGCCCCAGACCTGGGAATCGGCATTCAAACAGGCCAATCTGGTAAGGGTGGACAGCATCGACGATCTGATTGACTGCCAGGTGATGTTCGACAAGCTGCCGCCGCTCGAGGGCAGGCGCATAGCCCTGATATCGGGGACCGGTGGGCCGCTGGTGATGGCTACGGATCTGTGCGCCAAGGCTGGCTTCCTGATCCCGACGCTTTCGCCCGAAACCAGGGAGAGGATACGGCGGTTCCTGCCGCCGTACGGCACATCGGCACGCAACCCGGTCGACCTGAGCATATCGGCCGGCGTGAACGTCGAACTCTACAGCCAGTCCGTGGACATCCTGGGGAACAGCGACGAGGTGGACATCCTCTTGCTGATTCACGCCGGGGAGTGGAGAGGGAACGAGGTTGCGGAGTGCATCGCCGAAGCAGCAAAGGGCAGCCGCAACCCGGTCATCATGGTAATGCTCGGCACCCCCGAGAAGACCTCGAAAGCGATGGCCACCCTTGCGGATGCAGGGGTCGCGGCGTTCCCGTCACTGGAGAGGACGGTCAAGTGCCTGGCGTCGTTCACGGACTACCACGCGAGCAAGGCATAGGATTGCCCCGCAGCTAGACGGTATCTCCTTGCACGGGCAGGATGATAGGTGTTCTGCGTGCCAGCCTGTGTCTCGACGGGCCTGTGAAGCTGCTACCTCCCTAGTTGGCGTCGGCGAAGGAGGCCGGGAAGTACCCTCCCCTGTCTAACGTACGCACGCCGGCCACGAGTTCCTTGCCTGCGGCTCTCTTGGGGATGAAGCCGTGCGCGCCCATGTTCCTGGCTGCCACCATGTTGTCCTCCTCGTCGAACTGCGTCAGCACGAGGACCTTCGTCTCGGGGCAGCGCTGGGATATCATCTTCGTCGCTTCGAGACCGCTCATGCCCGGCATCACCAGGTCCATCAGGGCTACGGTGGGCGTCAGGCGCATTACCTTCTCGACTGCGTCTCGCCCGTTCTCGGCCTCGGCCACGACATCGATGTCCTTCTGCAGCGCGAGTACGGCCCGTATCCCATCTCTGACCATCGTGTGATCGTCCGCGATCAGAACCTTGATCCTGCGAATAGCTTCCTCCAGGAGCGCCGCTATCCGGGGCATCAGGGCAGCTGGTTCGACGGGCTTCGTCAGGTAGTCATCGGACTCGAGCTGCATGCCCTCGATCTTCCTCCAGCCGCGAATCGAGCGCTCTGCGTAGCGCGCATCCACCACCATGAGTGGTATCTCTTTGTGCCGGGGATGCTTCTTCAGCCACTGATGCACGGCGAACGCCTGGCCGGCCGGGGCCAGTGTACCGAGGACGATGATGTCAGGGTGCGCGCTGACGCGCTCCTGCGCCTCTGCTTTGCTGGAGGCGGTCATGACCTGATAGGACTTGCCCTCGAAGGTCATGCGGAAAGCCTCCACGAAATCGGGCTCGTCATCGACTATCAGGATCCTTCTCTTCTTCGCTGCCATCTCACCTTACCTCCTTCGTAGAATGCCTCGTGAATAACCGGCGGCTTCGCTCACAGCGATCAGCAGCCTACACATGAACTTCAGCCGTTTGGGCTCTCTCCAGGATGTCTGGCACTATGGCCTCATTCCCTACGGCCATGATGTGTACGCCGTGACACAGGTTCTCTTCCTTGATCGACCTCACCAGCCTGGCCGCGATCTCGATGCCCTTCTCGAGACCCTTCCCCTTCTCGACCTGAGAGAGTTCGTCGATCGTGGTCTGTGGTACGGTTATACCGGGTACGTTCGCGTTCATATACTTGGCCATCCGGGCCGATGAGAGGACGATTATGCCGGCGAGAATCTTCACGCTGAACTGGCTTGCGTACTGCATGAATCTTCTCAGGCTGTCCAACTGGAAGACCCCTTGTGTCTGGAAGAACTCCGCCCCCGCCGCGACCTTCTTGTCGAACTTGATGAGCTGCGGCTCTATGAAGTCGGCCTCCGGATGCACCGAGGCTCCTGCACAAAGGCTCGGCGAGCCCTTCAGTTCATTGCCCTCCGAGTCTGTGCCCTGCTCCATCGTGCGAATCAATTGGAGGAGCTGCACGGAATCCAGATCGAACACCGGCTTCGCCTGTTTGTGGTCGCCCACATCGACCGCGTCGCCCGTAAGGCAGAGCACGTTGTGGACCCCCCTGGAGTGTGCGAAGAGAAGTTCTGCCTGTATCGCAAGGCGATTGCGGTCCCGGCAGGTCACCTGGAGAACGGGCTCGCCGCCGCGCTCCTTCACGAGCAGGCAACCCCCTATCGACGGATAGCGCATCACCGAGCTCTGGTGGTCGGTTATGTTTATTGCGTCAACCTTGTCCTTGAGCACATCGATATGATGCACCATCTCCTCGACGTCCGCGCCCTTGGGGGGGCCGATCTCTGTCGTGACGAGGAAACCGTCGGAACTGAGCTTCTCCTGAAGAAGAGAGTTACTCATTGTCGTCACCCCCTACGAGGACCGGCTTCCTGACTATTCTCTTGGGCCTGGGAATCGTGCGGAAGTTCCTCGGTGGATAGTACCGCCGCATGTTCTCCAACTGGTGCAGCCTTTCGAGTCTCTGGTAGATCAGGATCCAGGCGCAGTCCATCTCCTTGTTGGCCTCGCACTTGCCGTTCTTCGTGCCGGCGCAAGGCCCGTTGAGTATGCCCTTGGTGCATCTGGTGATGGGGCAGATTCCAGCCGTCTCCGCCAGCCTGCATTCTCCGCAGCCGGCGCACCGCTCGTCCCAGACGCCCCACTCCTGGGACATACCCATGCAGTAAGTGTTGACTCCCGGCAGTGTAGGCGTTTCCGGAAAGCGCTCCGCTATAGCCTGCACACCGACCCCACACCCCAGAGAGAGAACGGCGTCGACCTCGTCGATTCTGCCTTCGAGCAGGTTGGCGAACTCGGGATCACACTGTCGTTTCAGCGTGTACTCTGAGAACGTGTGGGTTCCGTTGCCGGCCTTGGCCTGGGCCAGACGGAGCGCATTATGCAGGAACGAGACCTCACGTTCCCCTCCGGCGTCGCAGACTGTCACGCAGGTGCCGCAGCCGAGGATCAGGACTCTCTCATATGGTCTGATCATTCGTGTGATTTCTTTGAGGCTCTTCTGCTCCGCGACTATCAACTCTTCACCTCCTGCGTCATGATCGAGGCTATGTGGTAGCCTCCTATTCGCTCGGCGAATTCGTCCAGCTTGCCGCTCGGGTCCTGGTCGCCGGCGGCAGAGACGACGGCTTGAACACGATCGGGCTCGAGTCCGATCTGAGATAGCACCTTCCTGACCTTGTTCACCCGTTGGCGTACCCAGAAGTCGGTGTTCTCCCGTGCGCACTGGTCGCCGCACCCGGCTATGAAGACCCCTTCGGCCCCCATCTGAAATGCCTGCAGGATGTCGTTATCCTTCACCTTCGCCACACACAGCACCGGGACCATCCAGATGCTGGCTCTGGCCCTCCGCCACAGGTTTGCCAGAGTGCCTGTGCCGTACAGACCGTACTGGCAGCAGAAGACCACGATGAGCGGCTTGACATGTGTCCCGGTTGTTGAGCCGAATACCTGGTCCAGCTCCCCGGCCGCCGGTCGCCTGTCACTGACTCTTCGCATGGCTATGGCATTGGCAGGGCATTCGACGACACACACGCCGCAGGCCTGACACTGCTCTGGTGGTATCTGAACGGTGCTCGAGTCGTCAAGATAGGGAACGTGATAAGGGCATACACGCAGGCATGTGAGGCAGGTGGCGCAAGCATCACGCGAGAGTATCTCCGCCCCGACGCCGCATCGCAGGCACCGTCTTGCTTCTCCGATGGCCTGTTCCCAGGTGTAGCCGAGCTCGACGAGCTTGAAGTCGCTTGTTCTCTCGGTGGGTGGGATGGTGGGCAATTCGCACCGTTCGATTCTCTTGATTGCCTCGATGGTCTGTGGAAGCAGTTCTCCCTCCAGGACTTCCCTCTCTTGCCTGTCCGGCAGCGGGTACCTCTGCCGCAGGAAGTCATGGATTCGATGGGCCGCCAGTCTACCATCGGCGAGCGCCTTGACCACTGTAGCCGGGCCGGTCACGGCGTCTCCCCCAGCGAAGACCCCCGACCTGTTGGTAGTCAGAGTGTTGGAGTCTACTTGAATCGTGCTGCCCTTGCCCGTCCGAACACCGAATCCCTGCGGCATCTGGGGCGCTTGGCCGATAGCCGCGATCATGGTGTCGAACTCATCATCGAAATCGCTTCCTTCAACGGGCTGTGGACGGCGTCTTCCACTCGAGTCCGGTTCTCCCAGCTCCATCCTGACGGAACTCACCAGGAGGCGGCCGTTCGTCCTGCGGATTCGACTCGGGGCTACCAGGTACTCGATAGATACGCCCTCTTCGAGGGCCTGTTCGATCTCGACCTCGCTGGCGGGCATTTCTGCTCGGCTGCGCCTGTAGAGGATGGTGACATCGCTGGCATCCATTCGCAGCGCGACCCTGGCTGCATCGACGGCGACGTTGCCCCCACCTACAACCGCAACTCGTTGACCCAGAGAAGGCTTCAACCCCAGGTTCACTTCGCGGAGGAATGTGGCACCGTCGATCACGCCCGGGCTCTCCTCTCCTTCAACGCCCATTCTCAGCCCGTGATGGGCACCGATAGTGATGAAGATCGCCTTGTATCCCATGTCGAAGAGGAGGTCCAGGGACACAACCCTGGTATCGGTCCTGATCTCCACCCCCATGTGCGTCAGTCTCTGTACTTCCGTGTCGAGGACCGACCGGGGCAGCCGATACTGTGGGATACCTACCCTGAGCATCCCCCCGAGCTCCGACTGGGCCTCGAAAACGGTCACCTGGTAGCCCAGCTTCCTCAGGTAGTATGCGCAGGCAAGACCGGCGGGGCCTGACCCGACCACGGCCGCTTTCTCGTCGTACTTCGTCTCGGCATCGGTCTGAATCATCCTATCCCCGCCGAACTCAACGGCGAACCTCTTCAGGGCGCGTATAGCGATCGGCTTGTCCACCTGGGATCGCCTGCAGGCTTCCTCACATGGATGCGTGCATACGTAGGCACAAATAGAGGGGAAGGGGTTGGTCTCCCTTATCACCTGCAATGCCTCCATGATCTTCCCCTGCGCTACCAGGTCCACATACTCCCTGATGTCGGTGTGCAGGGGACATGCAGCCTGGCACGGCGGCATGAGGCTGTGATCCACCCAGGTGGACCTTGCTGGATGGGCCTTGGATTCCATACGGATGGCGGTTGACATCGTATCCATTGGCTTCTCCCGCAGCAGAGTGAGCTCGTGGCGATACGGACTGTGCTCGTATGCTACATCACAGGGGTGCGAGCGCAATGGGAAGACTCCTGAAGGAGATAGGGGGATGAGACATGGAAAACCACCCAGGAATGCCCTGGCTGTGGCCCAGGGAACTACCGGGTGGGCGATGTGCCGGGCTGGGGTCCAGGTGGGCCTGATGGCTATGCTAGAGGGTGATGACGCCTTTGCGTATAGCGAACTTGATGAGATCGGTTCTGTTGTGGAGGTTCAGCTTGTTCATGAGGCTGGACTTGTACCACTCGACGGTCTTGGGGCTCACGACGAGCATCTCGGCTATCTGACGGGCGGTATGGCCCTCGACGACCAGCTTGAGTATCTCCCGCTCCCGGTCCGTCAGCTGCTGATATGCGTCTCGTTCTCCGTCGCCCGTGTTCTTCTGCTGGCACTCCTCGACCAGGGCCGCTGCTGCGGATGGCGACAGAAATGACTCGCCGTGGAACACGGCCTGGATGGCCGAGGCCAGCTCCGAGGATGCGGCCATCTTGCTGATGAAGCCTCGGGCCCCTGCCTCGACTACGGGCACGACGTACTCACTGTCGTCGTATTGTGTCAGGGCCAGCACTCTGGTGTCCGGGAACTCCCTGCGTATTCTGCGTGTGGCCTCCAGTCCCGTCATTAGCGGCATCGCGATGTCCATCAAGACGACGTCGGGCGCCAGCTTCTTGACCTGCCGGATAGCGTCCTTTCCATTGGGTGACTCGCCCACCACCTCGATGTCCGAGGACAGCGCCAGCAGAGCCCGGATACCGTCCCTGACGAGGGTGTGGTCATCCACCACCAACACTCGTATCTTCCTCATCCAATGCCTCTCCGCCCAATGGTATCTTCACCTCGACCGTGGTGCCCCGGCCGGAACCGGAGAGCACGCGACACCTGCCGCCCACGGTCCTGGCCCTCTCCTTCATGGTGAACAGGCCTGATCCCCGCCCACTTGAATCCACCTGTGTCAATTGGGTCACGTCGAAGCCGGCACCGTCGTCCTGGATTCGAAGTACGCACTCCTCGGCGTCCGACTTCAGTTCGATGACGACGTTCTTTGACCCCGAGTGCTCCAGTATGTTCCCTATCGCCCCCTGTGCTATCCGGAACAGGGTCACCTCGATCTCGGGCCCCAACCGCTCGTTCAGTCCCCTGAAGTCGGCGGACACGTCGATGCCCCGGGGCTGGAGCACATCCTTTGCATAGCGATGGATTGCTGAGGGCAGTCCCAGCTCATCCAGCAAGGTGGGGCGAAGCTCCTTCATGAGGTTCACTATCTCGTTGCCCGCGCGCA